>NZ_BCNF01000013.1 GCF_001485495.1 Gordonia desulfuricans NBRC 100010 | reverse complement strand
CACCCACGCTGCGGGGTGACCACCTCCGAAATGGTTGCGTCGCCGACGTCGGCCCACCGAGGTTTCGACACGTCTCGTCGCTACGCTCCTCGACGGCTCAACCACCAACCAACCACCACCCGTTCATGATTCAGCCGAAAATAATCAACCAACTACTACCCGTATGTGATTGAGCCGGGAATAGTCAACCACAAACTACCCGTTGATGATTGAGCCGGGACCGAGCCGCAAAGGCGAGGACCCGAGTCGAAATCTCCGCCACCCACGACGGGTGGCGACCACCTCCGAAGTGGTTGCGACGCCGACGTCGGCCCACCGAGGTTTCGACACGCCTCGTCGCTACGCTCCTCGACGGCTCAACCACCAACCAACCACCGCCCGTTGATGATTGATCCGAGAACAGTCAACCATCAACCACCAGTGGCTGATTGGGCCGCGACGTTCTGACGAGATCGGTCAGCTCAGCTGCTGGATCACCCAGGTGTGAGCATCGGGGACGGCGTCGACGGTGCGCAGGCCCGCCGGTTCGGCCGGGCGATCCACCATGATCACCTGCACACCGAGCTCACGGGCGGCGTCGAGCTTCGGCCGGGTCAGTTCCCCGCCGCTGTCCTTGGTGACCAGGGTGTCGATCCGATTCTCGCGCAGCAGCTCTCGCTCGGCCTCGAGACGGTAGGGCCCTCTGGAGCGCAGGATCTCGTGGTGCGGCGGGAGAGCCGCGGTCGGTGGGTCGACGACGCGGATCAGGAACCATGCCGACTCGACCCCGGCGAACTCCCCCACGTCCTGTCGTCCGGTGGTGAGCAGCACGCGCCGCGGCGCACCATCACCGAGAATCCGGGCTGCCTCCGCCAAGGTGGGCACCCGTTGCCAGCCGTCTTCGGGCCCTGGCGCCCATGCCGGACGGCGCAGCCGCAGGAGCGGGATGCCGGCGTCAGTGCACGCGGTCACCGCATGCGCGGTGATGGTGGCGGCGAACGGATGGGTGGCGTCCACGACCACTCGGATGCCGTTGCCGCGCAACCAGTCCGTCATCGGTCCGATCCCGCCGAAGCCGCCGATGCGGACCGGGCCGACGGGCAGGCGCGGGTCGGCGACCCGCCCGGCGAGGGAACTGATCACCTCGACGCCGCCCTCGTGGAGGGAGCGGGCGAGGGCACGGGCCTCCCCGGTCCCGCCGAGGATCAGGACCGTCACGGATGTGCCTGGCAGTCATCGCGCAGCTTGGTCATCCGCGACTGGGAGTACAGGTAGCTGTCGAGCCGGTCCGGGTTGTCGACGGCGTCGAGGACCCGGCCGACGAAGATCACGGCGGTCTTGCGGATTCCGGCACGCGCCAACGCTTCCGGGAGCTCGGCGAGTGTGCACCGCACGGTCTGCTGCTCCGGCCGGGAGGCGAAGGCGACGGTGGCGGTGGGGCAGTCGGCACCGTAGTGCGGTGTGAGCGCCTCGACGATCTGCTCGGTGCGGTGCGCCGCGAGGTGCAGCGCCATGGTGACACCGGTGGCGGCGAGTTCGGCGAGGTCCTCCCCCGCCGGCATGTCGGTGGACAGCGTCGAGACCCGGGTGATCAGCAGGCTCTGCCCGATCCCGGGCACCGTCAGCTCGGTCTCCAGGGCCGCGGCCGCAGCGGCGAACGCCGGCACGCCCGGTACCGACCGCACCTCGAGGCCACGCGCCTTCAACTCCCGAACCTGTTCGGTCAGTGCCGAATACAAGGAGAGGTCGCCGGAATGCAGACGTGCGACGTCGTGGCCGGCACGGTCGGCGGCGACGATGTGCTCGACGATGTCGGCCAACGGCATCCGCGCGGTGTCGACGATCGTCGCCCCCGGCGGACACAGGTCGAGGACGTCGTCGGGCACCAGCGATCCGGCCACGACGCATGTCTGGCAGCGTGCCAGGATGCGCGCCGCGCGCACGGTCAGGAGGTCTGCGGTGCCGGGTCCCGCACCGATCATGTAGACGGCCATGTGGGCTCTCCCCCATCCGGGTACTTGTCGACGGTCCACTGCACGATCGGTAGTGCGGGCCGCCAGGTGGTGAAACCGCCGAGCGGGGCGGCCGTCTCGACGCCGATCCGGCGCAGTATGCCGCCGTGGCGAGCGGCCCAGGTGGTCAGCAGGGTCTGGTTCTCGATGGTCACCGCGTTGATCACGAGCCGTCCACCCACACCGAGTGCGGCCCACACCCGCTCCAGCATCGGCGTGTCGAGACCACCACCGATGAACACCGCATCGGGTTGCGGCGTGGAATCGGTGAGGGCCTGCGGGAAACCGCCGAGCACCGTGATCCGGTCGCCGACGCCGAACCGGTCCGCATTGTCGGGGATGTGGACGGCCCGGTCGGTGCGCACCTCGAAGGCCACCGCACGGCCGTCGGCATCGGCACGCAGCCACTCGACGGCGACACTGCCGGACCCGGAACCGATGTCCCACAACACCTGCGCACCGGCCGGTTCGAGCGCGCAGACGGTCAGTGCACGCACGGTGGACTTGGTGATCTGGCCGTCGTGGGCGTAGGCGTCCTCGGGGCGGCCCGGCAGCGGTGTGCGCCGCGGACCGACGCAGTCCACCGCGACGATGTTGAGCGGGTCGACCAGCGGTTCGTCCCAGGCGACGGCGCGCGCGGAGTGTCGACGTTCGGCCGGCCCACCGAGCTGTTCGAGCACCGTCATCGACGAGTCACCGAACCCCTGGGCGGTCATCAGATCGGCGATCTGCGCGGGCGTGGTGCCGTCACGGCTGAGGATCAGGAACCGGTTTCCCCGCGACAGGGCCCCGACGATCACCGAAACCGGCGCGGTGACGGTGCTGACCACCGGCGTGTGTGCGGCATCCCAGCCCAGCGCCGCACAGGCCAGCGCGGCACTCGACACCGCGGGGATGATCGTGACGTGCTCGGCACCCAGCTCACGGATCAACGAGGTACCGATACCGTGGAACATCGGGTCGCCACTGGCCAGGATGTGGATCGGCGTGTCTCCGGAGCCCGATCGGGTGGCGCCCTGGGCGGGATCGGCCGGGACGGCATCGGAGCGGGCACTGCCGATCACCTCGGCGAGGTGTGCCGACATCGGTGACCGCCACGCCACACGTGTGGCCGGGACGTCGGCGAGGAGATCGAGTTGCCGGCGTGAGCCGATGATCGTCGTCGCCGACTGCAATGCGCGCCGGGCGCGACCGGACAGGCCGTCCCAGCCGTCGGCGCCGATCCCGACGACGACGATGCTCGGGGAGTTCGGTTGCGACGTGCCGGATTCCGTTCCGGTCGAATCGATCTCGCTCATCGGGGCAGTCGCCGCCAGATCGCGCGCGGCAACAGGCGCATGCCGAAGAACATCGGGCGCAACAGTCCCGGGATCCACACCTCGCCGCGTCCCTTCCGGTACGCGCGTGCCACCGCGTCGGCCACCTGATCGGCGGTGACCGAGAACGGGGCGGGCCGTACGCCCGTGGCCATCAGGTCCGCGGTCATCGCACCGACGACGAATCCGGGACGTGCGAGCAACAGCCGAACCCCGGTGCCGTGCAGGGCATCTGCGAGACCGCTGGCGAATCCGTCGAGGCCGGCCTTGGTGGACCCGTAGACGTAGTTGGCGCGCCGCACGCGAACACCGGCGACCGACGAGAACACGATCAGGGTTCCCGAACCCTGGGTGCGCAGTGCGGTGGCGAGCGGCGTGAGGACGCCGATCTGTGCGAGGTAGTCGGTGTGTGCGATCTGCAGCGCGTGGGCGACATCGGTCTCCGCGCGGACCTGGTCACCGAGGATGCCGAAGGCGATGATGGCCGCCTCGATCGGCCCGTGCTCGGCGACGATCTGCTCGATCAGAGCGGGATGGGAACCGGTGTCGTCGGCGTCGAAGGCCACCGTGGCGACCGAGCGCGCTCCCGCGCCGAGCACTGCCGCCTGCTGATCGGCGAGGTCGTCGGGACGCCGGGCCGCCAGCACCACCGGCCGGTCCGCGCACAGGCGGGTGGCCAGTGCGACACCGATCTCGCTACGTCCACCGAACACGACGATGGAACCGGGGGCGCTGCGATGCGAGGTCACGGGGTGAGTATCCCATCGGCCGTCGACCGTCCGTAGGGTTGGGGCCATGTCACGCTCGCATGCCGATCTGGGCCCGGCCGCACTCGAGTTCCTGTCCGAGTACCACCTGGCCAGCCTGGCCACCTTGCGCGCCGACGGGACTCCGCATGTGGTGGCGGTGGGCTTCACCTACGACGCCGAGGCGGCCGTCGCCAGGGTGATCACGTTCGACGGCAGCCACAAGGTGCGCAACGTCGAGCGCGGCGGCTATGCCGCCCTGACCCATGTGGACGGCCCGCGCTGGCTGACCCTGGAGGGCAAGGCGACGATCCGGCGCGAACCCGATCAGGTCGCCGACGCCGAACGCCGCTATGCCGCCCGGTACCGCCGGCCCAAACCCAATCCGCGGCGTGTGGTGATCGAGGTGCAGGTGGAGCGGGTGATGGGCTCGCACACCCTGCTCGGCTGACCCGTCCGGGGCCGCGGCCCCGGACGGGCCGGTGGCCTACAGGACCACGAGGTCGTGCGGCCGGGTGTTGAGCGGCTCGCCACCGTCGTCGGTGACCACCACGATGTCTTCGATCCGGGCGCCCCAGCGGCCCGAGAAGTACACGCCCGGTTCCACACTGAAGGCCATCCCGGGTCGCAGCACGAGATCGTTGCCCTCGACGATGTAGGGCTCCTCGTGCACCGACAACCCGATCCCGTGGCCGGTGCGGTGGATGAACACCTCGGCCAGGCCCTGTTCCCGCAGCGCATCACGGGCGGCCGCGTCGATCGACTCGGCGGTGACCCCCGGTCGGACCGCGGCCATGGCCAGGGACTGGGCATGCTGGAGTGCCGCATAGGCGTCGGCGACCTCGGCGGGCGGTTCGGCGAAGCAGTAGGTCCGGGTGGAGTCCGAGTTGTAGCCGGGTTCCACCGGTCCGCCGATGTCGATCACCACGATGTCGGTGCCCTCGATGATCCGATCGGAGAACTCGTGGTGCGGGTCGGCACCGTTGGGGCCCGAACCGACGATCACGAACTCGGCGCCGGTGTGGCCCTCGTCGACGATCGCGGCGGCGATGTCGGCGGCCACCTCACGCTCGGTGCGTCCGGGGCGCAGGAACTCCCCCATCCGCGCATGGACACGGTCGATCGCAGCTCCGGCGGTACGTAGTGCCTCGATCTCGGCGTCGTCCTTGACCATGCGCAGCTCCCGCAGCACCGGCGTCGCCAATTGCGGTGTAGCGCCCACCTTCTCGGCGAAGGGGATCACATGCAGGGCGGGCATCGCCTCGGACACCGCGACGGCCGAACCCGCGGCGAGGGCACCGAGGGCGATGGCGTGTGCGTCCTGGCCGTCGACCCAGTCGTCCACCTCGAGACCGAGGTCGAGCACCGCGGACTCGGCCAGCGACGGCACCTCCAACCGGGCCACGACGAGCCGTGGTGCACCGGCGGCGGGAACCACCAGTGCGGTGAGCCGTTCGAAGGTGTCCGCGCGCGATCCCACCAGATACCGCAGATCCGGTCCCGGCGAGACGATCAGCGCGTCGAGACCGGCGTCGGCGGTGAGCTGGGCGGCGCGGGCCAGGCGCGTGCCGTAGACATCCGAACCGAAACGGGGGGCGGTGGTCATGCAGGGCAGCCTACGCGCCGGCATGCCGATCCTCGGACCGCATGTCGGGCCGCGATGACCGCGTGTCGGGCCCGGCGCCGGGACGGGCCGATCGGGCCGGGATGACGAGTGTGTCGGCGCGGGATGAGAGAGTGTGGGCATGACCGGATCGCTGATGTTGCTCGACGGGGCCAGCCTGTGGTTCCGCTCGTTCTACGCCCTGCCGGAGAAGATGACCGCACCGGACGGCCGCCCGGTGAACGCGGTCCGCGGGTTCGTCGACACCATCGCGAATCTGGTGAACCGCGAGTCCCCGAGTCGGCTCGTGGTGTGCCTCGACCTGGACTGGCGACCGGCGTTCCGCACCGAGCTGATCCCGTCGTACAAAGCGCATCGGGTGGCACAGGCCGCGCCCGTCGCCGCCGACGGCCATCGTGCGGGTGCCGACGTCGAGGAGGTACCCGACACCCTGACCCCGCAGGTCGACATGATCATGGACGTGCTCGGCGCCGCCGGGATCGCCACATCGGGCGCGCAGGGCTGCGAGGCCGACGACGTGATCGGCACCCTGGCGTTCGCCGAGACCACCGATCCGGTGCTGGTGGTCAGTGGTGACCGCGACCTGTTGCAGGTGGTGACCGACGACCCGGTGGCGGTGCGCGTGCTCTACGTCGGCCGCGGCCTGGCCAAGGCGGAGCTGATGGGTCCGGTCGAGGTGGCCGAGAAGTATGCGGTACCGGCGGCCCGCGCCGGCTCCGCCTATGCCGAGATGTCGATCCTGCGCGGTGACCCGTCCGACGGGCTGCCCGGGGTGGCCGGTATCGGCGAGAAGACCGCCGCGAAGCTGATCAGCGAATACGGCGACCTCGACGCCCTGGAGGCGGCCGCCGCCGATCCCGGATCGGGCTTGGCGACGCGTCCTCGCAAGGCGATGATCGCGGCCGGTGACTACCTCGGGGTGGCGCGTCCGGTGGTGTTCGTCCGCACCGATGCCGACACCGTCACCAGCGGTCCCGACACCCTGCCGTCGGCACCGGCGGACCCGGCCCGCCTGGCCGACCTCGTCACCGAACTCGGCATCGGCGCCTCGGTCACCCGGCTTTCCACGGCGCTGGGCTGGGATTTCACACCGGCACGCTGACCACACCCGCCCCGGCGCATCTCGCGTCGGGGCGGGTGTCGGATCAGCTGGTCGGACGGGCGACCTCGTACTTGCCGTCGTCGTCGAGAAAGGTCACCTTGACCTGTTGCTTCTGGCCGCCGACGGTGAGTGAGCAGGTGAAGGAGCTGCCCTGTTTCACCCGCTGTCCGGACGGGCAACTGACATCGGAGACGTTGTCGATCTTGTACTGCTCGACCAGGACGTTCTTCACGCCGTCCTGGGCGGCGTTCTGGTCGAGTTCACGGGGCCACCACCACAGCCAGCCGGTCACCACTATCGCCACCGCGGCGACGATCAGCAGCGCACCGACCCCGATGAGCACACGCCACAGGCCCTTCTTCTGGGGCTGGGTGGCCATACCGGCGAACTGGTCACCGGGTTGGCCGTACCCGAACTGACCCGGTTGTCCCTGTCCCGGTTGTCCCTGACCCGGTTGACCCTGTCCTGGTTGGCCGGGCTGGGCGAACTGCCCGAATCCGGCGGTACCGGGCTGACTCGACTGACCGTAGCCGGCGTTCGCCGGTGCCCCCGGATACGACGGGGTCCCGGGGTACGCGGACGGATCCTGGGGCTGCTGACCGTAGCCGGCCGGCGCGCCGTAACCGGCGGGCTGTCCATAACCACCGGGCTGTCCGTAGGCCGCCTGCTGCCCGGGATCAGCGCCATAGCCCGGCTGGGAAGGTGGACCGGTCGGTGAAATCTGGGTCGGGTTGTACTGTCCCGGCGCACCCTGGGCCGGGGCACCGTACGGATTGCCTGCCGGTCCGGGCGGCGGTGTGTACCCCGGCGGGGCATATCCCGGGGGCGGGGTCACCGTTGTCGGCGGGGCGGGTGCGGCGGGCGGGTTGCCTCCGGGCGGCGTGCCCGGGACCTGCACGACCTCCGTGCGCTCCTCGCCGTCTCCCCCCGGTGTCGGAGTGCTGGGCGCATTCGGGTCGTTCGGGTGGCTCATCTGTCTCCCGCCTCTGGTCGGAGCACTCCGGCGTACTGCTGTGCGCAACCGTACCGCAGCAATCGGGCACAGACACCGACTCGAGACCACGCGTCGGCGTGGTGTCGGTCGGATGGTGTCTTCCCCATCGGGATACTCCGGCCGGGTCCCGCTCGCTCAGCTGAGTTCTGCGGCCACCACGCCTCGTCGGATCGAACCGACCGCCGATCGTGCCGAGGCGGCGAGCGGGGAATCGTCGCCCACACCGAGACGGATCTGTTCGAGGAGATCGACCACCTGCCGGTTCCAGCGGACGAAGTCGCCCGGGGACAGCAACTGCCCGCGTTCACCGGCCGCGGCGAGCGATTCGGCGAGCGAACGCCCCGACACCCACAACGACACGGCGATCGAGAAACCGGTGTCGGGTTCACGGGTGGGTGTGACGCGATGGCGGTTCTCGACCGTGGTGAGGTCGCGCCAGATCTCGACGGTCTCGGCGATCGCCGTCCGCAGCGCGGTGTTACCCGGCATGGCGTCGGCACCGGAGTAGGACTCGCGGCGTGACTCGAACACCATCGACGCGACCACGGCGGCGAGGTCGGCGGGACCGAGCCGGTCCCAGACCCCGGCACGGATGCACTCGGTGACCAGCAGGTCGCTCTCACTGTAGATCCGGCTGAGTAACCGGCCGGTGGGCGTCACCTGGACGGCGCCCTTCACGTACTCGACGTAGCCGAGTTCGCTGAGCACCCCGACGATGTGGTCGAAGGTCACCCCGAGGGTGGACGTGCGTTCGCCGATCCGGCGTTCGATGTTGACGATGTCGCGCAGCACCCGGTTGCGCTGTTCGGCGAGCCGGAACAGGTCGTCGGCTCCGTCGATCGTGTGCGCCGGATGTGCGCGGAGCCGTTGCCGCAGCCGGACCAGCTCGGCGTCCTCACCGGCGGTGGCCCGTTTGCGACTGCGGCCCTTGGGAACCTCGATCCCGGTCGAGCGCAACGCCGACGCGAGGTCGCGCCGGCCGCGGCCGGTGCGGCGGTCGGGGTTCTTGGGCAACCGCATCCCGCCGAGCACCTCGGGCGGGTTGACGAAGTCACGGACTCCGACGCGCCCACACCAGCCGTCCTCGACGAGCACCAGCGGTCGGGGGTCGGCCGGCTGCCCGGCGGTCTCGAGGACCACCGCGAGACCGCGATGGCGACCGCCCTGCAGCCCGATCACCGCGCCGCGCTTGAGCGCGGCGAGTTCGGCGGCGATGTTCTCGTGGGTGTTGGTGCGTCGCTCGAATCGCACCTCCCGCTCCCGGCGGCGAATGTCCTCGCGCAGTGTGATGTACCCGAGGAAGCCCCGGTACGGGTCGTCACCGTCCGGGCCGTCGCCATGAGAGTGGTCGGCGTCCGGGTCGTCGGGGCCGTCGGGGCCACCGGTGACCACGCCGGGATCGATCCCCCGCATCTCGGCGGCGGTGATCAGTTGTACGTCGAGACGCCGCAGCCGGACCGACTGCTCGTCGAGTTTGCGGGCATCGCCCACCACCGAGCGGTCGGCCTGGAACTGTGCGAACGAACGGTTGAGCAGGTCGCGCGACCCCTCGAGACCGAGGCGGCCGAGCAGATTGACCGCCATGTTGTACTCGGGGGCGAACGAACTGCGCAGCGGGAAGGTGCGCGCACCGGCCAGTCCGGCGACCTGTTCGGGGACGATCTCGGGGGTCCACACCACCACGGCGTGGCCCTCCACGTCGATCCCGCGGCGCCCGGCGCGGCCGGTGAGCTGGGTGAACTCGCCGGGACTGAGATCGACGTGCGCCTCGCCGTTGAACTTGACGAGCCGCTCGAGGACCACCGACCGGGCCGGCATGTTGATCCCGAGCGCCAGCGTCTCGGTGGCGAACACCATCCGCACCAGACCGCGGACGAACAGTTCCTCGACGGTGTGCCGGAAGGTCGGGAGCAGACCCGCGTGGTGTGCGGCGAAGCCGCGCCGCAGGCCGGCCCGCCACTCCTCGACGCCGAGGATGTCGGCGTCGGCCGGGGAGAGTTCGGTCAGGTGCCGGTCGACCACCTCGTCGACCTCGGCGACCTGTTCGGGGGTCAGCAGGTGCAGTCCCGAGCGCAGACACTGGGCGAGTGCGGCGTCGCAGCCGACGCGACTGAAGATGAACCCGATCGCCGGGAGCAGTCCCTCCCGTTCCAGCCGGGCGACCACCTGCGGCCGCGGCAGTCCTCCGCCCCGGCCACCACCGCGGCCCCGTCCCGACCGCCGTCCGCCGCGCCGGTCGTCGTGCTCCTCGGCGAGCAGGATCTTGTGCCGGATGTGGCGCTTGAGCTCGGGGTTCACCTTGGCACGGCCACCGTGCCCATCGGGATGCGGATCGAACAGGTCGAACAGGCGGTTGCCGACGAGCATGTGCTGCGAGAGCGGCACCGGCCGGTGTTCGTCGACGATGACGGTGGTGTCGCCGCGGACGGTCTGGATCCAGTCACCGAACTCCTCGGCATTGCTGACCGTGGCCGACAGGCTGACCACCCGCACCGACGGTTCCAGATGCAGGATCACCTCCTCCCACACCGCACCGCGGAAGCGGTCGGCGAGGAAGTGCACCTCGTCCATCACGACATGCGACAGCCCGCGCAGCGCCGGTGACCGGGCGTAGATCATGTTGCGGACCACCTCGGTGGTCATCACCACGATCGGGGCGTCGGAGTTGATCGAGGTGTCGCCGGTGAGCAGGCCGATCGCGGCCTCCCCGTGCACCTCGACGAGGTCGTGGTACTTCTGGTTGCTCAGCGCCTTGATCGGCGTGGTGTAGAAGCACTTCGTGCCGCCCGCGAGGGCCAGGTGCACCGCGAACTCGCCGACGATCGTCTTGCCGGCACCGGTCGGCGCGCACACCAGCACCCCGTGCCCGGATTCGAGGGCGCGGCAGGCACGGCTCTGGAAATCGTCGAGACGGAAGTCGAGCCGTTCGGCGAACTCGTCGAACGCGGTCGGGACAGCGGGCTGCTCGAGAACATGGTCGCTGGAAGTCATCGCCTCCAGCATGTCACCTCCGGCACCGGATGCGCGTGCCGGAGGTGATGCGCCGCTCGCGGCCTGCTTCCGCGGCACACCCGGTTGTGGGTGATCGGCTCAGAGCACGTCGTCGAAGGTGGCGCGGTCACGCACCGAGGTCCGCGCCGGCGACGGTGCCGGTGTCGCGGCGGGGATGGTCGACGCGGTGGGGCGTGCGGACGGTTCGGGCAGCGGGCTCGCCTCGTCGTCGGACAACCCGGCCCAGTCCGAGCTCGCCCGACCCCGACGGCGGTCGTTGAGCCGTGCGATCTGGATCGCGACCTCGAGCAGGATCGTCAGCGCGAGAGCCAACGCCAGCATCGTGAACGGATCCTGACCCGGGGTGACGATCGCGGCGAAGACGAACATGGTGAAGATCAGGCCGCGTCGCCACGCCTTGAGCCTCGCGTAGGTGAGCACACCGACCAGGTTCAACGCCACGATCAGCAACGGCAGCTCGAAGCTGACGCCGAAGATGATCAGCAGGTGGATCATGAAGCCGAAATACTGGTCGCCGGCGAGCGCGGTGACCTGTACGTCGTTGCCCACGGTCAGCAGGAAGTGGAAGGCCTTCGCGACCACCAGGTAGGCCAGCACCGCACCGGCGACGAACAGGATCGCCGCGGCACTGACGAAGCTGATCGCGTACTTGCGTTCGTTCTGGTGCAGCCCCGGGGTGATGAACTGCCACAGCTGATACAGCCAGACCGGACAGGCCAGGACCAGCCCGGCGGTCAGCGCGACCTGCAGGCGCAGCATGAACTGGTCGAACGGACCGGTCGCGAGCAGACGACAGCTGTCGTCGGGGGTCAGCGTGGCACGCGACGACGCGGGCAGCGAGCAGTACGGCTCCCGGAGCAGGTCACCGAGGGACCCGATGCCGGGGATGCCGTGGGAGTACCAGACGAAACCGAAGATCGTCGTGACGACGATCGCGGCCAGTGAGATGAGCAGGCGGTACCGCAACTCCTGCAGATGCTCCACCAACGGCATGGTGCCGTCGGGGTTGATCTTGTGTTTGCGGCGCCTCGGGTCGAACGGAATCCGCACCGGGCTTCGCCTAGGCGGACTTCTTCGTGTTGTCGGTCACCGAACTGGCGTCCACCGACTTGTCCGAGGCGGGCAGCTCACGCGGCGCCTCGACCTGCGACGACGGCGCCTCGGTGGTGCCGTCCTTCTGCATCTCCTGGACCTCGCTCTTGAAGATCCTCAGCGACTGTCCCAGACCGCGTGCCGCGTCGGGCAGCTTCTTGGAACCGAACAGCAGCACCAGGACGACCAGCACGATCACCCAATGCCACCACGACAATGCACCCATCGGAAAGCCCCTTTGATTCGTCTCGTCAACTATCGTAGCGCGCTCGGGCCCGCCTGGCGTGCTCGGCAACGGCCCGACCGATGTCCGGTTCGTCGACCGCTCGCACCCGACCGGCGAACCCGAGCAGGAACCGGGTCAGCCACTCCGCCGAACCGTAGACGAGGCGGGCGCGGACCGGTGCCGACGGATCCGTGCGATCGGTGAGGTTCTCCACCGGTTCGAGGTCGTAGTAGTCGAGAATCCACTGCGCCTCGGGATCCATCTCGATCACCACCGACGGCAGGCCGGGGTTCTCCGACAGGATCGGCGACTGCATCGGCCCCGCCGCGGCCGGCGGGGCGGCCGCCTCGTCGAGGACGGTGGCCGCATCGATCCGGTCGAACCGGAACAGCCGGATGCCCTCGCTGCTGCGACACCAGGCCTGCAGATATGTGTGGCTCTCCACCGCCTCGAGCGAGATCGGGTCGACGATCCGCCGTGCCACGGTGTCGCGCGAGGCCGAGTAGTAGTCGATCTCCAGCGCGCGGTGCTCGCGGACGGCCTCCCGAACCGCACGGTAGCGAGGTTCCTCGGTGCTCTCCCCCACGCCCGCGGCGGGTGCGGCCACCGACAGCCGTCCCGGCCCGAACGCCGGTGATCCGACCGCCAGTTCGATCTTCGCGATCGCGCGGCCTGCCGCCTCACGGTCGACGGCACCGGGGGTGTCCAGCAATGCGCGCAACGCGATCAGCAGGATGCTGGCCTCGCTCGGGGTGAGCCGCAGGGGTCGGTCCATCCCGGCGGTGAAGCCGACGTGGACGTGGCCTTCGCTGAACTCGAGTTCGATCAGGTCGTCCGGGTAGTACCCGGGCAGTCCGCAGACGAACAGCTGCTCGAGGTCCTTGGTGAGTTGCTTCGGGGTGACGCCGAGGTCGGCGGATGCCTGCTCGACCGAGATCCCGTTGCGGGCCAGGAAGTACGGGACGAGTGCGAGGAGCCGGTTCAGCCGGGACGGTTGTGCGATGGCCATCACGCCTGCACCCCGGTCAGCTCGTCGAGTGCGGTGATCACGGCCGTGCGCAGTTCCGGCGGCGACAGCACCACGGCGTCGGCACCGGCGCCGAGGACCAGCCGGGTCAGCGCCGACAGCGACCTGATCTCGATGTCGAGCAGCGAACCCTGCTCACCGTCGACGGTGTGGGGCCGGGCGGCACGGGCCAGGCGACGCAGCCCGGCGGCACGGCCGGCGGCCACCCAGATACCGGCGACGCGGCCGTCGGAACCGACCGCGGAATCGACCGCCGCGGTGACGATCGCCTGCA
The DNA here is from genome assembly GCF_001485495.1 of Gordonia desulfuricans NBRC 100010. GTDB lineage: Bacteria > Actinomycetota > Actinomycetes > Mycobacteriales > Mycobacteriaceae > Gordonia > Gordonia desulfuricans. The sequence goes on along the minus strand of NZ_BCNF01000013.1, from coordinate 20,148 downwards.
GATCGGTCCCCTCGGGCACCGCCACCGGATCAGGTTCGGCGATCGGGGTGACCTCCGAGATACGGCTCAACCGGAATGTTCGGGTGTCGGCGCGACCACGATCGTGGCCGACGACGTACCAGCGTCCGCGATGGGTCACCACACCCCACGGTTCGAGGGTGCGGGTCATGCCGGCCGCGGTGCTGCCCGCGCGATAGGTGAAGGTGACCGCCTGCTGGGCGTCGATCGCGGCGAGCAGGGCCCCCAGACTCGTCTCCGATCCCATCGACCGGGTGGAGTCGGCAGCGGACACACCGATCTCGTCCTCGGCGCGGACATCGAATCCGGCGGCGCGGAGCTTGAGCACCGCGGTCTGTGAGATCGCCGAGATCTCCGGGGTGTCCCACAGCGCCGCGGCCATGGCGATCGCGGCGGCCTCGTCACGATCCAGGGTGATGTCGGGCAGGTCGTAGCTGTCCCGGTTGATCCGGTAGCCGTCGCTGCCGTGCCCACCCACCGACTGTCCGGTGACCAGCGGGATGCCGAGCTCCCGCAGTTCGGTCTTGTCGCGCTCGAACATCCGGTTGAACGCCTCGACGGACCGGTCGTCGTCCTGATAGCCGGCCACGTTGCGTCGGATGTAGTCGGCGGTCACGTACTGACGCGTCGTCAGCAGACAGATCACCAGATTGAGCTGACGCTCCACCTTCGAGATCCGCGTCGCGGAAGACTTGGTTGCCACGCCTGTGACCCTACGGCTCACATGGAGGCGATCAGGCGATCGACGCGCTCGTCCACACTGCGGAACGGGTCCTTGCACAGGACGGTGCGTTGCGCCTGATCGTTGAGCTTCAGATGCACCCAGTCGACGGTGAAGTCACGCCCGGCCTTCTGCGCGGCCGAGATGAAGTCGCCACGCAGCTTCGCCCGGGTGGTCTGGGGTGGCTCGTTGACCGCGGTGGCGATCGTCTCGTCGGTGGTGGCCCGCCGGACCAGTCCCTTGCGGGTGAGCAGGTCGAACACGCCGCGTCCGCGCTTGATGTCGTGGAAGGCGAGGTCGAGCTGCGCGATCTTCGGATCCGACAGCTCCATCGAGTACCGGTCCTGATAGCGCTGGAACAGTTTGCGCTTGATCACCCAGTCGATCTCGGTGTCGACCTTGGAGAAGTCGTCGGCCTCGACCGCGTCGAGCACCCGGCCCCACAGGTCGACCACCATGTCCATCTCCGGATCCGGCTGCCGGTTGACCAGATGCTCGACGGCACGCGCGTGGTATTCGCGCTGGATCTCCAATGCGGTCGCCTGCCGACCCCCGGCCAGCCGCACCGGACGACGCCCGGTGGGATCGTGGCTGACCTCGCGGATCGCGCGGATCGGATTGTCGAGGGCGAAATCCCGGAATGCGACACCGGCCTCGATCATCTCCAGCACGAGTGTCGCCGAGCCGACCTTGAGCATGGTGGTCATCTCGGCCATGTTCGAGTCGCCGACGATCACGTGCAGGCGGCGGTACTTCTCGGCGTCGGCGTGCGGCTCGTCGCGCGTGTTGATGATCGGCCGTGACCGCGTGGTGGCCGACGACACGCCCTCCCAGATGTGCTCGGCACGCTGTGACAGGCAGAAGGTCGCGGCCTTCGGCGTGGCCAGGACCTTGCCCGCCCCGCAGATCAGCTGCCGGGTCACCAGGAACGGCAGCAGCACATCGGAGATCCGGGAGAACTCGCCGGCCCGCACGACGAGATAGTTCTCGTGGCAGCCGTACGAGTTGCCCGCGGAGTCGGTGTTGTTCTTGAACAGGTAGATGTCGCCGCCGATACCCTCGTCGGCCAGGCGCTGTTCGGCGTCGACCAGGAGGTCCTCCAGCACGAGCTCACCGGCGCGGTCGTGGTTGATCAGCTGGATCAGCCCGTCGCACTCGGCGGTCGCGTACTCCGGATGCGACCCAACGTCGAGATACAGCCGGGCACCGTTCTGGAGGAAAACGTTGGACGACCGGCCCCACGACACCACCCGCCGGAACAGGTAGCGCGCCACCTCGTCCGGACTCAGCCGACGGTGACCGTGGAAGGTGCACGTGACACCGAACTCGGTCTCGATACCCATGATTCGACGCTGCACGGTTCAACCCTACTCGTGAAAGGCCCGGTCGAGGCGGTCGGCGCGCGGCGGATTCGCCCCGGCCAGTTCAGGATTGACCCGGTTCGGTTCAGGATTCACCGCCACTCCCCTCGCCGTCGGTCGGCACGGTTCCGGCGGTCCCGGCATCGGGTGCCCCGGCGTCGGCATCGGCCGGCGGTGCCGGGAGCAGTTCCTCGACCCGCGCCGGCGCCAGGCGCTTGAACGCGCGTCGGGGCCGGTTGCGGTCCAGGACGGCGACCTCGAGATCGGACGGACTCAGCTCGCGCGGTGCCGCGGCCTGTCCGGAACTGCCGGTGTCGGCGGGTGTGGACAGCGCCGCGACGGCGGTACCGAGGGCCTGCGCCAACGGCAGATCGGGCTGGTAGGACTCCCGCAATGCCGCCGCGATGGATTCCGTGGCACCACCCATCACCAGGAACCGGGTCTCGTCGGCGATCGAACCGTCGTAGGAGATCCGGTACAGCTGGGACGGCCGGGGCTTACCCGGACGTGACACCTCGGCCACACACAACTCGACCTCGTAGGGCTTGGCCTGCTCGGTGAACACCGAACCGAGGGCGTTGGCGTAGGTGTTGGCCAGCGACAACGCCGACACGTCGTTGCGGTCGTAGCTGTAACCCCGCAGGTCGGCGAGCTGGATGCCGGCCTTGCGCAGACTCTCGAACTCGTTGTACTTGCCGACCGCGGCGAACCCGATGCGGTCGTAGATCTCGCTGGTCTTGCGCAGGGTGTTGGAGGGATTCTCCGCGACGAACAGCACACCGTCGGCGTAGGTCAGGATCACGACGCTGCGGCCCCGCGCGATTCCCTTGCGGGCCAGCTCCGAGCGATCGCGCATGATCTGCTCGGCGCTGGCGTAGTACGGGAACGTCACCGCACATCTCCTTCGTGCTCGGCGGCGCGGCGGTCGGCGATCGCGCGGGCCGCGGACTCGATGTCGGACGGGTCGACCTCCCGGGCACCGTCGGCACCCACGACCACCGCGGTCGGGAAGATCTTGCGGACGATGTCGGGTCCACCGGTGGCGGTGTCGTCGTCGGCGGCGTCGTACAACGCCTCGACGGCCACCGCGAGCGCCCCGGCCTCGTCGAGGTCGGAGCGGAAGAGCTTCTTCATCGACGACTTGGCGAACACAGAACCGGAACCGATCGCGGTGTACCCGCCGAACTCCTCGTGCCGGTCACCGGCGACGTCGAAGGAGAAGATCCGGCCGCGTTCGGACGGGTCGTCGTGGTCGATGTCGTATCCGACGAGCAGCGGGATCGCCGCGAGGCCCTGCATGGCGGCGGCCAGGTTGCCGCGCACCATCGATGCCAGGCGGCTGACCTTTCCGTCCAGCGTGAGCGGGACGCCCTCGATCTTCTCGTAGTGCTCGAGTTCGACGGTGAACAGGCGCACCATCTCGATCGCGATCCCGGCGGTGCCGGCGATGCCGGCGGCCGAGAACTCGTCGGTGATGTACACCTTCTGCACGTCGCGGGTGGCGATCAGATTGCCCATGGTGGCCCGCCGGTCCCCGGCGAGGATCACCCCGCCGGGGAAGCTGATCGCGACGATCGTGGTGCCGTGCGGGATCTCGGAGGCATCGGCGCCGGTCATCGCGGCCATCCGGTCGGCCCGGGCAGACGGGAGCTGCTCGGGCGCATGCGCCCGGATGTAGTCGGTGAACGAGGAGATGTCTGCGCCGAGGCTCGGTGCGGGTCGATGGGTGGGACTACCGGGCAGTGAACCGAACCTGTCGCTCACTGGCCGCCCTTCTGCACGTAGGCGCGGACGAAGTCCTCGGCGTTCTCCTCGAGCACGTCGTCGATCTCGTCGAGCAGATCATCGGTGTCCTCGGCGAGCTTCTCGCGGCGTTCCTGGCCCGCGCCGCCGTCGGGGCCGAGGTCGCCGTCGTCGTCGCCGCCACCACGCTTGGTCTGTTCCTGCGCCATCTGCCTGGCCCCTTCTCTCGGCGGCGGCCCGGCGGCCGCCGCGCGGTGCAAACACGTTGCCGGTCTTGCATCCCGACTCCCGCCGGTAGGTCCACACTACCGGCGCGAGTGGGTTCAGGTCGGGCAGAACACGAGGAGAAGTCCGAATGACCTTTCGGCGGTGATCAGTTGGTCAGCTGGTCGACGAGCTCGGCGGCCGAATCCACCGAGTCGAGCAGCTTCCCGACGTGGGCGCGGCTGCCGCGCAACGGTTCCAGGGTCGGGATGCGGACCAGCGAGTCGCCGCCGAGGTCGAAGATCACCGAGTCCCAGCTGGCCGCGGCGACATCGGCACCGAACCGGCGCAGACACTCGCCACGGAAGTACGCGCGGGTGTTGGTCGGGGGCTCGGTGATCGCCCGCATCACGTCGGCCTCGTCGGTGAGCCGCTTCATCGAGCCGCGGGCGACGAGGCGGTTGTAGAGCCCCTTGTCCAGGCGCACGTCGGAGTACTGCAGGTCGATCAGCTGCAGCCGTGGTGCCGACCAGCCGAGCCCCTCGCGCTGCCGGAAACCCTCCATGATCCGGAGCTTGGCAGGCCAGTCGAGGATGTCGGCGCATTCCATCGGGTCGCGCTCGAGCTTGTCGAGCACGTCGGCCCACGTGTGCAGCACGTCGATGACCCGCTCGTCGTCGGAGTTCTCCCGCTCGTGGAAGGTGGTACACCGATCGAGGTACTCGCGCTGCAGTGCCAGACCGGTGAGCTCGCGGCCGCTGGTCAGCGCGACCGTCGCCTGCAGCGACGGGTCGTGGCTGATGGTGTGCACGGCCTGCACCGGGCGGGCCAGCTCGAGATCGGAGAAGTCCACACCGGCCTCGATCAGGTCGAGGACCAGTGCGGTGGTCCCCACCTTGAGATAGGTGGCGGTCTCGGCGAGGTTGGCGTCGCCGATGATCACGTGCAGCCTGCGGTAGCGCTCCGGGTCGGCGTGCGGCTCGTCGCGGGTGTTGATGATGCCGCGCTTGAGCGTGGTCTCCAGGCCCACCTCCACCTCGATGTAGTCGGCGCGCTGGGACAGCTGGTAGCCGGCCTCGTCGCCGGACTGGCCGATCCCGACCCGGCCGGATCCGCAGATCACCTGCCGGGAGGCGAAGAAGGTGGTGAGCCCGTTGATCACCGCGGTGAACGGCGTGTCCCGGCTCATCAGATAGTTCTCGTGGGTGCCGTAGGAGGCGCCCTTGCCGTCGATGTTGTTCTTGTACAGCTGGAGTCGCGGCGCACCGGGCACACTGGCGACATGCCGGGCGGCGGCCTCCATCACCCGTTCTCCGGCCTTGTCCCACAGCACCGCGTCGAGCGGGTCGGTGACCTCGGGTGCGGAGTACTCCGGGTGCGCGTGGTCGACGTAGAGCCGCGCCCCGTTGGTGAGGATCATGTTGGCCGCACCGATCTCGTCGGCGTCGATGATCGGGGCGGGGCCACCACCGCGTCCGAGGTCGAATCCGCGGGCGTCGCGCAGTGGCGACTCGACCTCGTAGTCCCAGCGTGTGCGCTTGGCCCGGGGCACCCCCGCGGCCGCGGCATATGCCAGGACGGCCTGCGTGGACGTCATGATCGGATTCGCGGTCGGGTCGCCGGGTGCGGAGATCCCGTACTCCACCTCGGTACCGATGATTCGCTGCATGTGATCGAGCCTAGATGTCCAGCTCGTGAACGGCTCACGCACCACCATCGCATCGGTCGCAGGGCGGCCTCGTCCTGGGTAGCGTTGGCAGCTGTGAAAGCATTCCGCCGGTTCACGGTCCGAGTTCCCCTGCCCACGCCGCTGGTCGACCTCGCCGTCCTCGCCCACAACCTCCGCTGGGTGTGGCACACGGCCACCCAGGATCTGTTCGCGACGATCGATCCGGCCCTGTGGGCCGCGTCCGGCGATCCGGTCCGACTGCTCGCCGAGATCGATTCGGCGCGCCTGAACGAACTCGCCGAGGATGAGGAGTTCCTCACCCGGCTGCGTGATCTGCGCACCGAACTCGACACCTACCGATCGGCGCCGCAGTGGTTCGGCAAGGAGGCCGCGGCGGGCCGCGCGATGCCGCAGGGCATCGCCTACTTCTCCATGGAGTTCGGGATCACCGAGGTCCTGCCGATCTACTCCGGCGGTCTCGGCATCCTGGCCGGCGACCACCTGAAGGCGGCGTCGGACCTCGGTCTGCCGCTGATCGGTGTGGGCTTGTTCTACCGCTCCGGATACTTCCGGCAGAGCCTGTCACACGACGGCTGGCAGCTCGAGCGCTATCCGGTCAACGATCCGGGCCTGCTGCCGCTGAGCCTGCTCACCGACGCCGACGACCGTCCGGTGACGGTGACCATCTCGATCCCCGGCGGCCGCGTGCTGCACGCCCAGATCTGGGTGGCGACCGTCGGCCGGATCCCGTTGTTGCTGCTCGACTCCGACATCCCGGCCAACGACGACGAGCTGCGCCTGGTGACCGACCGTCTCTACGGCGGCGACCAGGATCACCGGATCAAGCAGGAGATCCTGCTGGGCATCGGTGGCGTGCGGGCGTTGCGTGAGTATGTGCGGATCACCGGCGCCGCCGAACCGACGGTCTTCCACATGAACGAGGGTCACGCCGGCTTCCTGGGCGCCGAGCGCGTCCGTGAGCTCGTCGTCTCCGGCCTCGACCTCGACTCCGCCGAGTCGGTGGTGCGGGCGTCGAACGTCTTCACCACCCACACCCCGGTCCCGGCCGGGATCGACCGTTTCCCCAAGGATCTGGTCTCCTACTACCTCGACGCCGACGACACCGGATCGTCCCGACTGCTGCCCGGGTTGCCCGCGGGCACCATCCTCGAGCTCGGCTCGGAGGGTGATCCCGGCGTGTTCAACATGGCGCACATGGGTTTCCGCCTCGGCCAGCGCTCCAACGGGGTGTCGCAGCTGCACGGTGCGGTCAGCCGCGAGATGTTCGCCGGCCTGTGGCCCGGATTCGACGCCGACGAGGTGCCGATCGGATCGGTCACCAACGGTGTGCACGGCTTCACCTGGGTGGCGCGCCCGTGGCGCGAACTGGTCGGCCACGACGAGGACTCCGCGGGCGCGGCGTATGCGGAGCTGCCCGACGGTGATCTGTGGAAGACCCGCCAGCAACTGCGGGCACAGCTCGTCGACGAGGTGCGGCGGCGCGCCCACGCCAGCGGACGCGAACGCGGCTTCAGTGAGGTCGAACTGGGCTGGACCGCAGACCTTTTCGATCCGGGTGTGCTGACCATCGGATTCGCCCGGCGGGCCGCCACCTACAAGCGTCTGACCCTGATGCTGCGCGACCCCGACCGGTTGCGTCGTCTGCTCACCGACCCGGAGCGGCCGATCCAGCTCGTCGTCGCAGGCAAGGCCCATCCCGCCGACGACGGCGGCAAGGCCCTGATCCAGCAGGTGGTGCGGTTCACCGAGGACCCGGCGTTGCGCAACCGCATCGTCTTCCTGCCCGACTACGACATCTCGATGGCTCGTCACATCTACGCCGGATGTGATGTGTGGCTGAACAATCCGGTGCGTCCGATGGAGGCGTGCGGCACGTCGGGGATGAAGTCGGCGCTCAACGGCGGCCTGAACCTGTCGATCCTCGACGGTTGGTGGGACGAGATGGCCGACGGCGACAACGGTTGGGCGATCCCGTCCGCCGAGGGGGTCACCGACGAGCATCGTCGTGACGACCTCGAGGCCGAGGCGCTGTACTCGTTGCTGGAGAACTCGGTGATCCCGCTGTTCTACGGTCGTGACGACACCGGACTTCCCGAACGATGGGTCGCGATGGTGCGGCACACACTGAGCGTCCTGGGCCCCAAGGTGCTCGCATCGCGGATGGTGCGCGACTACACCGACGAGCTGTACGCACCGGCCGCACTCTCCTACACCGCCGCGGTCGCCGACGACTTCGCCGGCGCCCGGGACCTCGCCGGCTACCGTGCCCGGCTGACCGCGGCCTGGCCCGCGGTGGCCATCGCCGGTATCGACGAGGACTCCGAGTCCGGAGCCGAGGCCCTGCAACTCACCGCGCAGGTCGCCCTCGGCGACCTCTCCCCCGACGACGTGACGGTGCAGGCGGTGCTCGGGCGGGTCGACGACGACGGTGAGATCAGCCACCCGATCCTGACCACGATGTCGCCGGTGGGCGGCGCCGATACCGCCGGCCGGACCCGCTACGCCACGGTGGTACATCCGTACAAGTCGGGGGTGGTCGGCTACACCGCGCGGGTGCTGCCGAGCCACAGCCTCCTCGCCGTCGACGCCGAGCTGGGCCTGGTGGCCTACCCCGCGGCCCCGTAGGCAGTCACCGGCACCGACCGCCGAAACCGACGATGCCCCGCCACCGAGAAGGTGACGGGGCATCGTCGGTCGTGCGGTGTCGCGGGTCAGCGCTTCTTCAGGCGCAACCGCGAATAGGTGAACAGGTACAGCAACACCGCCATCAGCAGCAGCACACCGTAGGCGAGGGCGGAATGGGCCCACGACGTCTCCCACAGCGAGATGCGCTGGGGTGCGGCCGGGTTGATCTGGTCGAGATCCACCGCCCCGGCGGCACCGACATAACCCCAGAACGACGGGAAGATCCAGGACAGCTGTTGCAGACCGGGACCGTCGAGCTTGAACAGACCTCCGCAGAACACCAGCTGCACCATCACGACGATGACCAGCGGCGGCATCACCTGTTCGTTGGACTTGACCGCCGCCGAGATCGCCAGACCCACCAGGGTCGACACACAGGCCAGCGCGGCGACCGCGACGAACAACGCGGCGGCCGGCGGCAACCCGGGCCCGCCCATCTCCGGCAGGCCGCGTCCGGCGAAGGTGATCGCCACCATCACCGCACTCTGGGCGATCGCGGCGATGAAGAACACCACGACCTTGGCCCACAGGTAGGCACCGGGCCGCAGCCCGACGGCACGCTCGCGCTCGAAGATGTCGCGCTCGCCCACCAGGTCGCGCACGGTCAGGGCGGCGCCCATGAAGGCCGCGCCGACCACCAGCACCACGAGCACCTGGATGGCCTCGGCGCCGTCCTTGGGCGGGGTGCCCGGCGGTGAACCGGGCGGTGCGAGTGCCTTCCCGAAACCGGTCGAGCCGGGGATCACCAGGGTGAGCAGACCGAGCACCACCGGCAGCAGCACCAGGAACACCAGATAGCCGAGGTCGGCGAAGATCAGGCGCACCTGCCGTCGGGCGATGGTGCTCGACTGCCTGCCGAAGCTGGTCTGGGGCACCGGGATCGGCGGGCCCGGTGGTCGTGGCGGCGGGGGTGGCGTCGGCGCGCGCCGGCCATGCAGATAGCGCATGTGCGCGGTGTCGGGCTGGTCGGCGACGAACGAGAAGATCTCGGCCCAGTCGGAGGTGCCCATCGCCGCCCCGACCTGATCCGGGGAGCCGCAGTAGGCGGTCTTGCCGCCCGGCGCGAGCAGCAGCACCTGATCGCACATCGACAGATAGGTGAGCGAGTGGGTGACCACGAGCACCACACGCCCGGCATCGGCCAGGCGCCGCAGGGTCGACATGACCTGACGGTCGAGCGCCGGGTCGAGACCCGACGTCGGCTCGTCGAGGATCAGCAGCGACGGGCCGGTGAGCAACTCCATCGCCACCGACGCGCGCTTCTGCTGGCCGCCGGAGAGCTTCTCGACCCGGGTGTCGACATGCTCGGTCAGTTGCAGTTCGGCGAGCACACCGTTGATCACGTTGTCGCGGTCGGACTTCGACAGATCCGGCGGCAGCCGCAGTTCGGCGGCATAGCGCAGGGCCTGCCGCAGGGTCAGCTTGTGGTGCAGGACGTCCTTCTGCGGCACCATCCCGATGCGGGTGCGCAGGGCGTCGTACTCGTCGTGGACGCTGCGGTTCTCGAAGGTCACCTGCCCGCTGGTCGGCGAGTTGAGCCCGGCGACGATCTTCGACACCGTCGACTTGCCTGCGCCGGAGGGCCCGATCACCGCGGTGAGTGTGCCCGGACCGGCGTTGAACTCGACGTTCTGCAGCAGTTGCTTGCCGCCGTCGACGACGAGACTGACGCCGTGCACCTGCAGGCCGCCGGCCACCACGTCCTGGGCCTGGCCACGCATGAGCGAACCGCCGGAGACGACGAAGTCGCTGTTGCCGATGGTGACGACGTTGCCGTCGGTCAGGCGGGTGCGCTGCACCCGGTGTCCGTTGACGTAGGTGCCGTTGACGCTGCCGAGATCCTCGATGTAGAGGCCGTCGGCCTGGGTGAGCACCCGGGCGTGCCGACGGGAGGCGAGCACGTCGCTGACGACGATGTCGTTGTCGGGGGTGCGCCCGATGGTCTGAACGCCGGTCAGCGAGATGGTCTCCCGACGGGGTGCCGCGCCACGGCCGGGCAGCTGATAGATCGCCGACACGTTCTGCTTGAGGGCCTGCAGATGTGGCGCGTCCTGCAGTTCCGGCGGCATCTCCCCGATCTGGCCGGGTTGGGCCGAACCGGGCTGATAGGTGCCGGGGGCGGGTACCCGCATGGGCGGTCGCAGCGGACCCGACCCGGGTGCGGGCGCAGGACCCGGCGGGCGGTTCGGGCCGGAGCCGGGCAGGGGCCCGGAGGCCGGTGCCGGGCCCTGGCCGGGGAAGGCACCCGACGCCGGTGGCCGACCGGCCGGTCCGGGCCCGCCGGGAGCGTCGAGCACCACCTCGACGATCGGCCCGGTGGCGGGATCTCCCATCCGGAAGGTCATGGACCCGTTCAGGGGGTACTCGCCGACCCGATTGCCACCGACGAAGAATCCGTTGGTGCTGCCGGCGTCGACGACCCACCAGCCCGAGCCCCGCCACTCGATCAGCAGATGTCTGCGTGAGATCAGCGGATGGTTGACGACGAGATCGTTGTCCGGCGTGCGCCCCACCGCGACGCGGGGTGACCCACCCAAAGAGTGGGTCACCCCGCCGACGGTGACTCGGCCCCGGACCATCGAGACGCTGCTGTTCATCACCGAGAGACTCTAGTGTGTCGCAGGCGACCACGTCCCGTGGTCGTCAGCCGGTCAGCCGACTACAGGTACTGACCGGTGTTGGTCTCGGTGTCGATCGCACGGCTCGCACCCGAGCTCTTGCCGGTGACCAGCGTCCGGATGTAGACGATCCGCTCGCCCTTCTTGCCCGAGATCCGTGCCCAGTCGTCGGGATTGGTGGTGTTCGGCAGATCCTCGTTCTCGGCGAACTCGTCGAGGATCGAGTCGAACAGGTGCTGCACCCGCAGACCCGGCGCACCGGTGTCCAGCTGCGACTTGATCGCGTACTTCTTCGCGCGGTCGACGACGTTCTGGATCATCGCACCGGAGTTGAAGTCCTTGAAGTACATGATCTCTTTGTCGCCGTTGGCGTAGGTCACCTCGAGGAACCGGTTGTCCTCGCTCTCGGCGTACATCCGCTCGACGACCTTCTCGATCATCGCGTTGACGCAGGCCGTGCGATCGCCGCCGAACTCGGCGAGATCGTCGGCGTGCACCGGCAGTTCCACGGTGAGGTACTTCGAGAAGATGTCGATCGCCGACTCGGCGTCGGGACGCTCGATCTTGATCTTCACGTCCAGGCGGCCGGGCCGCAGGATCGCGGGATCGATCATGTCCTCGCGGTTGGAGGCACCGATCACGATCACGTTCTCGAGACCCTCGACACCGTCGATCTCGCTGAGCAGCTGCGGGACCACGGTGGTCTCCACGTCGGAGGACACACCGGAGCCGCGGGTGCGGAAGATCGAGTCCATCTCGTCGAAGAACACGATCACCGGGGTGCCCTCGGACGCCTTCTCGCGGGCCCGCTGGAAGATCAGGCGGATGTGCCGCTCGGTCTCACCGACGAACTTGTTGAGCAGCTCCGGACCCTTGATGTTCAGGAAGTACGACTTCGCCTCCTTGGCGTCGTCGCCGCGGGCCTGGGCGATCTTCTTGGCCAGCGAGTTGGCGACGGCCTTGGCGATGAGTGTCTTACCGCAACCGGGCGGCCCGTAGAGCAGGACACCTTTCGGCGGGCGCAGCGCATAGTCGCGGAACAGATCCTTGTGCAGGAACGGCAGTTCCACGGCATCGCGGATCTGCTCGATCTGCCGGCCGAGACCACCGATGTCCTCGTAGCCGACATCCGGCACGTCCTCGAGCACGAGGTCCTCGACCTCGGCCTTGGGCACCCGCTCGAAGGCGAATCCGGCCTTGGTGTCGATCAGCAGCGAGTCGCCGGGGCGCAGCTTGCGACGATGTCCGTCCTCGGTGTCGAAGTCGCCGAGCAGCGGTTCGGCCAGCCACACCACGCGCTCCTCGTCGGCGTGGCCGACCACGAGTGCACGCTGCCCGTCGCCGAGCACCTCGCGCAGTGTGCTGATCTCACCGACGGTGTCGAACTCGCAGGCCTCGACGACGGTCAGGGCCTCGTTCAGCCGCAGCGTCTGACCGCGGTGCAGGGTGTCGACGTCGATGTTGGGTGAGCAGGTCAGCCGCATCTTGCGTCCGGAGGTGAACACGTCGACCGTCTGGTCGGGATACACCTCGAGGAGTACGCCGTACCCGCTGGGTGGCTGCCCGAGTCGATCGACCTCCTCACGCAACGCCACGAGCTGCTGACGGGCCTCTTTGAGGGTGTCGAGCAACTTGGCGTTCCGTGCCGTCAGGTTGTCGACCCGCTCCTGGAGATCCTTGGGGTCGGCCGGCCGGCCATACGACGTCTGCTCCGCACGCGCCAGCGGCGGTGTGTAGGCGGGGGTGAACGCGTCCTCGGACGTGTTCGGGGCCTCGCCCGAATTCGGTGTCGAAGCGTCGTGGCGATCAGATTCGGTCATTGCTGACTCCTCTCCCCGGCAACCACTCCCAACGGAGTGTTGCGCCGTGACTCCACGCTACCGGGCAGACGGCCGAATGGCCGAGTACCGCGCAAGGACGGATGTTGAGGATGCGTTAAATCTGCGTCTTCGCAACGTATGCGCGATGTTTCGGCGTCGTGTCGAGCGGCTGGTCAGCCCCTCCTCAGCCCTTCGTGGGACGCCGCTGCGGGCGCAGTGTGACGGTGCCGTCGGCGAGTCGGCGCGCGGTGATCAGAAAGGCCGTGTGGCCTTGCATTCTGTGCTCGGGGCGCACCGCGAGGCCCACCGCGCTCCACTCACGCACCATCGATTCCCACGCGCGGGGTTCGGTCCAGCAACCCTGGTCGCGCATCGCCTCCATGACCCGCGACAGCTGCGTGACAGTTGCCACATAGACGATCAGCACACCTCCGGGCTGCAGGATCGTCCGGACCACCTCGAGCGGCTCCCACGGCGCGAGCATGTCGAGGATGATGCGGTCGAAGCGTTCCTCGGTGCCGATGTTGGCGAGATCGTCGACCACCAGACGCCAGTTGTCGGGGGCGCCGCCGAAGAAGGTCTCGACGTTGCGCTGCGCGTGCTCGGCATGGTCGTCGCGGATCTCGTAGGACAGCACCGAGCCCGATGTGCCGACCGCGCGCAGCAGTGAGCAGGTGAGCGCACCCGATCCGGCACCGGCCTCGAGGACCCGCGCGCCGGGGAAGATGTCTCCCTCGGTCACGATCTGGGCAGAGTCCTTCGGATAGATGACCTGGGCACCGCGCGGCATCGACAGCACGTAGTCGGTGAGCAACGGACGCAGCGCCAGGTACTCGGTGCCACTCGTGGCCGACACGACGCTGCCCTCGGGTGCACCGATCAGGTCGTCGTGGGAGATCGCCCCGCGGTGGGTGTGGAACTGCTTACCGGGTTCGAGGACCACCGTGAACTTCCGGTTCTTGGCGTCCGTGAGCTGTACGCGATCGCCTATCACGAACGGACCGGTCGACGGCATCAGAGTGTTCCTCTCGGGGCTGAGGTGACGTATGGTTCACGAGTTACGGCGTTTTCCGTGTCTTCGCGCGCCGGGCGCCCGGAGTGTCGGGGCCCCGCCCTACCCTGCCAAATGTGACGTTCGCAGTTTCCGCCGGGTCCGACCCGTCCACCGGTCCCGCCGACTCCCCTGCCGAATCCGGTGCATCGGCGGCCGGCGGCACCCGCGGTCTGGTGGGACGTCCACTCGCCCTCTCGCCGTCTCGTGCGGCCGATTTCAAACAGTGCCCGCTGCTCTACCGGTACCGCGCGATCGATCGCTTCCCGGAGACGCCGACCAAGGCACAGACCCGCGGCACCGTGGTCCACGCCGCGTTGGAGAACCTGTTCGACATGCCTGCCGCGTTGCGCACCCGCGAGTCGGCGGACTTCCTCGTCGAGGGCGCCTGGGCGGCGATGTGTGAGGCCGACCCGTCCCTGGCCGACGTCATCGGCGCCGACGGCCACGAGGCCTTCCTCACCGAGGCCCACAAACTGATCGAGAACTACTACGGGATGGAGAATCCCACCGCCTTCGACGCCGCCGCGGTCGAGGAGCATGTGGAGCTGGAGACCGGGAACGTGCGGATGCGCGGCTTCATCGACCGCATCGACATCGCACCCACCGGCGAGATCCGCGTCGTCGACTACAAGACCGGCCGCGCACCCGGTGAGGCCTACGAGGCCAAGGCCCTGTTCCAGATGAAGTTCTATGCCCTGGCCATCCTGCGACTGCGGGGCGTCGTCCCCCACCGGCTGCAGCTGATGTACCTGTCCGACGGTCAGGTGCTCACCTACGAGCCCGACCGTGACGAACTCGAACGCTTCGGCCGCACCCTCGCCGCGATCTGGCAGGCGATCCGCCAGGCGGTGGCCACCGGCGACTTCCGGCCGCAGAAATCCTGGATGTGCCGCACATGTGAACACCGGTCACGATGTCCGGAGTTCGGCGGCGAGATCCCCGAGTATCCCGGCCCTCCACCGGGTTTCACGTTGTGACCCACACCCGCCGAACCCGGCGGTGCGCCCAGTCGACGTGATCGGGTGCCCGGTCGATGCGATCGAGAGCCCAGTCGATGCGATCGAGAGCCCAGTCGACGTGATCGGGCGCCCGGTCGATGTGATCGGGTGCCCGGTCGACGTGATCGGGAGCCCGGTCGACGTGATCGGGAGCCCCGTCGATGCGATCGAGCGCCCCGTCGACGTGATCGGGTCGGGTACCGAACCGCGTCAGGCGGCCGGCTGTTCGGTCACGTCACCACCGGTGCCGTCACCACCTGCGTCCGCACTGCCGGTGCCCGCACTGCCGGGTCCTTCGCCGCCCTGTCCCTCGGCGTCGGTGTCGTCACCACTCACACCGTCGCCACCCACACCGGCACCATCGGTGCCGTCGGTCGCAGTGGTCGGGGTGGCGGTGTCCGACGCGCCGCCGCCCGAACCGTGGGCGGTGGGCGCGCCCTGGGTGTGACCCGATGCCTCCGGGTCCGATCCGGAATCCGTGGAGGCCGTCTGGCCGGTCGGCTCCGGGGCGGCATGACGGCCGCTGCCGGTGATGTGGTGGCGCCCGGTACCGGTGTCGGAGCCCGCGGCTTCCGACGCCGGCACCGACACCGTCGGCTGCTGTCCGACGGTCACCTGATGGCGACCCCCGGAGACCTCGGGCGCCTGACCCCCGGTGACGCCGGCGGCCGTGGTCGCCGTGTCGGTGATCGCCGGCGACCCGAGCCCCGGATCGTCGGCGCCGGAACCGGTCGGTGCGGATGCCGAGCGCGCCACGGCAGGTGAGGCGGCGTCGCGGGGACCGCTGTCGACCGCCACCCCGGCATTCGCCGGGGTCGGCTCCTGCAGCGGGTAGAAGGCGTTGTTGGCCTTGTCCCAGCGTTCGAGGTCGGCCTCGCTCGGGGTGATCCCGATGCCGGTGAGGATCATCTGGGTCAGCAGCGTCAACGGGTGGTGGGCGGTGTGGTAGACGAGGTAGGTGGTGTTGCCGTCGGTGCTGTGCAGTTCGGTGGGTTCTCCGAGCTGTTCGACGGTGGCGTAGTTCTCCGAGCCACCGCCGGCGTGGATGGTGAGGAATCCGGCGAGGTCGACGACCAGCGAACTCACCGGCCGGTACCAGACCCACTGGAAGTCCGACGCCGGGTCGCCGACGATGATGACCGACACGACGTCGAGATCGTCCCCGGTGGCACCGGGATCGCGGGCACCGTTCGACTCCGCCCCGAGCAGCTCGAACAGCGAACCGACCAGGGGGTTCTCGGCGGCGAAGTTCTTGAGCCCCCAGGGGCTCCGGGGATCGGAGACGAGCAGGATCGTCGAGCGCTGCGTGTCGATCCCCCCGGTGGCGACCGCCTGTTCGGCGGCGTTGCCCACCGCTTCGGCACCCTGCGAGTAACCGCTGTAGACGACCGACGGTGCACCGGGGTCCGCACCGAACGCCGACATCGCCTGCAGGTTCTTGGCGACGGCGATGTCGCGGGACTCGTCGTAGGTGGGTGCGGTGAACGGCAACACCAGTCCGGTGCGCCCCGACACCACCGGGCCGAGGGACTCGGGGTAGTCGATGATGTAGACAGGCCGATCGTTGGTGCGCAACACCTGGATTCGCTGATAGAGGGTGCCGTCGTCGGTGCCCGGGGTGACCACCACGATCGCGTCGTCGGGCAGGCCGGGCACCACACTGCGCAACCAGTCACTGCGGGCCCCCGCCGTTGCGACGTACGCCTCGGTCGGCCGGAAGACCCCGGCCGACCCGAGTTCGTCGGCGGTCTGGGTGGACAGGCCTGCGGCGAGGGCGGGTGTCGACGACAAGGCCATCGGGACCACTGCACCGAGGCACAGTGCGCATCCGACGGCGGTGGTGCCGAGTGTCTTGCGAATCCGGTTCATCGGGAGTCCCCCATCGTTCACCGCGGGCGCACCGCGGGTTCACCACAGCGGGACGTCTTGTGGATCTCGACGTGGGCATACCCGGTGTTGAACGAGATTCATCGTCGTAGATCACTTTGATGAATTCAGTTCATGATCAACCAGTTCATCCAATCGGCTGAACACTTTGAGTCCGATCGACGGACAACCACCCGTGGCGGTGTCCCGAAACCTGGTGACATAGGCTCACCCGCGTGGACAACGCCTTCTACCTGCCGGTTCCGGACTTTTCCGACGAGTCCGGCACCGGGGATGCGGACCCCGATTTCGAGTACTTCCGGCCGACGTCGGCAACAGTGAGTCCCTGGTCGACCGACATCCAGCACGGCGGTCCCCCGACCGGCCTGCTCATGCGGGCACTCGAACGCGCGGACGCCGACCCGGGCCGGCGCTTCACCCGCGTCACCGTCGACCTGATCGGCGCGGTGGGACTCGACGTCAACCGGGTGCGGGCCTGGGTGGCGCGTCCCGGACGCCGCATCAGCATGCTCGCCGCCGAGCTCGAGGTCCGCCGGCCGGACGGGACATTCCGCGTCGCCGCCCGCGCCTCGGCATGGCTGATGCGTGCCGACGACACCGCCGACATCACCGTCCAGCCCCGGCCGCCACTGCATCCGCTCCCCGACGACCTCGACATCCGGCGCGGCGTCACCGCCGACCCGTCACTCGGAGTCGATTGGGGCACAGAAGGATTCATCGGCGCAGTGCACTGCGCGGTGTTGCCGGGCCGCACCGGGAAGACCCCGGCGGTGTGGTTGCGCCCGGCGGTCGGGCTCGTCGACGGCGAGCAGATCAGCGATCTCGAATCCCTGATGACCGTCGTCGACGTCGCCAACGGCGTCGGGACGCGACTGGATTCCGCACAGTGGTCGTGGATGAACACCGACACCACCGTCCACCTGAGCGCGGTTCCCCGGGGCCGATGGCTGGGGATCGACGCCGAGATGGCGGCCGGCCGCGACGGATTCGGTGCGTCGTTCGCCGACCTCTACGACGTCGACGGATTCATCGGCCGCTCGGCCCAGACGGCCCTGCTGGATCGACGCTGAGCAGTGTGGCCCGGTCCGCCGACGCGGGCCGGGCCACATGCCTCAGAAGCGGCAGGAACGGATGTCGGAGGCCAGGATGGCGCGGGCACCGAGCTCGGACAGGTCGTCCATGAGCTGCTGGTGGTTCTTGCGCGGGACCATCGCCCGGACCGCGACCCACTCCGGGTCGGCCATCGGCGCCACGGTGGGCGACTCCAGGCCGGGGGTGAGCGCGCTGGCCTGCTCCAGGATGGTGCGGGGGCAGTCGTAGTCGATCATCACGTACTGCTGACCGAAGACCACACCCTGGATCCGCTTGATGAACTGCCGCGCGTGCTTGGCGGGCTCCACCCCGGTCCGGCTGATCAGCACCGCCTCGGAGTCGCACAGGGTGTGACCGAAGGCGGCCAGATCATGCTGGCGCAGTGTGCGACCGGATCCGACGACGTCGGCGATCGCGTCGGCGACCCCGAGCTGGATGGAGATCTCCACCGCCCCGTCGAGTCGGATGATGTCGGCGGTGATACCCCGGGAACCGAGATCGGCACGCACCAGATTGGGGTACGACGTCGCGATCCGCTTGCCGGCCAGGTCGTCGACGGTCCAGGTCTGATCGGAAGGGGCGGCGTAGCGGAAGGTCGACGAACCGAAGCCCATCGACAGTTCCTCGTCGACCGGGGCACCGGAGTCGAGGGCCAGGTCACGACCGGTGATACCCAGATCGAGGGTGCCCGATCCGACGTAGATGGCGATGTCCTTGGGTCGAAGGAAGAAGAACTCGACCTCGTTGTTGTTGTCCAGGACGGTCAGGTCCTTGGAGTCGGACCGGCGACGGTAACCGGCCTCGGACAGGATGGACGCGGCCGATTCCGACAGCGCGCCCTTGTTGGGGACTGCGACACGCAGCATGGGGTTTCTCCGGAGATGTGAGATGCGGGGATGAGGAGGGCGGGGTCAGGGCCACGCGCCGCGAACAGGCGTGCGCGGCCTACAGATGGCGGTAGACGTCCTCCAGCGAGAGTCCCCGTTTGACCATCATCACCTGGAGCCAGTACAGGAGCTGGGAGATCTCCTCACCCAGCGACTCGTCCGACTCGTGCTCGGCGGCCAGCCACACCTCGCCGGCCTCTTCGATGATCTTCTTGCCGAGGGAATGCACCCCCGCGTCCAGCGCGGCGACGGTACCGCTGCCGGCCGGTCGTTTCTCCGCCTTGTCGGTCAACTCGGCGAACAGCGCGTCGAAGGTTTTCACGGGTATCTATCCTCGCACGCCCGCCGGACCGAGCTCCCCGAGGGTCAGCCCGACCAGACTTTCGCGGAACTCACGCAGCGGTCCGGGCGGGATCGGGACGGTCGACGGCACCACCAGCGTGGCGCATCCGGCGCCGGTCGCCGCGATCGTGCCGGTCGGTGAGTCCTCGACGGCACGGCAGTCGCGCGGGTCGACCCCGAGGAGTGCGGCGGCCCGCAGATACGGTTCCGGATGTGGTTTGGCGGTGCTCACCTCGTCGCCGCAGACCGTCGCGGCGAAGACATCTCGACCGAGGGTCTCGAGGGCGAAGTCGGTCAGTTCCCGAACCGTGTTGGTGACCAATGCCATCGGGACGCCGGCATCGGCGATCAATGCCAGGGCCTCCTGGGCGCCCGGCCGCCACGGCAGGTCCTCGGCGAACAGTTCGGCGACCCGATCGAGGAGCCATCGCTCGGCACCCGCATGGTCGCGGTCGGCGGGGGCGAGCCCGGCGGCGTCGAACACCTTGGTCAGCGCATCGTGCATGGAGTTGCCCAGCGTCGCCTCGCGCAGCTCGGGGCTCATCGTGAATCCGTTGCGATCGCACAGCTCGCCGACGGCGATGTCCCAGAGCCGTTCGGAGTCGAGCAGGGTGCCGTCCATGTCCCACAGGACCGCGGCGGGTAGCCGGAGAGAGTCGGAAGAGTTGGCGCCGGAGAAGGTCACGACGCCGATCATCGCCCGCGAACCCGGTCCCGGGCCAATCGAGTGGGCACGGTCACGCCCGCGGAGAGCGTTCTGCATCTCCGCGGGCCCACCGAGACGGGCCGTCACACCCGCACGGCCCTGCGAGCGCGCTGCACGGTGTCGGCGACGGCGTAGACCAGGCTCAGCAGCGCCAGCCCCATCATCGTCGCGTAGACGCCCAGCGCGGTGTCTCCGCGACCGGAGGTGTAACCATCCGACCGACCACCGCCGGGCATTCCGCCGCCCGGTCGGCCACCCCCGGGACCGCCGCCGTTCCCGTTCCCACCGGGACCGCCGCCCGGGTTGCCGCCGGCCGATGCCT
>NZ_BCNF01000012.1 GCF_001485495.1 Gordonia desulfuricans NBRC 100010 | reverse complement strand
CCCGCTAGGTCCGGTGAGCGGGATCGGGTCCCGAATTCGTCGCCGACGGCGTGAATCCGATGTCCGCCCGACCGGCTCCCGCCGGCCCTACCCGGCCGCCCGGACCGGACGGACCGGCCGGTGTGGCAGAGAGGTTGCGGTGTCAGGCCCCTGCGGGTCGCGGGGTCAGGATGCGTGGGCCGTCGGCGGTGACGGCGACGGTGTGTTCCCAGTGGGCCGAGCGGGTGCCGTCATCGGTGACGACGGTCCAGTCGTCGTCGAGCACCGAGGTGTCGCAGGTGCCGAGGGTCAGCATCGGTTCGATCGCCAGGGTCGACCCGATCACCAGGTGCGGGCCCTTGCCGGGTGCACCCTCGTTGGCCAGGAACGGATCCATGTGCATCTCGCGGCCGATTCCGTGTCCGCCGTAACCGTCGACGATGCCGAAGGGCCGGCCGAACTTCCGCTCGGCGTCGTGGGTGCCGTTCTCGATCGCGTGCGAGATGTCGGTGAGCCGGTTGCCCTCGATCATCGCCGCGATCCCGGCCTCCATGGACAGCCGGGTGGCCTCCGACAGTTCGGTGTCCTCCGGTGAGAGTGTGCCCACGCCGAAGGTCCAGGCGGAGTCCCCATGCCAGCCGTCCAGGATGGCACCGCAGTCGATCGACACGAGGTCACCCTCGGCGAGCACCACGTCGGCCGACGGGATTCCGTGTACCACCACGTCGTTGACCGACGAGCAGATCGACCCGGGAAAGCCGTGGTAGCCCTTGAACGACGGCACGGCCCCGGCCTCACGGATGACGGTCTCGGCCACCTCGTCGAGGTCGAGTGTGCTCACACCGACCTTCGCGGCATCGCGCACGGCGACGAGCGCGGCCCCGACGATCGCACCGGCTGCGGCCATCGCGTCGAGTTCGCCCGCGCTGCGGAACGGTACGCGCTTCTTACGGAATCCCATGTCCAAACCCCTTGAGCAAATAGGACGCCGGGCCACACCGATCGATCGGTGTGGCCCGGCGTCGGGAGATCACTGTGGTGTCTCGCGAGAGTGTGTCTCCTAGGAGACGCCCGCCCCGAGAGCGCTCAGCACGCGCTGGTGCACATCGTTGATGTCGCCGACGGCGTCGATCGTCTTGACCTGGTCGCCGTAGTAGTCGAGCAGCGGCGCGGTCTCCGACTGGTACACCGACATGCGGTTGCGGATGACGGCCTCGGTGTCGTCGGCACGGCCGCGGGCTAGCATCCGCTCCACCACGACGTCGGCGTCGACGACGAACGACAGCACGGCGTCGAGCGATCCGCCGCCGGCGGCGAGGATGTCCTTGAGGGCGTCTGCCTGCTCGGTGGACCGCGGGAACCCGTCGAGGATGAAGCCCTTGGCGGCGTCCGGCTCGGACACGCGGGCCCGAACCATGTCGACGGTGATCTCCGACGGCACGAGGTCACCGGCGTCGAGGTAACGCTTGGCCTCGATACCGACCGGCGTTCCCTGTGAGATGTTCGCGCGGAACAGGTCTCCGGTGGAGATGTGGGGGATGCCGAGCGCTTCGCTCAGCAGTTCCGCCTGGGTACCCTTACCTGCTCCGGGGGGGCCGAGAATGACAAGTCTCACTTCAGGAATCCTTCGTACTTGCGTTGCATCAATTGACTGTTGATCTGCTTCATGGTGTCCAGACCCACACCGACCATGATCAGGACGGCCGTGCCCCCAAATGGCAAGTTCTGTACACCACCGCTGTTCCCGATCTCGAGGAACAGGTTCGGCAGTACGGCGATGATACCCAGGTAGATGGAGCCTGGCAGGGTGATGCGGCTCAGCACATATCCGAGGTAGTCAGCGGTCGGTTGACCGGGACGAATCCCTGGGATGAAGCCGCCGTACTTCTTCATGTCATCGGCGCGTTCTTCCGGATTGAAGGTCACCGCCACGTAGAAGTACGTGAAGAAGATGATCATCAGGAAGTAGACGATGATGTAGACGTAATTGCTCGGGTCGGTCAGGTACGTCATGACCCATTGCTGCCACCCGTTGGGGGCGTCCGTCCCCCTGGTGAGTTCCACGATCAACTGCGGCAGATACAGCAGCGATGACGCGAAGATCACCGGGATGACGCCGGCCTGGTTGACCTTCAGAGGCAGGTACGTCGACGACCCGCCGTACATCTTGCGGCCCACCATGCGCTTGGCGTACTGCACCGGAATCCGGCGCTGGCCCTGCTCGATGAACACCACGCCGACGACGATGATGAGTGCGGCCAGACACACGAGGGCGAAGACGAGGCCGCCGCGGCTGGTGAGGATGGTGCGTCCCTCGGCGGGGATGCGGGCGGCGATACCGGCGAAGATCAGCAGCGACATACCGTTGCCGATGCCGCGCTCGGTGATCAGCTCACCGAACCACATGACCAGGCAGGCACCGGCGGTCATGACCAGCACGATGATCGCCAGGCCGAAGATGGACTGGTCGTTGAGCGGCTGATCACAGTTGGACGGCAGCAGATTTCCGCGGTCGGCGAGCGCGACGATGCCGGTGGCCTGCAGCAATGCCAGCGCCACCGTCAGGTAGCGGGTGTACTGCGTCATCTTGGCCTGCCCGGACTGGCCTTCCTTGCGCAACTGTTCGAAGCGCGGGATGACCACGGTCAGCAGCTGCACGATGATGCTCGCCGTGATGTACGGCATGATGCCGATCGCGAACACCGACAGCTGAAGCAGCGCGCCGCCGGAGAACAGGTTGATCAGCGAGTAGACCTGGTTGCCGCCACCGCTGTTGAGCGTGTCGAGGCACTCGTGGACGACCTTGTAGTTCACTCCCGGTGACGGGACCGTCGCACCCAGTCGATAGAGCACGATGATGCCGACGACGAAGAGGATCTTCTTCCTCAGATCGGGCGTCCGAAAGGCCGCGACGAGGGGGGAGAGCACTAATTCCTCCTTGGACGACCACGCATCAGGGTCACCGGGATCCCGGTTGCACGTGCTCGGCTATCGACGTTGATCGGGTTGCTGGGCAACACCGTGTGAAACTCTAACAGCCGTCGGATCGATGCCGGTCAGACGGACGCTGTGACGTCGTCGTGTTCCGACGATCGCACGACATCCGCGGCGGACCGCCTCACCGATGACGACAGAACACCGAAGTCCGCAGCAGGGACGATTGCTCGCCTCCCACTGCGGACCCGGCACATATCGGATATGTCAGAGCTCGGTCACGCTGCCACCGGCAGCGGCGATCTTCTCTTTGGCCGACGCGGTGAACTTGTTGGCGGTGACGTTGACCGCCACGCCCAGCTCACCGTCGCCCAGGACCTTCACGAGCTGGTTCTTGCGAACCGCACCCGCGGCGACGAGCTCGTCGACGCCGATGGTGCCGCCCTGCGGGAACAGCTTCGCGATGTCGCCGACGTTGACGACCTGGTACTCGATCCGGTTGCGGTTGGTGAAGCCCTTGAGCTTCGGCAGCCGCATGTGGATCGGCATCTGGCCGCCCTCGAAGCCGGCGGGAACGTTCTTGCGGGCCTTGGTGCCCTTGGTGCCGCGACCGGCGGTCTTACCCTTGGAGCCCTCACCGCGACCCACGCGAGTCTTCTCGGTCTTCGCGCCCGGTGCGGGGCGAAGGTGATGGAGCTTGATGGTCATTACTTAACCTCTTCGACTGTCACGAGGTGCCGCACCACGTTGATGAGGCCGCGATTGACCGCATTGTCCTCGCGGGTGACGCTCTTGCGGATGCCCTTCAATCCGAGGGTCCGCAGGCTGTCACGCTGGTTCTTCTTGGTACCGATGGTGCCCTTGATCTGGGTGATCTTCAGCTCGGCCATGGTTAGACTCCCTGCCCTGCGCGCGCCCGGAGCATGCCCGCGGGAGCGACATCTTCGATCGGCAGACCACGACGTGCGGCGACCTCTTCCGGACGCTGCAGCATCTTCAGGGCTGCCACGGTCGCGTGGACGACGTTGATGGCGTTGTCCGAGCCGAGGCTCTTGGCCAGCACGTCACGCACACCGGCGCACTCGAGCACGGCACGCACGGCGCCACCGGCGATCACACCGGTACCCGGGCTGGCCGGACGCAGCATCACGACACCGGCAGCGGCCTCGCCCTGGACCGGGTGGGTCACGGTGCCACCGATCAGCGGAACGCGGAAGAAGTTCTTGCGAGCCTCTTCGACGCCCTTCTGGATCGCGGCCGGAACTTCCTTGGCCTTGCCGTAGCCGACGCCGACCATGCCCTGGCCGTCACCGACCACCACGAGGGCGGTGAAGGAGAACCGGCGGCCACCCTTGACCACCTTGGAGACACGGTTGATCGCGACGACGCGCTCGAGCTGGTTGCGATCCTGGTCGCGGCCACCGCGGTCACCGCCGCGACGGTCGCGGCCACCGCGACGGTCGTTGCGATCGCCACCGGCGTTCGGGTTGTTGTTGTCGTTACCGGCGGGTCCGTTTCCGCCGACACGCTGACGTCCGGGCATCAGAGGTTCCCTCCGGTCATGTTGGTGAGGATAAGAGTGGTCATCAGAAGCTCAGACCTCCCTCGCGGGCGGCGTCGGCGAGTGCGGCGATCCGGCCGTGGTACTCCTTGCCACCACGGTCGAACACGACGGCCTCGACACCGGCAGCCTTGGCGCGGGCGGCGATCAGCTCGCCGACCTTGCGGGCCTGTGCCGACTTGTCGCCACCGGCGGCGCGGACGTCGGCCTCGATGGTCGACGCGGCGGCCAGGGTCTTGCCGGCCAGGTCGTCGATGACCTGAACGTGGATGTGACGGCTCGAGCGCTTGACGGCCATGCGCGGACGCTCCGGCGTGCCGGAGACCTTCTTGCGCAGGCGGAAGTGACGACGGGTGGTCGCGGTGCGACGACGGGTCGAGACGTCCTTGCCGAGGGGCTTGCGATCGTTCTTGGTTGCGGTATCACTCATGGCTTACTTACCCGTCTTTCCGACCTTGCGACGGATCTGCTCACCCTCGTAGCGAATGCCCTTGCCCTTGTAGGGGTCCGGACGACGCAGGCGGCGGATGACCGCCGAGATCTCGCCGACTTGCTGCTTGTCGATACCCGACACCGAGAACTTGGTGGGCGACTCGACGGCAAAGGTGATGCCCTCGGGAGCCTCGATCGGCACGGGATGGCTGTACCCGAGTGCGAACTCGAGGTCACGGCCCTTGGCCTGCACGCGGTAACCGACACCGAAGATCTCCATCTTCTTGGTGTAGCCCTGCGTGACGCCGGTGACCAGGTTGGCGACCAGCGTGCGGTTCAGTCCGTGCAGGGCACGGCTGCGACGCTCGTCGTTGGGGCGGGTCACCACGATGGCGCCGTCTTCCTGGGCGACGGCGATCGGCTCGGTGACGGCGTGGGTGAGCTCACCCTTGGGTCCCTTGACGGTGACGTTCTGACCGTCGACGGAGACGGTGACACCGGCCGGGATCTGGATCGGGTTCTTACCGATACGTGACATGTGTTGCTACCTCCCTTACCAGACGTAGGCGAGGACTTCGCCGCCCACACCCTGGTTGGCTGCCTGACGATCGGTGAGCAGACCGGACGACGTGGAGATGATCGCCACGCCGAGGCCGCCGAGGACCTTGGGCAGGTTGTTGGACTTGGCGTACACACGCAGACCCGGCTTGGACACGCGACGCAGACCGGCGATGCTGCGCTCACGGCTGGGGCCGTACTTGAGGGTGACGACGAGGCTCTTGCCGACCTCCGCGTCCTCGACGCGGTAGTCGGTGATGTAGCCCTCACGCTTGAGGATCTCGGCGATGTTCACCTTGATCTTCGACGAGGGAAGAGTCACCTCGTCATGGAACGCCGAGTTGGCGTTACGCAGACGCGTCAAGAAGTCTGCGATCGGGTCAGTCATGGTCATGGTTGACCGTCAACCTTTCTCGTAGCGGTTCCCATACAACGCAGTACCGGGATTTTCATCCCTGACCTGCGGTGGGCCTTCCACGAAGTGGATAGTTGTATCTGAAGGTTCTCGTCGCCGGTGCCCTTGGCTTTTCGCCGGCACCGGAGACTATTCAGTTGTGTCCCGAGCACCTGAAGTGCACAGGCAACCGCTCTAGTGTAGAGAACACCGAGCTCAGGACCAAATCGATGCCCCACCCACCTCGCTGATCGAGCCGGGACCGAGCCCCCAGGGCGAGGACCCGAGTCGAGATCCCACTCCCCCCGATGATCGAGCCGGGACCGAGCCCCCAGGGCGAGGACCCGTGTCGAGATCTCCGCAGCCCACCCCGGGACGCAACCACCCCCGACGCTCGCAGCGGCACGTGACCATGAAGCCGACCCCGACCGACGTCGGTCCCCTATTCTCGGCCAATGAACTGGGAACTGCTGTCGTGCGGCGTTCGCGGCCATCACACCTATCGGCCGGACGAGCCGGCCCTCGCCGACCGGCTGCATGTGGACAGCGCGGCGGGGCAGGCGTGGCGTTGTCTGCGGTGTGGTGACTTCGTGGCCGGTCCGCCCCGTGGTAGCGGTCCGGCCGACGCGGCGCCGGAGGTCCCGCGCGGCGCTTTGCTGCGGGATCTGATCATCATGCGCTTGCTCGCCGTCGAGCGACTGCTGCGCGGGTTGTTCCTGTTGATCGCCGGGATTCTGGTGATCGAGATCCGGCACAGTCAGCAGACGCTGTCCGAGAAGTTCGACGCCGAGTTGCCGCTGCTGAAGCCGATCGCCGACCAGGTCGGCTGGAACATCGACGATTCCCGGGTGGTGCAGCTGATCGAGCGGGCGTTCACCTTGTCGTCCACCACCATCGTCCTGCTCGGGTGTGCGCTCATCGTCTATGCGGCAAGCGAATTCGTGGAGTGTTACGGGCTGTGGTTCGCCCGACGCTGGGGTGAGTACTTCGCGGTGGTCGTCACCAGTGTCTTCATCCCGCTCGAGGTCTACGAACTCACCGAGCGGGTCACCGTCGTCCGTGTCGGCCTGCTGGTGGTCAACGTGGCCGCGGTGGTGTGGCTGATCTGGCGTAAACGACTCTTCGGTGCGCGTGGCGGAGAGGCCGCCTACCGCGAGGAGCACAGTGCCGCAAGCCTGTTGACCGTGGAGCATGCCGCCGTCAGCGAATCCGGTGCGCACCGAACGGATCTGGCGGCGGGGCACCCGGATGGGGCCGGCACCGACAGCCCCGACCCCGACGAGCGCACACCGGCCCGCTGATCGGATCACTCAGGGGATGAGCAACTGCCGCAGTGCGCCACCGCCTTCCAGGTCGGCGAGCGCGTCGGCGGCCTCCGACAACGGCCGTCGGGCCGAGATCATCGAGGCCAGATCGATGCGGCCGTCCATGACGCCGTCCACCAGGTCGGGGATGTCGCGGGAGGGCACGATCGAGCCGTAGTTGCATCCGAGGATCCGCTGGTCGGCGGCGGCGAGCGCGAGCGGGTCGAACCGGGCGACGCTGCCGGTCGGCGGCATGCCGACGATGACGGCCGCCCCGCCCAACGCCAGTGCGGCAATCGCGGTCTCGGTGGTCGAGACGCGGCCAATGGCGTCGAAGACGAAGTCGAAGCCGCCCGGCATCACCTCGCGAAGTGCCGCACCGGGATCGGCGACGCCGGCGGTGTCGACGGTCTCGGTGGCGCCCAGCACGCGCGCGAGGTCGAGTTTGGATGCGACGACGTCGACGGCGACGATGGTGGCCGCACCGGCATTGCGCGCACCCTGGATGCACGAGAGTCCGACGCCGCCGCAACTGATCACGGCGACCGTCGACCCCGGGGTGACCTGCGCGGTGTTGCGGACCGCACCGACACCGGTCGCCACGCCGCAGCCCAGGAGTGCGATGTCTTGCAGCGGTGCGTCTTTGCGGACCTTGATCGCCCCGGTGGCCGGGACCACCACCCGGTCGGCGAAGGACGACACCCCGAGGTAGTGGTAGGCGGTCTCACCGTCGACGCCGAGGCGGCTGGTCCCGTCGAAGAGAACCCCACGGGGGCTGATGATCTCGGCATAGGTGCTGCACTGGACCGGCCTGCCGGCCAGGCACTGTCGGCACCGGGTGCAGTTGGCGACCCAGGACAGCACCACGTGATCGCCCACCTCGAGTGCAGTGACGCCCTCCCCCACCGCGGTGACCACACCGGATCCTTCGTGGCCGAGGACGGTCGGTGTGGCGACCTCCCATTCCCCGGTCACCACATGCAGATCCGAGTGACAGACCCCGGCGGCCGCCACCTCCACCTCGACCTCGTCGCGTCCGGGTCCGTCGAGCTGGACCTCACGTACTCGTACCTGCCGTGTTCCCTCGAGGACGGCTCCTCGCACCGTGGTCATACCGCGTTCCGTTCCGTTCTGTTCATGTTCATCGGCCCTCGGGTCTCATCGGGTGGCGGCGGGACTGGGTGAATCCCGCTGCGCCGATACCGGTTCCGGGACCGGGCGGTAGCCACCCCGCCCGGCCGGCCGGTTGATCAACACGGTGCCCAGCAGATATGAGGTGCCCGCCACCAGGAACGACGGCAGGAACGCCCCCAGGTACTGGAAGCCGGGATTGGGTTCGTAGCTGACCGGGTGCAGCATCGTGACATAGGTGGCCACACCCAGCGCCAGGGCACCGAAGGCGACGGGATTCCAGCCGCGCCAGTACGTGTAGTTCGACACCCCGACATCGGCATACAGCTGCCGCAGGTCGATCCGACGACGCCGGAGGATGAAGAAGTCGACCAGCTGGATGGCGCAGAGCGGTGCCATCAGGGTGGCGACCCAGGTGAGGAAGCGCCCGTAGCTGTCGTAGAGGAACTCGGGGAACAAACAGATCACCCCCACCGGCACCAGGAACAGCGCGGTGAGCAGCACCCACGGGATCTTCTTGATGGACGTGTTGATCCCGAGCGTCACCATGAGCGCGGAGTAGGCCTGTGTGACCATGCTCGTCAGGTTCGCGAAGGCGATGAACGCCCGGATCAGGATGCCCAGGACCGCACCGCCGAGGGGGATCATCCAGACCGTCGGGTCGTCGGATCCCAGCGTCAGCGCGGCGAAGGCACCGACGATCGCGGCGAACGACGACGCGGCGAACAGGCCGAGCATGTTGGGCCAGAACGAGGCCCGGGGGGTGTTGGTGAGCCGGGCGAGGTTGCCGATGGCCGGATACCAGGCGAACCCGCCCGCGATGTTCAGCTCGACGGCGATCATGAAGGCGAGGTGTTTGTTCTCCATCGGGACCAGCGGCTCGGCGGCGAACAGCTCCGACACCGACACCTTGGTGAAGATCATCACGAGCATCGCGACGGTGATGGCCACGAGTACCGGCGCCGCGATGTCGCCGACGCGACCCACCCGCTCGGGTCCCTTGGACAGCAGCACCCAGGACAGGACGATCGCGATGAGTGCGGCGATCGTGACCACCGCCGACGACGTCGCCCACGACGATCCGGTGAGGGAGTCGGCCACGTTGGTCGCCGAGTGGCCCACCGTGATGCCCAGGAGTGCGACCCACGCGGCGAGTTCGATGGCGATCACCACCATGATCACCTTGATGCCGCGCGGACCGAAGATGCTCCGGAGTCCGTAGAACATCTCGAAGCCGTATTTCGCGGTGGGGATGCACGGAGCCAGGGACACCAGCAGCACGCTGATGCCGTATCCGATGACGATGCTCGCGATCGCCGCCTTCGCGCCGACGAAGGCCGCGACCGCACCGCCCTGCAGGAACGCCCACGTGGCGATGGAGAAGGTGATGTTCATCCCGCTGAACTTGCGGAACGACCAGATCCGTTCGGACCGCAGCAGCGGCTGCTCGTTGGTGGCGGCGTCGTGACCTTGCCCCCCACCCTTCTCGACGCGTCGGCCCGCCTCGGTATCGCGGTCGTTCCCATGGCCGCCCGTCGTGTCCGGGGTGCTCACCACGGGTACCCCCACGCGACCATCGCCACCACGATCACCGCGAGTCCGACCACCGCGCACACGAGGTCCCGGATCGGCAGGTCGTCGAGTACGGACTCCTCGGTCCCCTCGGACTCCAGAAGACGGATCCGTCGGTCGAGTTCGCTCTCGTACTCCGCCGGCCCGGCGGGAGGTGTACTTCGTGTCATCGGTCTGACTCCTTGACTGCCCTGAGCACCGCACGCGCAGAACTGCGTCTGCGGCTGCACTCATTGTGATGTCTCGCGCCACTCCGTGACGGGCGGCGACGATGATTCGGCGAATTACTGATCAACGCGTCAGTCAGGATCTAAACCGATGAAGGTGCCCCGTGTACAGGAAATCGGAAAAGTCGAAAAAAATAGTTGACTGACGGACCAGTTATCGCTAGTTTTCGTTCATCACACCCCGACGGACGGAGTCGGACCGCAGCCGTCACCACCGGCTCGACACCCTCCGCCACCAGGCACGACAACGATGCGATGCCGCTTCCCGCCGTCCCACCTTCCCGGTCCCGCGAAAGGACATCCCTTGAGTGCAAGCAACGGTCTGGCGACCGCCCAGCCCACCGACGCCGCGTTCGCCGCCTTCCGCACCCCGCGATCGGTGGCGGTGGTCGGGGCATCAGCAGATCCGACCAAGTGGGGCCACTGGATCGCCAAGGGCGCTCTCAAGGGACTCACCCAACGTGAGGTCTGGCTGGTCAACCGCACCGGCAACGACGTCCTCGGCCATCGCACCTACGCCGACATCACCGACCTGCCGGGCGTCCCCGAACTGGTCGTCGTCTGTGTCCCCGGAAACCATGTGGCCGGCGTGGTGAGCGATGCCGCCGCACTCGGCACCAAGGCATTCCTGACCATCACCGCCGCCCTGAGTGCACCCGACGCCGTCCGCGACGTGCTCGACCTGCACGGCGCCCGGATGGTGGGGCCCAACAGCCTGGGACTCTTCGACGCCGAGTCAGACCTCCAGCTGGCATGGGGCGAGTTCACCAAGGGCGCGTTGGCGATCGTCTCGCAGAGCGGCCAGCTCGGCTCGGAGATCGCCGGATTCGCCGACGACGCCGGGCTCGGTGTCTCGCGGTTCGTGTCGGTCGGCAACCAGTGGGACGTCAGCGCCCGCGAGGTGCTCGACGACCTGGTCTCGCACACCGCCACCGAGGCGGTGGCGGTCTATCTCGAGAGCTTCGGTGACGGACCGGAAATCGTTGCGGCACTGCGTAAGCTCCGTGATGCCGGAAAGCCGGTGATCGTCCTGTCGACCGGTGCCAGCGAGAGCAGCCGACGACTGGCGGCCAGCCACACCGGATCGCTGACCTCGTCGACCGACCTGATCGACGCGGCCTGCCGGGCCGCCGGCGCGGTGCGGGTGGACACCCCCCTCGAACTGGTCGACCTGGCCGGGCTCCTCGGATCGGTGGGCGTCCCGGCCGGCAACCGCGTCGCCATCGTCAGCGACAGCGGCGGCCAGGGCGGGATCGCCGCCGACGTCGCCAGCCGCGTCGACCTCGATGTCCCCTCCCTGTCGGCCGATCTCCAGACCGAGCTGCACCGCCACCTCAACGACGCGGCGGCGACGTCCAATCCGATCGACCTGGCCGGTGCCGGGGAGGCCGACCTGCGCACCTATGCGCAGATGTACCGGACCCTCGCGTCCTCCGGCGAGGTCGACGCGGTGATCCTGACCGGCTACTTCGGGTGCTACGGCACCGACACCCCGAGCCTGGTCCCGCTCGAACTCGACGTCGCCGACGAGCTGGCCGATCTCGTCGCGTTGCATCGGGTCCCGCTCATCGTGCACAGCATGAGCGCCGACTCCCCCACCGTGTACCGGCTGCGCGACCACGGCATCCCGGTGCACCACGACATCGCACGCGCCCTGCGCTCCCTCGGCCACGCCAACCTCGCGCGCATCCACCAGGGCCGCACCGTCGCCCCGCTCGACCCGATCCGGCTCGGCCCGTCGGACACCTACGGCAACGCCCGGGACTCGTTGCAACAACACGGGATCCGGTTCGCCCCCGCACGCACGGTGACCTGCGGCGCCGACGTCGAGGCCGCCACCGCGGAGCTGACCGCCCCCTACGTACTCAAGGCAGGCTGGATCGCCCACAAGACCGAGGTCGGCGGGATCGCCCTCGGACTGGCCGATGCGGCGCTGGCCACCGCGGCACTGCTCGACATGCAACAACGACTGGGGCACGGCGAGTACGTCCTCGAAGAGCAGGACACCGACCGCAACGTGGTGGAGATCCTCGTCGGGGCACGCCGCGACCGCGACCTCGGCCCCACCATCACCGTCGGTGGCGGCGGCACCGAGGCCGAACTCTGGCAGGACGTACGCACCGAGCTCGCACCGGTCGACGTCGCCACCGCCCGGGACATGCTGACCACCCTGACGTCATGGCGGCTGCTCACCGGGTGGCGCGGCAAACCCGCCGTCGACATCGATTCCCTGGCGGCGGTGATCGCCCGGGTCTCGGAGATCCTCGTCGCCGACGACACCATCGCCGAACTCGAGATCAATCCCGTCCGGGTCGGTCCCGGCGGGTCACTCGCCGCCGACGCACTCGTCGTCCGCCGCGCAGACACCGAGGGACCACGATGAGAACCGACCGCGACGACGCCCTGATCGGCGGCCGATGGAAGCCGGTCGCCGCCACCCTCGACGTCGAGAACCCTGCGACCACAGAGTATGTCGGTACCGGAGCGCTGTGCGGTCCGGGCGATGTGGACGAGGCCGTCGCGGCCGCGACAGCGGCATTGCCCGCCTGGTCGTCGACGCCACCGCCGGTCCGGGCCGATCACATCGACCGTCTGGTCGAGGTGCTGCGGTCCCACCGCGACGAGCTGGTGGACCTCACCGTCGCCGAGGTCGGGGCCCCGATCGCCGTCGCCCGTGAATGGCATGTCGACGCCTCGCTCGACATCCTCTCGGCCGCAGCCGGTTACGCGCGAACCTTCGACTTCGTCCAGACCCGCGACAACGTGCGGCTGCTGCACCGGGCCGCCGGCGTGGTGGGGCTCATCACGCCGTGGAACTATCCGTTCTACCAGCTCGCGGCGAAGGCCGGGGCCGCACTGGCCGCGGGAACCACCATGGTGCACAAGCCATCCGAGCTCACCCCGCTGTCGGCGTATCTGTTCGCCGAGGCGACCCTCGAGGCCGGCCTGCCGCCCGGCGTCGTCAACCTCGTCCCCGGCACCGGTGTTGATGTCGGTGCCGGACTGGCCGCCCATCCCGGGGTCGCCCTGGTCTCGTTCACCGGCTCCACCCGGGTCGGGCGGGCGGTGGCCACCGCGGCCGTCGACCGGGTGGCGCGGGTGACCCTCGAACTCGGCGGCAAGTCGGCGAGCATCGTCTGCGACGACGCCGATCTCACCACCGCGGTGCGCTGGAGCGTCGACGCCTGCATGCTCAACACCGGGCAGACCTGCAGCGCCTGGACCCGGCTGCTGGTCCCCGAGGACCTCGTCGAGCAGGCCGTGCAGATCGCGACGGCACGTGCCGCGGAGATGGTGGTCGGCGATCCCACCGACGCCGCAACCGAACTCGGGCCGCTGATCAGCGCCACCCAGCGTGAGCAGGTCCGTACCCGGATCGCCGCCGCCGCGGCATCGGGCGCCAGGATCGACTCCCCCGAACCCCGACCGCTGCCCTCGACCGGGTACTTCCAGGGCCCGGTGATCGTGTCCGGACTCGAACCCGATCATCCGGTCAGCCGGGAGGAGATCTTCGGTCCGGTGCTCGTCGTGCACGGTTACCGCGACGACGAGCACGCGATCGAGATCGCCAACGCCACCCCGTACGGCCTCGCCGGGGCGGTGTGGTCGGCCGACACCGACCGCGCCACCGCCATCGCGGCCCGTCTGGACACCGGGCAGGTGTTCGTCAACGAGGCCGAGTTCTCCGTCCACGCACCGTTCGGGGGATGGAAACAGTCCGGATTCGGACGCGAGTTCGGTGTGGAAGGCCTCGTCGAGTTCACCGAACTCACCGCGATCCATCTCTGAAGCACCGAAGCATCACCCTCGGCAACAACCGTTTTCACCCGTTACACCACGTCAGCCCGCTCTGCCGAAGATTCTCACGCACATCCGATCACCCACAACACCAGGAGCATCGATGACCACGACCACCGAATACTGGCCCCTCACCGACGAGCAGCGCGCCATCATCGCCCTGTGCACCGAGTTCGCCGAGAAGGAGATCCGCCCGCGCGGCCGCGAGGTCGACGAGGCCGACACCGTCTCCCCCACCGACATCTTCCAGAAGGCGGCCAAGGCCGGTATCACCGACTTCATGCTGCCCGAGGAGTACGGCGGCGGCGGCTTCACCGACGTGTTCACCCAGTGCCTGGTCCAGGAGGTGCTGTGCTGGGGCGACCCCGGAATCGGCAACTTCGTGTGCTCCAACGGCTTCTTCGGCGATCCCCTGCTCGTCCTGGGAACCCCTGAGCAGAAGGAGAAGTGGCTGCGTCCGCTGACCGGCCAGAGCCCGCTGTACACCGCGCTGGCGACCACCGAACCCGGGTCCGGCTCGGACGCCGCATCGATCACCACCCGCGCCGACCGGGTCTCCGGCGGCTACGAGATCAGCGGCCAGAAGGCCTGGATCTCCAACGCCGGTCTCGCCGACCAGTACGTGGTGTTCGCCAAGACCGACACCAGCCTGCGGTCGC
Organism: Gordonia desulfuricans NBRC 100010; assembly: GCF_001485495.1. Lineage (GTDB taxonomy): Bacteria > Actinomycetota > Actinomycetes > Mycobacteriales > Mycobacteriaceae > Gordonia > Gordonia desulfuricans. Next base: position 129,467 of record NZ_BCNF01000012.1, on the reverse strand, counting down.
GGGGTGTGTCGGCGTTCCTGATCCACAAGGACACCCCGGGGATGACCTTCGGCGACCCCATGAAGAAGATGGGTCAGCGGGCCATCGTGTGCCGGGAGATCTTCTTCGACAAGGCATTCGTTCCCGAGGAGAACCGCCTCGGTGAGGAGGGCCAGGGGTTCACCGGCCTGATGAAGACCTTCGACGTCTCGCGGATCGTGCTGGCCGCGGCGGCCACCGGATCTGCCCGTGCGGCTTACGAGTTCGCGCTCGACTACGCACGGCAGCGGACGCAGTTCGGCAAGCCGATCATCGAGCACCAGGCGGTGGCCTTCCGCCTGGCCGACATGGCCACCCGCATCGAGTCGGCGTGGCTGATGACCCTGCATGCCGCCCGGCAGCTCGACGCCGGCCACGACGTCACCGGGCTCGCCGCACGCGCCAAGCTCCAGGCGTCGGAGACCGCCATGTTCGTCACCCACGCCGCGATGCAGACCCTCGGCGGCTGGGGCTACTCACGCGAGTACCCCGTGGAGCAGTGGATGCGCGATGTGAAGCTCGAGGAGATCGAAGAGGGCACCTCCGACATCATGCGCCTGATCATCTCGCGGAACCTCTGATCGTCACCGCCGCCGACCATTCGACCCAAGGAGACAACTGACGTGATCACAACCCGGTTCACCCAGGAATTCGGTGTCCCCCACCCGCTGGTCTGCGGCGGGATGACCGGGGTGGGAACCGCCGAACTCGTTGCGCCGGTCGCGGAGTCGGGAGCTCTCGGCTTCCTGACCGCGCTGAGCCAGCCGACGCCGGAGGCCCTGGCCGCCGAGATCACCCGGACGCGGTCGATGACCGACAAGCCGTTCGGGGTGAATCTGACCATCCTGCCCACCCGCAATCCCGTTCCGTACGACGAGTATCGCGCGGCGATCGTCGAATCCGGCATCAAGATCGTCGAGACCGCCGGCTCGAGTCCCGCACCGCATCTGCCCGACTTCAAGGCGGCCGGGATCAAGGTGATCCACAAGGCCACCAGCGTTCGGCATGCTTTGTCGGCCGAGCGCAAGGGTGTGGACGCGATCAGCATCGACGGGTTCGAGTGCGCGGGGCATCCCGGTGAGGACGACGTGCCCGGTCTCATCCTGATCCCTGCGGCCGCAAAGGTTCTCACCGTACCGATCGTCGCCTCGGGCGGATTCGCCACCGGCGGTGGGCTGGTCGCCGCACTCGCCCTGGGTGCCGATGCGATCAACATGGGTACGCGGTTCATGGCCACCGACGAGGCACCGGTCCACCCGCGGGTGAAGGAGCAGCTGGTGGCCAACGACGAGCGCGACACCGTCATCGTGTTCCGCGAGTTCCGCAACACCGCGCGGGTGGCCCGCAATACGATCTCCGAGCAGATCCGGGAGCTGGGCGCCCGGCCGGATGCGACCTTCGCCGACGTCGCCGAGCTGGCTTCCGGGGCCCGGGGACGCGAGCAGGTCCTGGAGAAGGGCAACCTCGACGACGGTCTGTGGTGGGCCGGGCAGTCGCAGGGCCTCATCGACGAGATCGCGCCGGTGCGCGACGTCGTCGACACGATCCTGGCCGAGGCCGAGCAGATGATGTCGAAGATTCTGCCGGGCTATCTGGAATGAGATGACCCGCTGTGGCCGTCCCCGGGCCGACCGCCCGGGGACGGCCATGGCGTATCGCCGGCGTCGATGTCGACCGTGGGCGGGCCGCTCACCCGATCCGATCCGGCGGCCGGTCCGAAGTCCCGGCGCCGTCTCCATTCGGAAGGAGTCCCGATCGTGCCACGCCCGAACGTCGAGGCCCAGCGTCGCGAGCAGATCCTGTCCGCGGCATGTGAGGTGATCGCCGACATCGGCATGCAGTCGTTGCGGATGACCGATGTCGCCAAGCGGGCCGGAGTGTCCTCCGGAACGATCCACTACTACTTCGAGTCCAAACGCGATGTGATCAACGCAGCGTTCGAGCTCAACTACGAGCGGTCGCTGCAGAGCCGCCGGGAGCTGCTCGAGGACCACCACACCGACGCGCTCACCACCCTGCGCGATCTCGCGATCAGCTATCTCCCGGTCACCGACGAGTCGATCCGGGCCTGGCGGGTGTGGGCGGAGCTGTGGGCCCAGGGTATGCGCGACGAGACCTTGCAGGAGATCAACTCCCGGCTCTACGGCCAGTGGCGCGATCTGGTGCGCATGCTGGTCGAGGGCGGGCAACGCCGGGGGCAGATCGTCGACGGCGACGCGGTCGAGCTGGCCGACAACCTCGTCGCCATGATCGACGGGATGAGTGTCCAGAATCTGATGCGGCTACCCGAGATGACGCTCGAGCGGATGCTCGATCGTGTCAACGCCTACGTCGACGCCCTCGCCGCCTGATCGGGCGCGAGCGGTCGCCACGAGACGTCGGGGATCAGTCTGCCGCGTCCTTCACCAGCCGGTCGCGGACCGGGGATGCCGTATGCGGCAACCACACGGCCTGCACCGGCACCTTCGGCGGGTCGTCGAAGTCGATCACTTGGAGCCGCCCGCCGTAGGTGAGTCCGGTCGGGTCGGTGACGAATGCGCATTTCGTGGTGCTCGACGCGATGATCGTGCTGGGTGGAGTGCCTTCGATCGGGTTGGTGACGAGCTGCGGCTGAAATCCTTCGCGATGGCAGAGTGCCACCAGGTAGTCCGTATAGAGAGACCGGTGCTCGGGTTCGCCGACCACCACCGGGAAGTCCGCGAGGTCGGCGATCGAGACCACAGACCTCGCAGCCAAGGGGTGTCGGGACGAAACGGCCAGCCGCAGAGTGTGATAGGCGATCACACGGGAGTCGAGGTCGAGCGAACGATCGATGGTGCGCCGAAGCGCCAAGTCGATGCGTCCCTCGAGCAGTTCCTGCCTGATTCGGTCTGGATAGACCTCGGCGACCCGCAACGGTTGTCCGGAGAGCGCAGGCAGATGTGGTGCAAGGATGTGGTGCACTTCCTCACCAGAGATATCCGGGGTATGCCCGATGACATACAACGGTGGTGCCTCCTCGACGATTCGGTGGACTGCCGTGAGCGCGCTCCGTCCTCCCGCCAACAACGCGGGGGCACGTCGATAGAGTTCCGCTCCTGCCGGCGATACGCGAAGGGTGCGATTCGTTCGGACGAACAGCTCCAGATTGAGATCTGCCTCCAGCTGCCGGAGAGATGCGGAAAGCCCTTGCTGGGTGACGAACAGCTGTTCAGCCGCCACGCGTAGCGATGGGGAATCGACGGCGATGACGAACTGGTGCAATCGGCGAAGATCGATATACCGCGGGCTGCTCGACGACGAAATCAACGAGTCGGTCACCCTGGTGTCCTATCTGGATGGAACGAGTACCTCGATGCGGCGGGAGCATCAGCGCGACGTTTCTCGTCGAACGGCGCGGGATGTTGACGTTCACTGGGGATCTGGTGGATACCCTTGCGAGTCAGCGATATTCGTGCAACATGTGGACAGGGATGCCCGTACTCGAGGCGGGCGGGCAGGTCCGTCGTCACCGGGTGGAGGTCAGCGAACGGCGGGAGTGAAGACGCCGCGGAAGCGCAACTTTCCCGACTTCAGGCGGTCGTACGCCTCGGCCGCGTCGTCCAGGCCGAATTGCTCGGTGATGGGCTTGACCGCACCGGTTCCGGCGAGCGCGAGGACTTCGCTCAGTTTGTCCAGCCCGCCGTGTGTGGACCCGATGACGCTGTGGCGCATCATGTGGAACGGCACTCCGTCAGAGGGAATGGAAAACGGCCGTGTGAAGTCCAGCCCACTGACCACCACTCGGCCGTTGGGGCGTAGGCCCACCAGGGTTCCCTCGACGGCATCGAAGGAATTCGTGGTGACCAGCAGGACATCCGCACCGCCGAGGTCGCGGAGTTCGGTGCCGTTGGCGACGACGTGGTCGGCGCCGAGTCCCCGGGCCAGGTCACGCTTGTCCGGAGAATGGGTGATGGCGATCGTCTCGAATCCGGTCGCGTGAGCAAGCTGAAGGGCCACGTGCCCCAACCCGCCGATACCCAGGATCGCGATTCGTTCCCGAGGCCGCAGCGCGGCATCCCGCAGACCACTCCACGTGGTGTACCCGGCGCACATCATCGGGGCGGCATCGACGTAGTCCAGTCCGTCGGGCAGCAGGACCGTTCCTTCGGCAGCGACCGCGACGTACTCGGCGTGCCCGCCCTGCGCTGCGAAGCCCGTGGTTCGAGGACTCACACAGTTCATTGCGGTCTGGCCGCTCAACGGCCGGTTCTGCAAGCAGTAGTCGCAACGACCACACGCCTGCTGAACCCACGTCGTTCCCACGCGATCCCCGACCTGCCGCCCGTGCACTCCCGCACCGACGTCGACGATCTCCCCCACGACCTCGTGCCCGGGAGTCTGCGGATAGATGTCGCCGCCGTATCCCTCGGTCGCCCACACGTCGGTGTAGCACATCCCCGACGCAAGCACCTTGACCAGTACCTGGCCCGGCTCGATGGTGGGGATCGGCAGCTCGTGAACCTGCCAGGGTTCTCCGGCACCTGTCATCACAATCGCCTTCATCGCAAACCTCTGTCCAACGGGGCCGATCCGGAATGTAACTATCTAGTTCGTTCAGAACGTATCGCGATGAGCTCCGATCGTCAACAAAGGGTTGGTTAGGGTGCGTTATTGTGATCGGGTGCCGCCCGATGCGACCGCTACCAAGGCCCGTATCCTCGCTGCGGGTGTCGAAGAGTTCGCCCACTTCGGGCTGGCCGGTGCACGGGTGGACCGGATCGCCGAGTCCGCAGCAGCCAACAAGCGCTCGATCTATGCACATTTCGGCAACAAGGCCGAGTTGTTCGACGTCGTGGTCACCCACGCGTTGTCGGAGATGGCACAGACGGTCCCGTTCACGGCCGATGACCTCGGCGACTACGCGGGGCGGTTGTTCGACTACCTTCTCCGACACCCGAGCACGCTTCGACTGACCGTGTGGGCACAGCTCGAACGCCCCGAGGCCAGTCGCGACGAGATCGAAACCTATCGACCGAAGGTCGCTGCCATCGCCGCGGCCCAACAGGCCGGAGTGATCACCAACCGACGCGATCCGGCCGACCTGTTGGCACTGGTCGTCGCGATCGCGACATCGTGGGCCAACGCCTCCCCCGCGCTCCGTACACTCGCCTCCGAACCCGACGGCTCCGCTGAACGGCTCGCCGGCCACCGAGAAGCTCTGGTCGCGGCAGTCCACGCGGTCACGAGTTCACCCGACCGGTGATCTCACCCTCCGGACCCGGAAGCGGTAGCGGAGAGGTATCGATATTCAGGGCGCCACCGGCGGTCGCCGGCTCAAGTACGAGCCTGGTTCGCTGACGGGCAGGACCGATCGTCGAGACACAGGGCCAGGGAGCCACGTCGATGGGCATCGGGTGAGCGTCATTGACGGACTTCCGATGAGCTCCGTCGCCCCAGGAGACCGCAAAAGTGCTGCGGGAGTTCGTGACTCAAGCTCCAGATCTGCGCTCCCCGGGTGAACTCCTCGTCGCTCGTACGGGCTTTTTGGCCAAAAGCTCGCCAGGACAGCACTTCTGAGACCTCGATGCGTACGGGTTCGCGGTGGCCAGGCGAGCCTGGCCGGCGTGTTCATCAGCACCACGCCGATGTTGCAACGTTGTCGAACCCGAGTCTCGGGGCGGCTCCAACCCGGGCCGACCGGCATACGCGCGTGCGCCATTGCGGTCCAGGCTGCGTTCTCGCTCGCCGACACCAACTTGTGCAGCGGCGTGCAGTCCGTCATCTTGATGACGGGTCGGGGGTTGTCCGCGCAGTCGGCGCCCACGGTGTCGCTGCTGCCGTGGATACGAGGCCGCAGACCGTGCGTGCTGGTCCCGATCATCGCTATCGTCGGACACCGACGATCGTCGAGGCAATCCCATGTCGAGTGCACCACACCATGCGATCCGCACCCGCATCGCAGATCGCCTCGAGCGCGAGCTCTGGCTGAGATGCGCTCGTCTCATGCCGCATTCGGGGTCGGCGTCGGGCGAACCTTTCGTCGGCGCCGAGACCGTGATCTCACTCGTCGCCATCCCCCCGGTCACACTTCGACTCCTGACGCGATCTCGCGGATCCGACACGGTGAGAGATCTGCCATCCGAGGGACGCGATGACACTTCCGTCGTTCCACCGGATCCGCTCGTGTCTCATTCGTCGGCGCCGACGGATATATTCAGCTCGATGAACGATGCGACGCGGCCACCGATCCGTGCCGCAGTCCGTCCGGGACATGTCGTCCGACTGAACGACGTCACCGGGGACGCTCTGGACCAGCTCGTGGATCAGGTCGCACCAGACCTTCCGGTGATACTCGACTATCGGGGGCCTGATGACCGCTCGGCGCATGCCGTGGCATCCGAGGTCCTCGACGCACTCGAACTCATTCTGATCGCGTTGTTCCCTTCGTGGCTCCCTGGCGGCGCACCTGGACAGCTCTGGGATGTCTCCGATGCCCAGTCCGCTGCCCGTGAACTGTGCTCGTCGAGCAGATTGAGCCCTGCGGTGACCGTCGAGCTGGCCCGTTCGGCGGCGGCCGGCACCCGGCCCCGGCGCCATCCCGCCGCCGAACTCCGGGCCACAGGTCTGGTCGACCTACTTCGTCACGCATATGGACGGCCCGACGTGGTGCTTGCGATCCGAGCAAGTGGTGACCTGTCTGCAGATGCGCAACACGCAGCCGTGACCGCGTGCGAATGGCTGGCCTACCACGGTCGGCTGACCGTGTGGCTGACCGACGATGCTCTGCCCGCCGTCGAGCGGGTACCCGTTCTCCGGCTGCGATCGACAGCAGCCGACATCCAACAGGATGCGACGGCGAGTCAAACCGCCATCACCGAGCCCGCGCACACCGAAACAACGCCGCCGGTCTTGTCGGTATCACGGCCAACCGGCGCACCAGCACCACACAGCGCCGCCGAGCAGGCGCTGGAAGCCTCGCTCAGTCGGCAACGCTGGGCACAGGATCGCCGGTGGAATCGTGCGCCGGACGACCTCGATCCACTCACCCCGAGCATCATCGTCGATCTCATGTGGACAGCCGAGCGAATCGTCGTCGAGGTCGACGGGGCCGACCACCGCCGACCCGGAAAGTACGCGCGGGATCGGGCGCGCGACAACATGCTGCAACGCCATGGCTATCTGGTGCTGCGCTACACCAACGAGCAGGTTCTCGCAGACGCGGATCTCGTAGCAGCAGAGCTCCGCGAGATGATCGAAGCCCGACATACCGACGACGACCACCCGACAGGAAGCAGGGAGCACCAGTGGACCACCCGAAGTTGACGCCCAGCCAGAGTGCAGTGATGTTTGTGCTGATGGCCGAATCACGGGAGATGTCCACGCCGGAGATCAAAGCGGTGGCACCCGAACCGAAAAGGCCAGATCGCGCGGTGCTCGTCGGACATGGCCTGATCGAGGTGCGGAAGGGAGCAAGAAATGCGTTGTTCCACACCCTCACCGACCGCGGGTGGGTGTGGTGCGCGGCCGAACTGCGCGATGGTCCCCCCGCGCGGTCGCTGCCGCCGATTCGCGCGCTGTACACCGTCCTCGACGCTGTGGGTCGATACCTTGGCGATGAGGATCTCCGCCTGCATGAGGTTTTCGGCCGACCTCGACGCAGTGATGACGTCGAGGAATCTCGGCCGACACCGACCGCTGCCTCTGGTGACGACAACGAACCCACGACCCCTGCAGTACCTCCGGGGGACCTCATCGAGCGCGTCATCGAGGCATATCACCGAATCGCGCCGCGGCCCGGTGCATTGGTCAGCGTTCGCGATATCCGCGCGGCTCTCGACGGCATCGTCCGAACCGACCTCGACACGGCACTTGTCACGCTGCAGCGCCGACCGGGTGTCAGCCTGATCCCGCAGGAGGACCAGGCGTTGCTGACCGACGCCGAGCGTGCTGCGGCCGTGCTGGTCGGTACTCAACCATGCCATCTGCTTTCCCTCGAGGAGGACTGATGGACAACGATATTCGGCGCGCCCTCGAATCGATCCGACTCGACTGGGCCGATACCCCCGACGACGTGTGGGGTGCCGGCGCATCGCTGCACGTCGGCGGACTCCACGAACAAACCCTCGACGAGGTGATGCGCGTCTACGGCGATGCCAAGCGGTCTGCGTCGGGCAGTCCGATCGGTGTCGCCGTCCGGGGCCCGGCAGGCTCCGGCAAGACGCATCTCCTCGGCCAGGTCCGTGAGCGGGTCCAATCCGACGGCGGCTATTTCTTTCTCGTCAAGCTCCTCGACGGCACCAATTTCTGGAAGTCTGCGACGGTCGCAATCCTCGAGGACCTCGCTCGTCCGACCCCGACGCATCGCTCGCAGCTGGTCCAACTGATCGATCGTCTCGCACAAGATGCCGAACTGGACGACGCGTCTCGCCGTGCGGTCACAGGCGACGCACCCCTCACGCCGAAAGCTCTCGAGGCACTAGTCCACGGCGTGTACTCGAGGCATCCCCGTCATCGACGTCGCTCGCAACACATCCTTCGGGCACTCGTCCTCACTGCTTCCGACGATTTCGACGCACGCGACCTGGGGGAGGCCTTTCTCCATCTCGATGTCGAGGACGCCCAGGAATTGGCCGAATGGGGAATCCGCAACGCACAATTGGGATATCAGGAGATCGTCCAGAACATCTCACGAATCGTCGCCTTCGACGGTGCCGCCGTGCTTGCCGTCGATCAGATCGACACCCTGATCGAGGCCGGCAAGAATGCCACCCACGGCGAGGAGAAGTCCATCGTCGAGCAGCTCGCGCACGACCTGATGTCGTTGCGCGACAACCTTAGTCGCACTGCGACCGTCGTCTCGTGTATCACCGCAGCGTGGCAGTACCTCGAGAGCCATGTGATGCGTTCGGCAGTGGACCGTTTCCGACAGCCACCCGCTCTGCAGCGCCCCACATCGGCAGATTTCGGCCGCTTGCTCTTGAGCAAGCGCTTCGCTCGGGGATTCGCGGAGGTTGATTTCCGGCCGCTGTTCTCGACATGGCCGGTAACCGACACGGCCTTTGTCGACGCCGTCGACTACACACCACGCGAGCTCATGATCACCGTCGATCGACAGATCGGGAAGATGTTACGCACAGACGTCTTCGACGAGATCACCAGCTTTGCCGGCACGGTGACGACCCAAGACACTGCCGCAGCCGCCGCGGCAGCCCGGACATCGACCGCTGATGGGGTCCTTCCTCGGGACTCTGCCGCCGCCCCCGCCAACGACATTTCCGACCGGCCCGAATTCGCATCACTCGACCAGCGGTACGCAGAACTCATCAAGAGTGTCGACCCTCTTCCCGCCCTGGTGCCCCAGTCCGAAGACCAGGTGGTGCCGTCCCTCTTGCAGGCAGGGCTCGCCGCCTGGATCGAAGCGCTCCCTGACGGAGCGGAGAACTGGCAGCTGGATCCCAAGCCAGGATCGAAGCCGGTACTGCACGCCAAGATCCGACAGATCATCGATCAGCATCGTGACATCGAGCAGTCGTGGAGCTTCCGGGCGATCGCTGCAACCCATGCACGCTCGGTCCAGACAAAGCTCGCAGCTGCGACAACGGCCGCCGGCCTCAGCTTGGGCCGGATCGAACGCAGCCTCGTGGTGTTGCGCCGCAGCGACTGGCCCTCCGGGCCGAAGACCGCACAGATGGTCAACGAGCTGAACTCACGTGGCGGACGAGTCATCTCATGGTCGGAGGACGATATCCGGCGTCTAATGGCCTTGACCCAGATGCGGTCCGAGGGTGCACCGATGTTTCGGGAATGGACCGCTGCTCGACATCCCGCCGGCGAGATCGATTGTCTGACCGTGATCCTCGGGTTCACGCGCGAGACCGAGGACTCCCACCCCGCCCCGGCCTCGACCTCGTTCCCGCCTGCACCTGCATCCCCGACGCGAGACCACCATCCGGAACACGCCGCTCGGGCGACGCCTCCGGCCCCTTCATCAGCGCAGGCCGCACCAGCGCCGACCGCCGCACCCGTCTTGCGGCCGTCGGGTGCGTCCGGGGTATTGACGATCGGGCGACGCGTCACGAACGACGAACCCTTGACCATCCCCCTCCTCGCGCTGCGCAAGCATGCCGCGATCTTCGCCGGCTCCGGTTCCGGCAAGACCGTCCTCATCCGCAGGATCGTCGAAGAGGCAGCGCTCCAAGGTGTTTCATCGATCGTGCTGGACATCAACAACGACCTCTCGCGCCTGGGCACTCCCTGGCCCGAGGACGATCCCCGGCCCTGGGCGCCCGAAGATCGTGCGTTGGCCGACACCTATTTCGACCAGACCGAGGTCGTGGTGTTCACGCCGGGACGAAACTCGGGTCGACCGCTCAGTTTTCAACCGCTGCCCGACTTCCCCTCCCTGGCCGAGGGGACCGACGAGTTCAACGCCGCAGTCGATTCCGCAGTAGGCGCGCTGACACCCAAAGCGATCACCGGGCGCTCGAATCGTTCGTCCCACTACGAAGCCGTGCTCCGGCAGACCATGGCCGCGTTCGCGCGTGGCGGCGGGAGCAGCATGCGGGGGTTCATCGCGATGTTGGAAGAACTCCCGGACAGTGTCAGCAACCTGTCCGATGCACCCAAACTCGCCGCCGACCTCGCCGAGAACCTGAAGGCATCGATGGCCAACGACCCCATATTCGGCGGCGACGCCGCCCCCGCCGACCCCGGCGTGCTCCTTACGCCCTCTCCGGGCTACCGGGCGCGGGTCTCGGTGATCAACCTGGCCGGGCTCGGTGGACAGGGACCGGCAGCGAACTTCGTCGGACAACTGCAGATGGCACTGTTCGCCTGGATCAAGAAGCACCCGGCTGCCGACCGACCGCTGGGCGGACTACTGGTCATGGACGAGGCCCAGAACTTCGCGCCGGCGACCGGCACCACAACAGCCACCAGCAGTACGCTCGCGCTCGCCTCCCAGGCACGCAAGTACGGCTTGGGAATGATCTTCGCGACGCAATCGCCGACGGGGATCAGCAACCGGGTGTCGGGCAACGCGGCCACCCAGTTCATCGGTCTGCTCAACCACCCGACCCAGATCAACAACGCCAAAGAACTCGCGGCGCGAAAGGGCAGTCAGATCTCCGACGTCGGGCGCTTGCCTGCCGGCACGTTCTATGCCGCGGTCGACGGTGGCCGTTTCACCAAGGTCGCGACACCTTTGAGTCTGAGTCACCATCCTCACAGCCCGCCGACCGAGGACGAGGTGGTCGAGATCGCGCGGCGAGGTGCACCGGTCCGACAGGTGTGACACGAGGCATCGGTGGCCCGGAGATCCATCCTCAGTCCGACGGGTGTGAACCGCGCTCAGCCACCGGCCCGAACGTGTCGGACCCCCGTGCTGTCATGGAGGCACCTCGAACAAAGGAGCGACCCATGGCCGATCACGCAGCTGCCATCGCCGGACTTCCGCGGTGGCATCCCGACCCGCTGGTCCGTGGAACCATCGACACCATCCGCCGGGCCGGCTGGGCGGTGACCGCGGTCGGTGACGCCTGCACGTGCGGCCGCGCCGACTGTGTGCCGCCGCTGTGCGCGTTCGCCTACACCTCCGGGTTGGGGCTGCACGACATCCCCGAGCTCGTGGTCTACGGACTCGACTCGCGGACCGCCACCGTCGTCCTCAACACCCTTGGCCACCTGTTGCACCGCCACGATGGGAAGGCGCTGGTCGATCGCGAGGTCGCCATCGATCTGACCGGCACGTTCGATGCACCGATCCGCCTGATCGAGGTGGTCGACAAGTCGGATCTGCTCATCTCCAACGAGTTGTTCCCCGATCTGCCCGCGCTGCAGGTGGTCTGGGCCGACGAGCTGGGCACCTTCCCGTGGGAGGCGGGATACACCCTGCGACCGATGCAGCAGCCGGTGAAGGGGGTCCCGCGCGCCGACGGAGGGTTCGTGCGTGGTCAGCGGACCGTACTCGGCGCCAATCGGGCGCAGCGACGGGCCGCCCGACGTCGTACGCCGCGCGAATGATCGTCTGCTCGAAATTCGGCACAATGGAGTGCGTGATGTGGGCATGAGGCAACTGGCACCCGGTGAGAACACCGTGCTGCCCGGCACCGTCGTGGCGGTGTCGGTGCGCTCGGTGTCACCGGTGAACACATCGGCGGTGCTGCTCACCGCAGCCGGGCGCGTCCGGTCCGATGCCGACTTCATCTTCTACAACCAGCCCTCCGGACCCGGCGTCTCCTACCGTTCCGAGGGACCGGTGGACGTGATCACCGTCGACACCGCCCGCCTGCCCGCCGACATCGAGACGGTGGCGATCGCCGCGAGCCTCGACGGCACCGGACCCACCGCCTTCGCCACCGCGGGCACCCTCGAGGCGTCGGTCAGCTCACCGTCGGGCGGGGAGCCGCTGGGCTTCACCCCACCCGGGCTGACGAGCGAGTCCGCGGTGGTCTGTCTCGAGATCTACCGGCGCTCGGGCGCATGGAAGGTCCGCGCCGTCGGCCAGGGTTACGACACCGGGTTGACCGGTCTGGCAACAGCGTTCGGAATCGACGTCGAGGACGATCCCCCTCCGCCCGGCCACTCGCCACGGATGGCCGATCCCCAGCCGTGGCCACCGCCGCCCACCCCACCGACACCCACCCCGGCACCGTCCACACCCCACGGGCCGGCGCCGACCGTGTCCACGTCACCCGCCTCCACCCCCTCCGTGTCGAGTGCACCCGGCCCCACCCCCACGCCCCGCGGCCCCGCGCCCGTTCGCCCAGCACCCGTCTCACCGCCTCCGGGAGTCTCCATGCACAGTGACCTGTTCGCCCCCAGCCACGCCGAGGTCGACGGGATCGGCATCCAGAAGCAGGGCAGCAAGATGTGCCGGGTGGGCCTCAACGGCGAGATCATGGCCCGCGCGGGATCGATGGTCGCCTACCAGGGCGACCTCAAGTTCGAGGCCCTTGGTTCGGGCGGGTTCGGCCGCATGATGCGGCAGGCGATGTCCGGTGAGGGCGTCCCGCTGATGAAGGTGACCGGTCGTGGCGACCTGTTCCTCGCCGACGCCGCGTCGGAGGTGCACCTGATCGATCTCGACGGTTCCGACGGACTGACCATCAACGGTGCCAACGTGCTCGCCTTCGACCCGTCGCTGCACTACGACGTCCGGCGCGTGCACGGCGCCGGGTCGATGAGCAACGCCGGCATGTTCAACTGCGTGTTCACCGGCCGTGGCCGGATCGCGATCACCACCGACGGATCGCCGGTGGTGCTCAACGTCGACTCCGCCACCTACGCCGACCCGCAGGCCGCCGTGGCCTGGTCGTCGAGCCTGCAGACCTCGGTGAAGTCCAACGACTCGTTCAACCTCGGCACCCTGATCGGCCGCAGCACCGGTGAGCGGTTCACCCTGGCGTTCGCCGGCCACGGATTCGTCGTCGTGCAACCGTCCGAACTCCCCCGCCGCGGCATGATCGGCGGCAGCGGCAGCGGTGATCAGGCCGGTGTCGGCGGCATGCTCGGCGGATTCCTGGGGCGCTGAACCGCTCTCGCCCCGGCGGCGCCGCATCGAGGGGACGCGCGCCTGTCAGCACGCCGCGCGCACCTTGTCTCACATCGCAGACCGCAGGTCCGCGACGGCGTCCTCGACATAGGTGCCGAGCGACCGCACAGCACCCGCGGACACCCACTGTGCAAAGGCGACCTTGAAGACCGCCACCCCGACCTCGGCGATCACGGCGGCAGGCCCCGCGGGCGTTCCCCGCTCCTCCAGACGTGCCGCCACGGCGTCGGCGAGCATGTCGAGCTTGCGCAGTTCCCGCTCGCGCAGGCTGCCACTGGCGTCGATCACGGCAGCACGCCGCAGCGCGTAATCGACACGTCCATCGAAGAAGTCGGCCGTCGCGGCGAATGCGGTGGCCACCACCTCGATCCCCGGTAGACCCCGCGGGCATGAGTCCATCGCCGCGAGCACCACGCCCTGCAGGGTGTTGCTCCCGTCGAACAACACTTCACGCTTGTCGGCGAAGTGCCGGAAGAAGGTGCGCTCGGTGACCCCGGCCCGCGTGGCGATGTCACCGGCGGTCGTCTGATCGAAACCTCGCTCGGCGAACAGCTCGACGGCCGCGCTCGCCATGCGGGTGCGCGTGTCCGGCTCCCAACGTCCCATGGACGAATAATAGGTGATGACAGTTTCTGACATCGGTGCTACCGTCGATGATGTCAGAAACTGACATCGCAGCATCGCTGCGCTGCCGATCGATCACCGACGATCGCAGCACCAATCCTGTTCCCGTTCCCACAGAGGAGTCACCAATGCGCGTATTCGTCACCGGCGCCACCGGCTGGGTCGGCTCGGCCGTCGTTCCAGAACTCGTCGATGCGGGCCATGACGTGGTCGGACTCGCCCGATCCGACGCCGGCGTCCGGGCACTGACCGCCACCGGCGCACAGGCCGTGCGCGGCAGTCTCGCCGATCTCGATGTGCTCCGGCATGCCGCGGCCTCCGCCGACGGTGTCGTCCATCTCGCCTTCATCCACGACTTCACCCGGATGGCCACCTCGATCGAGACCGACCTGGCCGTCCTGCACATGTTCTGCGACACGCTGGCCGGCAGCGACCGACCGTTGCTGTTCGCGTCGGGTATCCCGTTGCTGGGCGGATCGAAGATCGCCACCGAACTCGACACCAGCGCGGCAAGCCCCCGTGGAAGCGTCGAGGCACAGATCCTGCCCGCCGCCGAACGCGGAGTCCGGACGGCGGCGTTACGCTTCGCCCCCACCGTGCACGGCACGGGCGATCACGGATTCGTCGCCCAACTCACCGACGTCGCACGCCAGGCCGGCCATTCCGGATATGTGGGTACCGGCGAGAACCGTTGGCCTGCAGTGCATCGCAGCGATGTCGCGACCATGACCCGGCTGGCGCTGGAGAAGGCACCGGCCGGGTCGGTCATACAGGCCGTCGGCGAGGAGGGCATACCCACCCGGACCATCGCCGAGGCGATCGGCCATAGCATCGGCGTCCCCAGCCGCTCGGTCACCGCCGAACACGCCACCGAACAAGCCGGATTCATCGGCACACTGTTCGGCGCGGACCTACCCGCGTCGAGTGCACGGACGCAGGACCTGCTCGGCTGGACCCCGGTGGGACGCACCCTGATCGAGGACATCGAGGCCGGCGCGTACACCGACACCGCACACGTCGGTTGAGTCCGGTCCGGTGGTTCGGAGTCCGCACGACCTGAATGTCCCGCCGCAGGATGTCAGTACCTGCTGCAGGTGTGCAGTGCCTTCTCGACGGCCTGGTGTGTGGCCTTTCGCTGCTGCGCACCGGCACCACGATCGTGTCGGAACCCGACCACCGCCGACCGGTTCGGATGGTCATGACGCTCCTTGTCCCGCAGCTCCTTTCGTTGCGCGGGAGACAACAGGAGCATCTCCTCGAAGTGCTTCTTGAGCTTCGGATGAGAGTTGATCTGCTGCCACAGATGCGGATCCTGCGCCGAGAGCGCCTTTTCCACCTGCCCCACCGTGCAGGATGTTCCGTAGGCGTGATGCGGCGCCGGTGGAGTCGTGGGGGCGGCACCGGCGATACCGGTGCCCCCGATCGCACCTGCGATCGCCAGTCCGGCGACGGCGACCGTCAGCCGCCGCCTCACACTTCGCGAACTCTTCGACATTCTCGACCTCTTCCCGTACTCGTTCCCGGCCGGCGCCGGCGACTCACACACAACCGCGAAAACCTATGTGCAGCCTGAGGATCAGCCGTGAGAACACTCCAGTAAGTCTGGGTACAAGCAACGGTCAAGAACTGGTCAACCCGGATCACGACCGAGCCGGGGCAATCGCGTGGATCGTCGGCTCTCGCCGTCACAGCGGCGGGGCGACAGAGGATCGGCGGCGATGACGCAGCGGCGACGCCGGCCTGCGAGCGAGAGCGCGCGACCGCTCAGGCGAAGATCGCGACCGTCTGGGTTCCGGTCATCACCAGGCGCCCCTGCACATCCCACGCCTCCATCGACTGATAGGAGTAGCCGCCTCGTGACACGATGCTCGACGAGCGCAGCAAGAACCACCCGGCGGCATCGGCGATCTCGTCGCAGACGTCGATCGACCACAGCACCGTACTGATCGGCGCCACATCCGAGAACGCGGTCATCGCCGCGGGCGGGAGACTGTCGCCGAGTGCGACGAGCGCGACCGACGGGTCCACCCCCGAGGCGTCGCGGTGGCGTACCCACCAGATGATCTCGGGGACTTCGGTACCTGTCACCGGCATCGCGCCACCGGCCACGCGGCGTTCGAAGTTGCCGGCGAACGACGGCTGCATCGACGACGATCCGTCGAGGCCAGGGCAGTCATCGGGGCCGGCGACGTCGGGCCGCGCGATCCGATCGTGCTCGACGGCGCTGTCGCGCGGAGCGGAGAAGATCAGGGTCGCGTGTGCAGCAATCGAATCGCCACTGCGCGTCTCGACCCCCACACTCGTCACCGATCGACCCTCGCGTAGACGGCGCGCACTCACGGTCATCGAGGAGGCGGCGGGCGCCGTGAACGCGAACTGCGCGGCACGCAGCTGGGGGAGCACGACTCCGTCGGTTCGCTGGGCAGCCGCGACCGCGAGCGCCGCGGTGAGGCCCCCGTAGGCCGTGCGCCCCTGGGTCCATCCCAGCGGGATCGCGAACTCGGCGTCCGGATGGAAGTCCGCAAGGGCCTCGGCCAATGACACCCTGGGCACTCCGCTCTCGATAACCGTCATGCGGCCATACTATGCAGCCCGTCATAGTCCGGCGACAACGGGGCGCCGACACCCACCCGTCGCCGTACCCTCCCCCACCACCAGGTGTCGCAATCTGCCGGCCCGAGCACGATGGTGTGCGAATGCTGTTCCAACTGCCGGTGATCGACTTCCCGCTCGACACCCACCTCGATCGGATCCGCGCTCCCCTCGGCATCGCAAGCCTGCCGATCGGTCGTGACCGTGACCGAGACCGACACCGACACCGACACCGACATCGACACCGACACCGACACCGACACGATTGCATCGGCCAACCAGTTGACAGCGAATGTCTTTGTTACACAAAATAATCAACCTGCCCATCGGCAACCGACTAGCGTAGCGTGGGCTTCGCACCATGTCACAGCAACCCGCACTGTCATCGATTCGCATCCGAGGCGATTCATCATGCTCGAAGCCGGCTCCACCGTCACCATCGCACACCCCGTCGACGTCGTCTGGGAGTACTGCATCCAGCCCGACCACGTCATGCACTTCACCCCCGGCACCATCGAACTCCGCTCCCTGACCGACGGACCGGTCGCAGTCGGCACGAAATGGGAGGGCACCACCCGCATTCTCGGCCGCACGATGAAATGGAAGGGCGAGTACGTCCGCGTCGACGCCGACAAGGGAAGCGAGTTCCGCTCCACCGAGTCGCCCTTCCGGTTCACCATCACCACGGAGGTCACCGAGACCTCGGCCGGCACCGAGTTCAGTTATCACGTGCTCAGCGAGCAGGGCCTCGGCGGCATCTTCGGCAAGATGGCCGATCCGATCGTCGTCCGCGCCTATCAGCGCTCGCTGAACGCATCGGTCGCCGACATCCCCGACCTCATCGACGACTGGCTGACCGAGCACTGAATCACTGCCGGACACCGAAAGCACGATCGGCCCCACCTCCGAGGGAGGTGGGGCCGATCGCACAGATCAGTGTGCCGCTAGACGCGGCGCGAAGTCACCAGCTGGACTTCTGCACGCCCGGGAGCTCACCGGCGTGCGCCATCTCACGAAGGCACACACGGCACAGGCCGAACTTGCGGTACACCGAGTGGGGGCGACCGCACTTGTTGCACCGGGTGTAGCCCCGCACGGCGAACTTGGGCTTCTTGTTGGCCTTGTTGACCAGAGCCTTCTTTGCCATGTCAGTTGTCCTTGCTGTTGTTGTCCTTGAACGGGAAGCCCAGGTGACGCAGCAGCGCCCGGCCTTCGTCGTCCGTGGTGGCAGAGGTCACGACAGTGATGTCCATACCGCGCGGCCGGTCGATGTTGTCGATGTTGATCTCGTGGAACATCGACTGCTCGTTCAGGCCGAAGGTGTAGTTGCCATTGCCGTCGAACTGACGGTCGCTCAGGCCACGGAAGTCGCGAATACGCGGCAGGGCGATCGACACGAGGCGGTCGAGGAACTCCCACATGCGGTCGCCACGCAGGGTGACGCGGGCGCCGATCGGCATGCCCTCACGCAGCTTGAACTGTGCGATGGACTTGCGGGCGCGACGGATCTCGGGCTTCTGGCCGGTGATCAGGGCGAGGTCGGCGACCGCACCGTTGATCAGCTTGGCGTCACGGGCGGCGTCGCCGACACCCATGTTCACGACGACCTTGACGACGCCCGGGATCTGCATCACGTTGGCGTAGTCGAACTCGGTGTTCAGCGCGTCCTTGATCTCGGCGCGGTAGCGAGTCTTCAGCCGGGGCTGAACCTTTTCGGTACTGGTCATGTCAGATGTCCTTCCCGGTCTTGCGCGAGATACGGACCTTCTTGCCGGTCTCCTCGTCGACGCGGTAGCCGACGCGAGTGGGGTTGCCCTCGGAATCGACGACCATCACGTTCGAGACGTGGATGGAGGCCTCCTGGGTCACGATGCCGCCCGAGGATGCGCCACGCTCGTTGGCCGAGGCAGCGGTGTGCTTCTTGATGCGGTTGACGCCCTCGACCAGAACACGCTCTTCCTTCGGGAAGGCCTGGATGACCTTGCCCTTGGCGCCCTTGTCCTTGCCCGAGATGACGATCACGGTGTCACCCTTGTGCACCTTCATGTCAGATCACCTCCGGTGCCAGCGACACGATCTTCATGAACTTCTTCTCACGCAGCTCACGGCCGACCGGGCCGAAGATGCGGGTACCGCGGGGATCGCTCTCACCCTTGAGGATGACGGCAGCGTTCTCGTCGAAGCGGATGTAGCTTCCGTCCGGGCGGCGGCGCTCCTTGGTGGTGCGCACGACGACGGCCTTGACGACCTCGCCCTTCTTCACGTTGCCGCCAGGGATCGCGTCCTTGACGGTGGCGACGATGACGTCACCAATGCTGGCGTAGCGCCGAGACGAGCCGCCCAGCACGCGGATGCAAAGGATTTCCTTTGCCCCGGTGTTGTCGGCGACCCGCAGGCGAGACTCCTGCTGAATCACTCGATTCTCTCCTTGACCTGGATGTCGTCGATGCGCCGGACCGCTTGCACGATCCACCGCATCTGTGCGCCGGATTTCCGACCCAGGCGCACACGGTCTGTTGCCACCGAGCACACGCCTGCCTTGGACTTTCCGCAGGTAGCGGGCCATCCCAGTGGGTTCGTGTGCCGATTCGCAGTACTCGCGTACCGCAGGCAACCCGTCAAGTGTAGGGGAAACCGCAGGTCGGAACCAAATCCAGGTCCGACGGCCGGTATCCGAGCGCTCCGAAGATGATCTCTCACCGCCGATGAGAATCCAATTCTCGTCAGGTTCGAACCGTGTTCGCGGTCGACCGCCCGTGACTCGCAGCATGAAAGAGCGCCACGATCGGCGTGGACGGCCGGCGACGACCGCCGCGGTCGGCGTGACCTCCTCGAGGAGGCTCCACACCGAGGACTGCCCTGTCCCGCGGGGTAGATCGCTCCCACGACGTCCCACCGCGGCTGTGCGCGTCCATGCCGTGCCTCGACGTCGGCAGGCCCTTGGCCGACGTTTGCGCCACACTGCCGTCGATCTGCAGATCACCCTCGTGCGTCCGACTACCATCCGGACATGACCTTGTCTCCCGGACGGGACCGGTGCCGGGCATGATCCACGTCGTCGACGCACATTCACCCCCCGATCCGGAGTTGCCGCCGGTCACGTCACTGGCACCACCGATCGTGGCGGTCATCACCGACACCGACCGGCCGCCCTCGCCGTACTGGCTCGGTCTGGCGTCTTTCACGCTCACCGAATCGCCCACCGATGACCCCCGTTGTGTTCGGGTGGACTCCATCGACGACTCCCTCGCCGTGATCGAATCCGGCTGTACCCGGATGCCGATCACCGCGGCGACCACCGCGGACGTGTTCCGGGTGGTCAACACCGACGGTGATGTCCGGCCGGCGCTGGTGACGGAGTCGTTGGCGTATTCCACGCTGCAGTCCGGCCCCGAGTTCGCGCAGTGGATGGCCGAGCGCGGACCGACCCGGATCGCCACCGACCCTGAGGAACCCGTCGTCTATGAGCGGGACGGCGATGCACTGCGCATCCTGTTCAACCGCCCGTACCGCCACAACGCCTTCACCGACGCCATGCGTATCCGGCTACTGGAGGCGCTCACCGTCGCACAACTCGACACCTCGATCACCGACGTCGAGATCCGGGGCGCCGGGCGATCGTTTTGCAGCGGTGGCGATCTGGCCGAGTCGGCGCCTTCGAGAATCCGGCAGCGTCTCACCTCGCCCGGACACGACACAGTCCGGCACTCGCGCTCGACGCCCTCCGCGGGCGCCTCGGCTCCCGCTGCCGCGCCATCGTGCACGGCCAGGTCCTCGGCAGCGGCCTGGAGATGGCGGCCTACTGCGGACGCGTGACCGCCCACCGGGATGCACGGCTCGGGCTTCCCGAACTCAGTGTCGGACTGGTCCCCGGCGCGGGTGGAACGTACAGCATCTCCCGACGGATCGGCCGTTGGCGCAGCGCCTACCTGGTACTGTCCGGCCACTCCATCGATGCGTCGACGGCGTTGGAGTGGGGTCTCGTGGATGATGTGGTCGACGATGCGGGCTGAGCCCCGTGCCGACCGGAGACATCGTTCTCCTCGCTGATCGTGCCTACGTCACCGGTGTGGGCATCTCGCTCGCCGGGTGAACGCCCGATGACGTCAGTGGTGAACCGCCGGAAGTGCCCTGCGGTCAGCCTGACCTGCAGGCACTGTGCTCAACCGACAGCGGACTCAACCGACGCCGGGTGACGCCGACGAGGGGTGATCCCGACTCAACGAGTCGCTGTCACCCGATCCACCCGGACGTCCCCGGGCGCGGCGACGACATCGGCCCACGGGCGATCGAGGATCAGCAGGTCACCCGGATCGCCGACCTGTACGCGCCGCGGCGGACCGTCGGGCCGGGCGGCGGGGGTGCAGTGTGCGGCGACGGCCTGCGCGACGCCGATCCGCTCACCGGTGTCGCCGACGACCCGTCCGCTCGCGGTCCGGCGTTCGGTGGCCGCGGCGATCGTCTGCCATGGGTCGAGCGGGCCATAGGGTGCATCACTGCTGAGGGCCACGGGCACCCCGGCACGGATCAGTGACCCGCAGCGGTAGAGATCTGCGTGCTCGGCTTGCGGTGTGCCGTCGAGGAAGTCGTCTCCGCGATGCGGGAGGAAGCCGGGCTGGGTGACGACGACGACTCCGAGTCGCGCCAGCAGTTCGCCGCCTTCCGCGGGCACCATGCCTGCGTGCTCGATGCGGTCTCCCGGCCTGACCCCGGCGATCTCCCAGGCGGCGAGCAGCAGCGCGAAGGCGACACGACTGACGCAGTGCACCGCGACCGACCGATGGTCGGCGTGTGCCGCGGCGATCCGTGCGACCAGATCGTCGAGGTCGGGGAGGTCCGAGTCGGCGATGACGATCTTGTACGGCCCCACCGTGATCCGCGGATGATCCAGCCGGCGCCCGACGGGAACCCCGAGCAGGTGCAGCCGGCCGGTCACCAGCCCGTCGTCGACCGCCCGGATCAGCGCACCGAGCCTGTGCTCGTCGAGATCTGGAGTGGCATCGGTGGATTCGACGATCCCGAGGTCGTGCAGGCGCCGTCCGACATCGGTGAGATCCGGTGGCCCCGACCGCGGGAGCCGCCATCGCAGCCAGTCGTCGGCGCGCCACACGCGGCCGGTGGGTAGACCCTCGGCGTCCACCTCCACCCCGGGATGGCTGCCCGCGACGATCCCGGCGGCGCGCAGCGCGGCGGTGTTGAGCATCCACAGCGCTCCGCTGCGGTGCTGGATCCGAACCGGCCGGCCCGGTTCGATCCGGTCGAGTTCGGTGGTCGTGAGGTCACCAGCCACCGATTCGACGTATCCCACACCCCGCACCCATCCGTCGGGTCCCGCAGGGGCGGTGTGCAGCGCGGTGGCCAGCGCGGTGCGGTCGGTGACCGTGGGCGGGCCGCAGTGCACCGACGTCGACACCGCCGCCATCGCATGCAGATGCAGGTGGTGGTCGGTGAAGGCGGGGATCACCGCGGCTCCGGCCGCATCGACGACCTCGTCACCGGGCCTTCGTATCCCGGCGCCGACGGCGTCGATGACCCGGTCGCCGCCCGGTGCGCGTGCGATCCGGATGTCGAGCGTGGCGGAGCGCCCGAGGTCGGCCCGCTCGATCACCACACCCGCATCCATCCGGTCAACCTACCGGTAGCGTGATCGGCGACGGCGAAGGAGACCTCGATGACCGGTGACCGGTGGGAACAGTCCGGCCTGGCCTTCCTCACCGGCGATCCCGACGGCCCGCCCGATCACAGCTGCGCCCCACTGCTCGATCGCGCCCAGGCCAACCTCGACCGTTTCCGCACGCTCACCGGCGTGCGCGCATCGCACCCCGACGCCGCCGAATTCCTCAGCGGCCGAGCCGCACTCACCGGTTTCCGGCGCGGCGGCCGGATCTCGGCGGGTGGCGCCGCCCGTCTGATCGCCGCCCGCGACACGTGGTGTGCGCTGTCGCTCCCCCGCCCCGACGACGTCGATCTGATCCCGGCACTTCTCCGGCATCCCCTCGAGAACACCGATGTCTGGCCTCATGTGGAGGCCGCGGTCGCCGAGTCAGACGCCGCCGAGTTCGTGGCGCGAGCACGACTGCTCGGACTGGCCGCGGCGGTTCTCGGTGAGGTCACCCCGGCCCCGACCCCCATCCGATCCCGCGGCACGACACGGGCGCACCGCCCGATGGGCGATCTCCTCGTGGCCGATCTCTCGTCGCTCTGGGCGGGACCGCTGTGCGGTCGGCTGCTCGCCGATGCCGGAGCGACGGTGGTGAAGGTGGAGGGCGTGACGCGCCCGGACGGTACGCGGCGCGGGAATCCGGAGTTCTTCACCTGGATGAACGGGCCGAAACTCACCTATGCGGCCGACTTCTCGCGAGATCCCGCCGCGGTGGCGCGGCTCCTGCAGGCCGCCGACGTCGTCATCGAGGCCTCACGCCCGCGGGCCCTGGCCCGGTATGGGCTCGACGCCGATGGTCTGGCGCCGCGTCCCGGTCAGGTGTGGCTGCGGATCACCGCACATGGAGCCGAGAACGAGGCGGCACAGTGGGTCGGCTTCGGCGACGACGCGGCGGTGGCCGGTGGGCTGGTCGGCCACACCCCGCGCGGCCCGGTGTTCTGTGCCGATGCGATCGCCGACCCGCTCACCGGGATCGAGTCGGCGCGGCTGGTGGCGGAGGCCCTCGACGGCGGTGGCGGGCGGCTGATCGACGTGGCGTTGTCGGCGGTGGCGGCACGTCACGCCGCCTGCGGGACGACCGGACCCGGTGCCGGGGCGCTCTCGCCCCGTCACGACCCCCGAACACAGAAGCCACCGATCCATGGCCCGCAGACAGAGCGACGGCCGGGTCTCGGTGAGACCCGGCCGTCTGTGCCGCTGGTCGGCGGTCACCCGATCCGTGCGGTCGGGGCCGACAACCCTGTGGTGGACGCGCTCGTCGACGAGCGGCTCACCAGTCCTCGAGGCGGGTGATCCCGTCCTGCAGCGCCCGCGCGAGCAGGTGCGTCTTGGTGGGGGCGGGACGCCCGACTGCGGTGTACTTGGCGCGGATGCGGGCCAGGTGGGTGCTGACCGTCGATGCCGCGATGAACAGCGCCTCGGCGGCTTCCTCCTTGGAGTCGGCTGCGAGCCACGCCATCAGCACCTCGACCTCGCGGCGCGAGAGCTTCGGTTTGCGCAGCGGCGGTGCCGTCGGCACGACCGGCTGCTGGCGCTCGACGCCCGGTGCGACGGGCCGCCCGGGGATGGGGCGCTCATAGTGGGGACGACGGTAGTCCGCGATGCGGGTCACCGGCTGGCGCATCGGCTGACGCGACTGGGGTAGGGCCCGTCCGGGCACACGTGCGGGGGAAACCGGGATATCGGTACTTGCGGTCGTCACCGTAAGTCCTCCTGTTCCGGTGGTCGCGGGGCCGACCACTCACCTTCTGACTGGGTTCGTCACAGGTTATTTTAAGGTGCCGCTCAGTCTTGCAACAGTCCCCTAAAGGGGGACCACACTTGCACCCTCAACTATTTTCGCACGTCAGCGGGGGTGTCCCCAGTTCTGGGGCCATCGCCGAGGCCGACCGTCGCCACAGAATGGTCCCTCAGGACGTGATAATCAACTCGTCTCTTGGTGTCCCCCTCACGGATGACGATCGTGGCGAACGGATCACGCCCCGGCGGGCTCACCCGGACGGTGACCGCCGCACCGGCGTCCAGACCGGACAGGATCTCCACCACCACCGCCCGGACACCGGCCAGCACCTCGGGACGCGCGGCGTCACCCGCGTCGTCGAGCAGGGTCACCGAGACGCCACGCTCGCGGGCCGCCCATACGGCATCCACCACGTCCGGGGCGTCGAGCGACGGGGCACGGATCCCGTCACGCAGGCGCCGCTCGAGCAGTCGGGCCCGGAGGGTGTCGGCCTCGGTCAGCACCTGCGACGACGCGATACGTTCGAGCAGGACGCGCGCCTGCTCGTCGAGCCGGGCCAGTTGTACGTCGCGTTCGGTGAGCGTGGCACGGGTGGCGGCCTCCTCGGTCACCTCCCGCAGCGTCTGGGCCCGCAACGCATAGATCTCGCGGGCGGCCGGGCGGATGATCGTCGCGAACAGCGTCGACATCAGCAACACCGCGATACCGGGGATCTCCGAACTCAGCCACGCCTGCGTCCCGGTGAGGAAGAGACCGGCCACCACCGACACCACGACCGAGGCGACGAATCCGATCCATGCGGCCAGCACCCGCCCGCGGACACACAGGAATGCCAGGGTGGCCGACACACATCCACTGACCACCCCGAACGCTATTGCCGGTGGCGGCTCGACCGAGATCATCACCAGCGGCACCGCCACCGACGGCAGTCCGGCGACGACGACGGTCGCGCCTACGGCGAGCGGATCCCGGGGCGCGAGCAGCAACACCACCGCCCCGAGCACCGAGAGCGCGAGACCGAGACCGAAGACCGGCCAGTCGAGAACCCCACCGCTGCCGTAACCGGAGGCCACGACCGCCGCGGTGGCGAACCAGACGATCACCCCGAACGCCACCGGCGACTGCATTCCGATGATCGTCGAGGCATCGTTGCGCGGGCGGCGCCACCGCCGTCCACATGCCTCGTCCGGGCCACCGGTCCCGGCGCTCACTCCCACACCTCCGCGGGCCGCTGCCACCAGACACCGACGGTCGTGCCGTCGCCGGGTTCGCTGCGCACCCGCGCCCCGCCCCCGGCCACCGATGCCATCCGCAGCCGGATGCTCACCTCTATTCCGAGGCGTTCGGGAGGGACCGCGGCGGGATCGAACCCGGCGCCGTCGTCGACGGCGCCGGCGCGGATGTGATCGGCACCGAGTTCGACGAACACCGCGCTCTGGGCTTCCGGGCCGCCGTGGCGGACGCTGTTGCGGACGGCTTCGGCGAGGGCCTCGCTGATGGCGGCCACCACCTCCACCGGGTAGCGGACCTCGCCGTCGGCGGGGAGGTCGGTGATCCGCACCGCGACCGCGTCGTCGACCGAGGCGACGGTGACGCGCAGCCGGGCCGCCGCGTCGTCGCGGGACAGGTCGGTGATCTCGGGCGACTGTGCCAGATCGTCGAGCGTGTCGAGGGCGCGGCGGGCCTGGGCGGCCAGGCGGCAGTCGACGGTGCCGGGTTCTGCGGCCAGCAGGGTGGCGATCACATGGTCGTGCACCAGCGCGTCGAATCGTGCGCGTTCGATGTCCCGGGCGGCGGTCGCGGCGGTCGCCGATGCCGCGGCGAGTGCCGCCTCACGCGTCTGGTCGAGGGTGCGGCCGGTGCGCCGCACCATCGCGGCGGCGATCAGATAGACCGAGCTGTAGGCGATACCCCACAACGTCTGGGTCGCGGTGCCCCACCCGAGGTCGCCGTCACGCCCCAGTCCGGTCGAGACGGTCGACACCGAGATGCACACCACCAGGCTCGCCGCGCCGACCGGGAACGGACGCACCAGAACGGTGGCGAGGCTGGGCAGTCCACCGAAGCTCATCAGCCACGACACCCGGTCGAGATCGCGGGACACACCGTCCCAGGCGAGGAACCACAGGCCGCTTGCGATCAGATACCCGATGGTCGTGGACAAGGCGATCGCCGCGAGCAACCGCTGGTCGAGTCGATCACGAAAGCTGTAGGCGAACAACACGATCCCGGGCGTGAAGGCAATGATCGCGCCGACCGGGGTGAACCACAGTGCGACGAAGACCGCGGTGGAGGCGAACTCGCCGATCGACACCAGCAGATAGGCGATGAATCCGCCGCCGACGAACCGGGCCATCAGCCGCTGGATGCGCGCCTCTCGCCGCCCCACGGCCACCGAGGTCAGGGCCATCCGGTGTCCTGGGTCCCGTGCCGGCCGCGCTCCTCGGCCCCGGACTGGTTGCGTTCGGGCACCGGGAGCCAGCCGTCCTCGATGGCCCGCTTGTACAGGTCGATCTTGGTGCGCGTCGGGCGTCCGGCGTCGGCGTACTTCTGGCGGATGCGTTTGAGGTATTCGTTGACGGTCTCGGCCGTCACCCCGAGGGCCTCCCCGACGCTTGCCGAGGTCTCCCCGGAGGCATACAGCGCGAGGACCCGCTGCAGCTGCGGACTCAGGTCGACCGCGGCGAGTTCCGGATCGCCGTCGATGGCGGCGGCCCATTCGGTGGTCAGCACCGCGGTGCCCTCTCCGGCTGCGCGGAGGGCCGCGCGGATCTCGTCTTCGGAGGCCGACTTCAGGACCACGCCGAGCGCACCGGCCTTGGCCGCCGAACGCAGCAGCGCCGGATGCTCACCGGAGGTGTAGACCACCGCCCCGATCCCCGCGTCGCGCAGCCGGTTGACGTTCTCGCGCGGGGTGGTGCCGTCGTCGAGACGCAGATCGAGGAGCACGATGTCGAGATTCGCGCCCCCGGCGAGCAGTTCGTCCACGGTCGCCGCGGCGCGTACGAGTTCGAGGTCGAGCTGGTCCTCGAGAATGCGTTCGACACCCCAGATCGGTGATCGATGGTCGTCGACCATCCCGATTCGTAGAACCCGTCCAGCCATGACACCACTTCCCGATCACCGACCATTCGCCCTGCTCCCTGTTGGGTATCACGGTGGTGCGACGAAGTCCTCAGCACACGGCCGAATCCGGGGTGAAATCGTTCGAATGGCGGTTTCGCGGGCCATGGATTCATCGATTCGGTAAAGCCACCCGGGCCAGAAATAGAACGTGTTCTAATAGTCCGGTGATTGCACAGGAGGCCCGATGAGCACCCCGGCCCGCCACGACGTCCTCGGCACCACCGTCACCATGCCGGTCGAGATCCGCGAGGCGCGATGCTTCGTCGCCGGGTTCACCGCCGATGCCGCCGCCATGCAGGCGGCGATCGACGCCGCCGGGACCGGTCGGCATCGCCCCACCCCGCTGCGCATCCGGCCCGGACGGGGGATGTGCATGCTCGTCTTCGTCGACTATGTCGACGGCGATCTCGGCCCGTACAACGAGTTCGGCGTGTGCTTCCTGGTGGACGACCCGGCAGCGCCGGCCTCACCGGTCACCGCACTGCGACGGCTCGTCGCCGGGAACGCCCGCGCCCTGATCCACCGGCTGCCCGTCGACGGCGAGTTCACCCTGGCCGCCGGCCGCGGTATCTGGGGATTCCCGAAGATCCTCGCCGACTTCGACGTCGACCACGACTCCCCCACCCGTCACGGCCGGGTGAGCCAGGACGGCAGCCTGATCGCCGATCTCACGGTCAAGCCCGGGTTGTCGGTGCCGTCGTCGGCGGCCGAGACCACCCTGCACGCCTACTCCCAGCTCGACGGCGTGCTGCGCAGCACGCCGTGGCGGCTGCGGTCGATCACCGGCACCCGCACCCGGATCGGCGGGGCGACGCTGACGCTCGGCGACCACGAGATCGCCGACGAACTGCGCACCCTGAAACTGGGGCGGCACGCACTGATGACCACCTCGGTACAACGTCTGGCGATGAGCTTCGACGACGCCGCCGTGGTGTGATGGCCTGACGGCATCGCCACCCCTACCTCCGTAGACTGGGCCCACACGTCCAGCCCGACGGTGAAAGTGTGGTGCGCGATGAGCAATCTGGAGACCGAACCTGCCGAGGTGCACTGCCACACCGACGCCGCACCGGCGGAGGGGGCCGGAACGATCCGGATGGACATCCTCACCGCACGCGACGTGCCACTGGGCGGCCCGCGCGCGATGACGGTGCATCGCACCCTTCCGCAACGGGATCGCTCGCTCATCGGGGCCTGGTGCTTTGCCGACCACTACGGACCCGATGACGTCGCGGCCACCGGCGGCATGGACGTACCACCACATCCGCACACCGGTTTACAGACGGCCAGTTGGCTTTTCACCGGCGAGATCGAGCACCGGGACACGATGGGCAACCATGCCATGGTGCGCCCCGGTGAGCTCAACCTGATGACCGCCGGTCACGGGATCGCCCACACCGAGGTCTCCACCCCCGACACCACGGTGCTGCACGGGGTGCAGCTCTGGATCGCCCTGCCCGCGTCGGCGGCCGATACCGCCCGCGGTTTCGCCCACTACGCGCCACCACTGATCACGGCCGGCGAGGTCACCGCCCGGGTCTTCCTCGGCGAGCTGCTCGGATCGGCGTCGCCGGTGCCGACATTCACCCCACTCATGGGCGCGGAACTGCATCTGCCGGCGGGGAGCCGGGCCGTCCTCGATGTTCGCGCCGACTTCGAGCACGGATTCCTGGTCGATTCCGGTTCCGTGGCGATCGCCGAATCCGCCTCCCGCACAATCGAACGGACCGAGCTGGGGTATGTCGGCCTGGGAGCCGAGCAGCTCACGCTGGTCAACCCCGGTTCCGATTCCGCCCGGGTGATCGTCCTCGGCGGCCTGCCCTTGGGCGAGGACATCATCATGTGGTGGAACTTCCTGGGACGAAGCCACGACGACATCGTCCGGTTCCGCGAGGAGTGGATGGACCACAGCGAACGGTTCGGCCAGGTTCAGGGTTATACCGGTGAGGTGCAACATCTTCCGGCTCCGCAACTCCCGGGGACCCGGCTCCGTGCGCGGGAGAACACGCCGGGTCGGGCGCACGACTGATCACCCTCGAGTCGGAAGTGGTTGCGAACACCGCTGTCTCACCGGGTTTCGACACGGGTCCTCGCCCAAGGGCTCGGTCCCGGCTCAACCATCAATTCCCCAAACCACAAGCACCACACGATGGTTGAGCCGACGAGGAGCGCAGCCACGAGACATGTCGAAACCTCAGACGGCCAACCTCACGACGCAACAACAGCCCACACGAACACCCAAGAGCTCGACCCCGGCTCAACCAACCATTACCCAAACCGCAAGAACCACACGATGGTTGAGCCGACGAGGAGCGCAGCGACGAGACGTGTCGAAACCTCAGACAGCCGACCTCACGACGCAACAACAGCCCACACGAACACCCAAGGGCTCGGCCCCGGCTCAACCACCCACTACCCAAACCGCAAGAACCACACGATGGTTGAGCCGACGAGGAGCGCAGCGACGAGACGTGTCGAAACCTCAGACAGCCGACCTCACGACGCAACGACGGCCCACGCGAGCGACGATGGGCTCAGCCGATGTCGGCGACGAAGACCGCACTGCGTCGTAGCGCTTTGCGTGCGGCGTCGGGGAGACCGTCGGCGTCACCGCCGACCGGCACCACCCGCGGGTTGACGATGTGGCACTGTGTGCCGGACAGCCGGACGTCGGCGGCCCCGGCGGCGAGGATGTTGCGCACCCAGTCGGTGGTGCCGTGGATCATCGCGACGGCGAGCACCCCATCGCCACGGAACGCCCGCACCGGGGTCCGGAACGTCTCGCCGGTGACCCGACCGCGATGGGTGATGGTGGCCAGCGCCGGGGTCCGGCGGGCGATCGGACCGAGGACGGGCTGCAGGCCCAACACGATCCGCTCGATCGGTGCGGGCAGCAACACCGGTGTGTCCGGGGTGTCGTTACGGGGTGGATAGCCGGCCACGGGACGCCTCCTCGACAGGATGATGAGACCCCCATTGTGATCCAGCGACGGACATCTGGCGAACGACCCCTGTTGCTCAGCGTTTGAGCATCTCCGCAGCCGCCGCGCCTGCCGCCGGGTTTCCGCCCCGACGAGCCGTAGGTCTCGGCGACATCCACTCCGCGGTGCCCACCGACATCTGACCGCTGCTGACATCGGTGACCTGGGCCTTCGACTACAACCAGCTCTGGGCGTCGATCGCGATCATCATCGTGGTCTCGGTACTGGCCTATGCGCTCGTCGGCGGACTCGAGCAGACCGTCCGCCGCCGGATGGCCGGGGCGGTGTCGTGGTGGGATCGGGTCAGCGGGGTCTGGTCAGCGGCCCAGCAGCCGGGCGAAGTTGTCGATACCCGCCTGCTCCGCGCGGCGGCTCGCATCCGAACCGTCGGCGGTGTCTGCGACCGCATCGGCGGCCGGGCGACGACCCGAGCGCACCGCGCGGGCGGGGCGGGTGCCGGCCACAGCCGCCAGTTCTGCTGCCGCACGCCTGATCCGGGTGTCGAGCGAGGTGGTGTCACCGGAACCACCGGCCCAGTCCTCGGACGCGGCGTACACCCCGGTCGGCACCACCACGGTGCGCAGATACCCGAACAGGGGGCGCAGCGCGTGGTCGAGCACCATCGAATGTCGCGGGCTGCCACCGGTTGCCGCGATGAGGACCGGCTTGGCGGTCATCGTATCCACGTCGACGAGGTCGAAGAAGGTCTTGAACAACCCCGAGTACGAGGCGTTGAAGACCGGGGTCGCCACGATCAGCGCGTCGGCCTGCTGCACCCGCTCGATCGCCGCCCGGGCCGCACCGCCGGCGAAACCGGCGGCCATCGAGGCCCCGAGGTCCACGGCGAGGTCCCGCAGGTCGATCACCGTCACGGTGACATCGACTCCGTCCGAACCGAATTCGGCGGTCGTCGCAGCGACGAGCCGGTCGACGAGCATCCTCGTCGACGACGGCTCACCGAGTCCGGCGTTGACCGCGACGAGATCCACGGCGCTCATGCGTTCACCTTCTCTGTGTTGTCGGCGGAATCGGCCTCGGCGTCGCGGGCGGTGACCAGCGAGGCGTGGGTCGGGGCGTCGGGGACGTCGGCGGGGCGGCCCGCGGCGAAGCCCTTGCGGAGTTCGGGCAGCACCTCACCGAGCTCGTCGAGCTGCTCGAGCACCGTCTTCAACGGCAGCCCGGCGTGGTCGACGAGGAACAGCTGACGCTGATAGTCGCCGAAGGTGTCACGGAAAGACAGTGTGCGGTCGACGAATTCAGCCGGGCTGCCGACGGTCAGCGGGGTCTCGCGGGTGAAGTCCTCCAGCGACGGGCCATGTCCGTAGACGGGGGCGTTGTCGAAGTACGGCCGGAACTCGCGAACGGCGTCCTGGGAGTTCTTGCGGATGAAGAACTGTCCGCCGAGACCGACGATCGCCTGGTGCGCCTTGCCGTGTCCGTAGTGCTCGTAGCGCTCGCGGTAGAAGTCGATCAGCCGCTTGGAGTGTTCGGCGGGCCAGAAGATGTGGTTGGCGAAGAAGCCGTCCCCGTAATAGGCGGCCTGCTCGGCGATCTCCGGGCTGCGGATCGAGCCGTGCCACACGAACGGTGCGACGTCGTCGAGCGGGCGCGGAGTGGAGGTGAAGGAGGTGAGCGGGGTGCGGAACTTGCCCTCCCAGTTCACGACGTCCTCGGTCCAGAGCCGGTGCAGCAGATGGTAGTTCTCGATTGCCAGCGGGATGCCCTGCCGGATGTCCTGACCGAACCACGGGTAGACCGGCCCGGTGTTGCCGCGGCCGAGCATGAGGTCGACGCGCCCGTCGGCGAGGTGCTGCAGCATCGCGAAGTCCTCGGCGATCTTCACCGGATCGTTGGTGGTGATCAGGGTGGTCGAGGTGGACAGGTTCAGCGTGCTGGTCTGGGCGGCGATGTAGGCCAGGGTGGTGGTCGGCGACGACGAGAAGAACGGGCGGTTGTGGTGCTCACCGAGGGCGAAGACGTCGAGCCCGATGTCCTCGGCCTTCTTCGCGATGGTCACCATCGCCTTGATGCGCTCGTTCTCGGTGGGGGTGATGCCGGTCGTGGGATCGGTGGTGATGTCGCTGACGCTGAAGAGTCCGAACTGCATGGCGCGCCTCCGAGGTGCCGGTGGGTAACTGTCACCCAGCATAACCGGACCTTGGTCCGTTTAATTCCTGCGGGGCGCCTCCTCGAGCGAAACCTACCGGTGAGTTAGTGTGGGCTTACCTAATCCTCGATGGGAGTCACGAAATGACGCTTCGGAAGTCCGTCGCCGCGGCCCTGCTGGCCGGCGCTGCAGTCTTCTCCGTCGCCGCATGCTCCAGCGACGACGACACCACCTCGACCACCACGACGTCGGCGTCCGCATCGGCATCCGCCGAGGCGAGCACCTCGGGCGAGGCCCAGGCGACCGATCTCGACGTGGCGTCGGCGCAGACCATCCTGCGCACCGCACTCAACCCGGACACCTCGAGCGAGCAGCTCGACACCGTGGTCGACACCTCCAACCCGGCCACCAAGCCCGCCCTGCAGGCCTACAACAAGGGCGCGTCGGCCGCCGGCTACGGCCCCGAGGTGTACGAGGTGAAGACCGTGAAGGCCGATGGCGACAAGGCCACCGTCACCGTCGCCGTGACCAGCCCGCACGCCCCCGATCACCCGGTCGACCTGGACCTGACCTACGTCAACATCGACGGCACCTGGAAGCTCAGCGGCAGCGTCGTCGAGCAGCTGTCGTCGATGATGCCCGGCGGTCACTGACCTCATCCGGTACCGATCCATCCGGTACCGACCACAGACGCCCCACCGGACCCGTCCGGTGGGGCGTCTGTCATCTCCGCACCCGGCGCCCGCGACGGGGACGACGAGGAACAGGGAACGCGATCTTCGGCGGACCGGGATGTCGGCGGACGTCGGTACACTCGGACCCGGCCCATGGACCAGGAGGAACGGATGACCCGGACCGATCACCCCACCAGTCCGATCGCGCCCGCGGTGACCGATCAGCATCTCCGATGGCCGACGGTGAACGACGACGAACCGCTCCCCGCCCCCGCCTCCACGGCCTTCACCTCCACCGGCACGCCACCCGCCGCACCGATCCCCGCAGCACCAGTCCCGGCCGCGGTCGAGGTCGCGACGCCGGCCACCGGGAGCTTCTGGTTGTCGCCCCGCGCCCGGCAGGACGATTCCCCGCTACCCGCGGTGGGCGACTACTGGGACCTCGGCCGCCCCGATCCGGTGCCGTACACGCCGCTGCAGCCCGTCCTCCCGCCCACGCGCCGGACCGCGCCGGTCGCACAGGCGGCAATGATCTCGGGACTGGCGTCGATGCCACTGATCCCACTGGCCGGCCTCGGCGGCCTGGTCGGCGCACTGGCCGTCGTCCTCGGACTGGTAGGGGCCTTCCAGATCGGCAGGCGCCCGGACTACCGCGGTACCGGCCGCGCGATCACCGGGATCGTGCTGGGCACCGGCAGTGCCATCGTCGGATTGCCGATCCTGTTCCTGGTACTGCTGATCGCGGGACTCTGACGTCCGATCGCGGGGATGTGGGCCTGAGCGCAGAGCTCCGGGCCTTGATCGTGGGAACCCGAGTCGGTTCAGCCGACGGCGCGCAGTCCCTGCGCCGGACCGGTGTCGATACCGCGCCCGATCCAGGTGACGACATCGTCGAGGACCCGCTCACAGCTCTTGCCGTCGATCACCGACGCCAGCGACGGCGCACAGTGGAGCAGGGCCGCGAAGAAGGCCGCATGCGGCGAGAGTCCGCGGGCCTCCATCACGATGGTGTACTCGCGGATGGATCGGTCGAGATCACCGAAGGTGATGGCCTCGCCGAAGACACGCACCGCCACCAGACTGGGCGTGATCAGCGCACGGCGCCCGACCTCTGACACCACGGCCTCGACCTCACGATCGGATACCACATCGGCCTCCTCGAACTGGCCACCACTGAGGGTCCGCCGACGGAACACGTTCTGCTCACTGTGCCCGACCGAGGCCGCTTACACGGAGTGGCCATCGGCAGCTGTGACGAATCACACAGTCCATAATGACAATACTTTCGCCACCGACGATACAAGCGCAACCGCGTGAGGAAAATGTGAAAGATGTTGCTGATGTGAAAGTGTTACGGGTGCGACACCCGGCGGCGACATCGGCTCGCCGCCGGGTATCTCCCACGGGTCACTGCCCGGTGGCGTCCCCGCCGCCCGCACGCGCGGCCTTGTCGGCCTCCATGGCGTCGATCAGGCTCTGGGGCCGCAGATCGGTCCAGTTCTTCTCGACGTATTCCAGGCATGCGGCCCGGCTGTCCTCACCGAAGACCTTGGTCCAGCCCGCCGGGATGTCGGCGAAGACCGGCCACAGCGAATGCTGGTTCTCGTCGTTGACCAGCACGAAGAATCGACCGTTCTCGTCATCGAAGGGGTTCGTCATCTACCTCGTCCTCTCTCTGGCGCCGACGGCACACGGGCCGCCGTTCCCACCATTGTCATGTCGTCGCGCGCATTCGCGCGGCGACATCGTCAATTCATCATTCGTTCGACGTCGGGACCCGTGGATAGGGTCACCTAACTACATTCAGGTTACGGTCTGAGCCCAGGCCCTCCCCACACCGGCCTCCGTGTGGACGGGCCGCGACGGTCGGCAACCGTCAGCGCCTCGTCGAGCACCGGGCCGATCACCGCGAGCGACGCCTCGTCGGCCATCCCGAGATGGTGTGTGTCCACCTCGGTGCCGGCCACCGGACCCGACACGAAGGGTCGCCACGCGTCGACGACACGTGCTGGGTCCGGCTTGTCGGCGGTGGCGACGAAGACATGTGCGTCACCGCCGAACACACCGGGTCGGTAGCCGAGCACGGCCTCGTCGGAGGCCGCGAAACTCTCCATGATCCGTTCCACCTGATCGTCGGCGAGCAGTCCCATCCCGGCGATCTGCGACCGGATGATCGCGGTGAGTTCCGCCGGCGACTCGGCGCGGACCTCGTCGCCGAGGTCGAACAGGTCGCGCCACCCGCCGAGGAGATCGGCCGCGACCGAACCGTCGAGCACATCGGGAACCGCCGACCGGTCGGCAGGTCCGGCCGATTCCGCCGGTCCGGCCGGTTCGGGTGCGGAGTCCATGATGCCCAGGAAGGCCACCTCCTCGTGCTCGGCCTCGAGCAGCGTGGCCATCGCGTGGGCGATCACACCGCCGACCGACCAGCCCAGCAGGTGGTAGGGCCCGTGCGGGCGGACCCGACGGATCTCGGCCACATACCGGCGGGCCAGGGCCTCGGCGCCGGCGGTCGGCTCGCCGAGGATCACGTGCGGGTCCTGCAGGCCGTAGATCGGACGGTCGGCCAGATGCGGCGCGAGTCCGCCGTAGAACCACGCCAGGCCGCCGGCCGGGTGCACACAGAACAGCGGCGCTCGCCCGCCCTGCGTCCGGAGCGCGATCAGGACGTCGCCGGCCAGAACGGTGTGATCGGCGATCCGGCGGGCCAGCGAACCGACGGTGGGATCGCTGAAGAGCCAGGGCAGTTCGATGCGCAGACCGTATCGTTCACCTGCCCGGGCCACCACCCGCGTCGCCGCCAGCGAGTTGCCGCCGAGGTCGAAGAACGAGTCGGTGACACCCACCCGGTCGACACCGAGGATCTCGGCGAACACCTGCGCCACCATGCGTTCGACCTCGGTGCCGGGAGCGAGGTACACCGACGGTTCGGCGGCCACGGCCGGCAGCGACTTCCGATCGACCTTTCCGGCCACGTTCAGCGGCATCTCCGGCAGCGTCGTCCAGACGTCGGGCCGCATGTACTCCGGTAGCCGTCCCGCCGCGAGTGCCCGGGCGGACTCGACGTCGGCGTCGGCCGGGGCGAGGTAGGCGACCAACCGGTCTCCGGCCGGACCCGGCGCGACGATCACCGCGGCGTGGACCACCCCCGGGGCACCGGCCAGCACCGCCTCGATCTCGCCGAGCTCGAGTCGCTGACCGCGCAGCTTGACCTGGAAGTCGGTGCGCCCCAGATACTCCAGCCGTCCGTCGCGATCCCAGCGGACACGGTCGCCGGTGCGGTACAGACGAGCACCGGCGGGACCGAAGGGGTCGGCGACGAACCGTTCGGCCGTCAGATCCGGACGGGCCGCATATCCCCGGCCCACCTGCACACCGCCGAGGTAGAGCTCACCGGCCACTCCCGGCGGCACCGGCCGCAACCGCCCGTCGAGGACATGGGTGGTGGTGTTGAGCACCGGTCGCCCGATCGGCACCACCGTCTCCCCCGCGGTCACCTCGTGCCGGGTGACGTCGACGGCGGCCTCGGTGGGCCCGTACAGGTTGTACAGCCGGGTCCGGGGCAACGCGGCAAGGGTCGACTGTGCCACGGTGGGCGGCAACGCCTCACCGGAGGTGAACAGCAGGCGCAGCCCGTCGAGTGCGGCCAGCCGGGGGGCGTCGACGACGTCGAGGAATGCCGACAGCATCGACGGGACGAAGTGCGCCACCGACACCTGCCGGGTGGCCATCAGGTCGGCGAGGTAGCGGGGGTCGCCGTGACGGCCGGCCTCGGCGATGATCAGTTGTGCGCCGATCATGAACGGCCAGAACAGTTCCCACACCGACACATCGAAGGTGTAGGGCGTCTTCTGCACCACCGCGTCGGCCGCGGTCAACCGATGGTCGTGCTGCATCCACACCAGCCGGTTGGCAATCGCCCGATGGCCGACGGTGACACCCTTGGGCGTACCGGTCGATCCGGACGTGAACAGGGTGTACGCGGCGGTCTCCGGACCGATCGGCGCGAGCCTCTCGGCGGCGGCCACCGGGGCGCCGTCGGTGTCGGCCGCGGGCACCGGCCCACCGGTGTCCACCTGCCGCACCGGGACACCGGATTCCGCGGCGACGCCGGTGGCCGACACCGACCGGCCGGACCGGTCCACCAGCAGCACCCGGACGTCGGCGGTCTCGAACATCGACCGCACCCGCCCGACCGGCGCCTCCACGTCCACCGGCACATACTGTCCGCCGGCGGTCACCACCGCATGCACCGCGACCAGCATCTCCACCGATCGCGGGATGCACACGGCCACCGCGACATCGGGTCCCACGCCGAGTGCGATCAGCTCGCGGGCCTGCGCCGACACCCGCGCGGCGAACTCCGCGTAGGTCACCACACGATCACCGCTGACCAACGCGGTCGCATCCGGTGTCCGCACCGCCTGTGCCCCCAGCACATCCGGCAGCAGCATCGGCGCCACGGCCTGCTGCGGCCCGGCCGTCCAGGCGGCGAGGCCGGGACGCTCGGCCGGCAGCAGCAGGGGCGTATCGGCCACTGCCGCAGCGGGATCGGCGAGCAGGTCGGTGAGTCCGGCGACGAATCGTGCGACGAAGGCCTCGATGGTGGACGGATCGAACAGGTCGGTCGCATACACCACCGATCCACCCCAGTCCTCACCGTCGGGTGCCGTCGCGATCGACACCGTCAGGTCGAACTGTGCCGGGACCGCGGGCGCGGCAACCGGTTCCACGTGTAGACCGCCGATCTCGACCGCCGGCACCGCCGCGCCACCCGACGTCGCCGACGCCTGGTCGAGTGCGAGCATCACCTGGGCAAGCGGCGAGAACGACTCGGACCGAACCGGATCGATCGCCTCCACCAGTGCCTCGAACGGGACGTCGGCGTGTGCGAATGCGGCCAGGTCGTCGGCGCGGACCCGGGCCAGCAGATCGGTGAACGGCTCGCTCCCCCGGACCTGTGTCCGCAGCACCAGCGTGTTGACGAACATCCCGATCAGGGGATCGAGCACCGCCTGGCCGCGGCCCGCGGTGGGGGTGGCGACGGTGATGTCGTCGGTGGCGCACAGCCGCGACAACAGCACCGCGACCGCCGCGTGCAGCACCATGAACGGCGTCATCGCGTGCTCTGCCGCCACCGCGGTGAGCCGTGCGGCCACCGCGGCCGGGATCACGAGGCCGGCGGTGGCGCCGCGATGGGACTGCACCGGTGGACGTGGCCGGTCGGCCGGTACCGCGAGCATGTCGGGGAGCCCGGCGAGACGCTCACGCCAGTAGGCCAGTTGCGTCCCGACCGGCGACTGCTCGTCGGCCGGGTCGCCGAGTACGCGGTGCTGCCAGATCGCGAAGTCGGCGAACTGCACGTCCAGCGGGGTCCACTGCGGGGCCCGGCCCTCGACCCGTGCCCGGTAGGCCGAGGCGAGATCGCCGACCAGCGGGCCCACCGACTCGCCGTCGGCGGCGATGTGGTGGAGCACCACCGCGATGAGGTGGGCACCGCCGGGCACGGGACACAGGCGTGCGCGGATCGGGAACTCGGCGGTGACGTCGAAGCCGGCGGTGACGGCGGCCTCGAGCCGGTCGACCGAATCGAGCTCCGCCCAGTCCAGCAGACGTCCGGCATCGGTCGCCGGATGCACGTGCTGACGGGGTATGCCGTCGACCTCGGGGAAGGTGGTCCGCAGGATCTCGTGCCGTTCGACGACGTCGCCGAATGCCGCCCGCAGTGCCCCGATGTCGAGCGGGCCCTCGACCCGCAGCACGGCCGGGATGTTGTAGGTGGCCGCCGACGGATCGAATCGGTTGACGAACCACATCCGCCGCTGCGCGAACGAGAGCGGGATCTCCTGCGGCCGTGGGGTGATGGCGGTGATCGGCGCGCGTGCACCGGCCATCGCATCGCTGCCGACGAGGTCGGCGAGCAACCGCACCGTGGGTGCGTCGAAGACATCGCGCACGGTCACGGTGGCGTCGAAGCGATCCGACAGCCGCGCCGCGAGCCGGGCCGCCGACAGCGAGTTGCCGCCGGCGTCGAAGAACGACGCGGTGGCACCCACCCGGTCGACGCCGAGCACCTCACCGAACACGCCCGCGACGGCCTCCTCGTCGGGGGTGGCCGGGACGACGTAGGGCAGGTCCGCGCCGCGGTGCAGCGGGTCGGGCAGCGCATCCCGGTCGAGTTTGCCGGTCGGGGTGAGCGGCAAGGCGTCCAGGATGGTGAATGCGCCCGGGACCATATGTGCCGGAAGGTGTTTGGCCGCAGCGGCCCGGACCACACCGATGTCGAGATCGGCGGGGGCGACGAGATGGGCGACGAGCGCGACGGCCGGCGAACCGACCCCGAGGACCACCGCCGCACTCACGCCGTCCACACCGGTGAGCACGGCCTCGATCTCACCGAGTTCGACGCGTTGACCGTTGATCTTCACCTGGTGGTCGGCGCGGCCCGCATACTCGAGGCCGCCACCGGCGCGCACCCGGACGAGATCGCCGGTGGCATACATCCGGCCACCCGGTCCGGCGAACGGGTCGGCAACGAATCGTGTTGCGGTGAGGGCGCTTCGGTTGAGGTAGCCGCGGGCCAGTGACACCGCGGAGGACAGATACAGCTCGCCCACCATCCCGCGTGGCACCGGGCGCAGCCGGTCGTCGAGCACGTAGGTGGCCATCCCGCGGATACCGCGACCGATGGTCACCTCCGCCCCGGGTGTCTGACCGGCCACCGTGGACCACACCGTGGACTCGGTGGGACCGTAGAGGTTGACCATCGCGCGGCCGTCACCGGCCCAGCGGGTGACGAGATCGGGCGGGCATGCCTCACCGGCCGTCGCGAGCAGGCGCACGTAGGCGGCGTCGCCGACCTCCAGCGTCGCGAGCACCGAGGGGGTGATCACCATGTCGGTGACCCGGTCGCGACGCAGTACGGTGCCCAGGGCCCGGCCGGCATAGTCGCCGGCCGGCGCGATCACCAGGGTGTGTCCGCCGGCGATCGCCCAGATCATCTCGAAGAACGACGCGTCGAACCCCGGCGACGCGACGTGCAGGACCCGGGTGTCCGGGTCGGCGCCGCGCTCGCCGGTGAGGGCTCGCAGCTCTGCGGTGAGGGTGGCCACACCGCGGTGCGAGACCGCGACGGACTTGGGTCGTCCGGTGGTACCGGAGGTGTAGATCAGATAGGCCAGTCCGTCGACGCGCAGGTGCCCATGCCGCTCGTCGGCGGCGATCGGCGCCGCCGAACCGTGGGTCGCCACGTCGTCGAGATCGAGCCACCGGCAGTCGGATTCGCCCAGTCGCGGACGGGTGGCCGCGGTGGTGAGTCCGGTGCTCACCTGCGAGTCGCCGATCATGAAGGCGATCCGGTCGTCGGGGTGTGCGGGATCGATCGGCAGGTAGGCCGCACCGCTCTTGAGCACGCCCCAGGCGGCGACGACGGAGTCGACGGAGCGCTCGATGCCCACCGCGACGACGTCCTCGGCCCCGATCCCCCGGCCGATCAGCGATCGCGCCACCCGGTTGGTCCGGGCCTCGAACTCCGCATGGTCGAGCACCTGTCCGTCGCAGATCAGCGCCGGGTGACCGGCGTCGACGGTTCGGCCGGCCAGCAGGTCGGGGATAGTGACCGGGGTGGTCGCGGGCAGGCGCGGGGCGATCAGCGCATCGGTGCGGGCGCCGGGCGCGACGAGCTCGATCCGTCCGACCGGGGTGGCCGGTGCGGTCGCCATCGATCGCAGGATCTGCCGGAGGACCTCGCCGAACACCGCGACCTGC
Organism: Gordonia desulfuricans NBRC 100010; assembly: GCF_001485495.1. Lineage (GTDB taxonomy): Bacteria > Actinomycetota > Actinomycetes > Mycobacteriales > Mycobacteriaceae > Gordonia > Gordonia desulfuricans. The sequence goes on along the minus strand of NZ_BCNF01000012.1, from coordinate 88,662 downwards.
GCGTCGTCGAAGGCCGACGGCAGGTACTTCAGGGTCAGGGTGAGCGCGTCACCGGCGGGGGCCGACGCCAGGTTCAGCGGGTAGTGGGTGGCGTCCCGGGTGGAGATCCCCCGGATCGTCAGACCCGCCCCCGGGGCCGCAGCGGTCACCGAGTCCCGGTCGACGGGGTAGGACTCGTGCACCGTGAGCGTGTCGAACACCACCGGGACCCCGGCCGCCGCAACGATCTCGGGCAGCCCGAGCTGCTGGTGATCGAGGACCGAGACCTTGTCCGCCTGAACGTTTTCCAGCAGCCCGGCGATCGAGAGGTCCGGGTCGACGTCGACCACCACGGGCAGGGTGTTGATGAACAGCCCGACCATGGATTCCACACCGTCGAGGTCGGCGGGACGACCCGAGACGGTCTCGCCGAACACCACCACACGGTTGCCGGTGAACTCGGCGAGGAAGATCGCCCACGCGGTCTGCAGCACGGTGGAGACGGTCGCACCGTGTGCCCGGGCGAGGCGGTCGACCGCGGCCACCAGGTCGGCCTCGATCGGGACGACCAGATCCACGGGCATCGCATCGGCGGTGATCGAGGCACCCGGAGCCACCAGGGTGGGGGCGTCCAGCGGTGCCAGCAGCCGGCGCCATGCGGCCAGACCGGCCTCGTCGTCGGCAGCGGCCAGGCGACGCAGATGGTCGGCGAAGTCGCCGGTGCCGCGACGGGTGTAGGTGGCCCCGGTTGCGTACAGCGCCAGCAGATCCGCGAGCACCAGCGGAGCCGACCAGCCGTCGAACAGCAGGTGATGGCTGGTGATCACCACGTCGACACCGTCGGGATGGACGACGGCGGCCGCACGCATCAGCGGCGGTGCGGTCAGGTCGAACGGCCGGGTCCGCTCCGCCGCCGCCACCTCGGTGATGCGGCCGGCGGCCACTGCGGCGTCGTCGACGGTCACGGTCTGCCAGGGCAGTTGTGCCTGCGTGGGGATCACCGCGACCGCGGCTCCGCTGCGCAGACGCAGGTAGCCGCTGCGCAACACCCGATGGCCGATCAGCAGGTCGTCTCCGGCCCGGCGCAGGCGGTCGAGGTCGACATCGGGTCCGAGCTCCAGGATCGCCTGTGTCACATAGACGTCGACGTCGGTGTCACCGGCCAGCTCGGCCTGGAAGAACAGGCCGCGCTGCAACGGCGACAGCGGCCACACGTCGGCACCGGGATACCGGTCACCCAGCTCGTCCAGGTCGGTCTGCGTCACCCCGGTCCCGGGCACATCCGAGGGCGAGAGGCCGACATCGCCGGTCTCGGCGACATATCGGACGACGGCGTCGAGTTCCTGCGCCCAGCGATCGGCGATGTCGGCGACGTCGTTGTGCGACAACACCTCCGGCACATACCGGAAGTCCGCGGTCACCGCGGGCCGGTCTCCGGTGGTGGCGCCGACGTTGATCGTCAGGGCACTCATCGCGGCGAGGTCGCCGGTGACCACCGACGGCAGGAACGGTGCGTCCGCGGCGGGCAGGAACCGGCCGGGCAGGGTTTCGGCGGGCAGGGATTCGGTGGGCCCGGCCGCATCCGCGGCGGCGGTGTCGTCGCCCGCGCCGCGCACGGCCCGGGTCCCGAGGTAGTTGACGGCGATGTCCGGGAGCCGGTGGGCAGCGAGTCCGGTGCCGTCGTCCTGGCGCAGCAGCCCGAAGCCGATGCCGTGGGCCGGCATGCCGACCCGTTCTTCCTTGGCCTCCTTGACGGCGTGCACGATGTCGCCGTCGGCCGACAGTGCGATCGGTGCGATGGAGGTGAACCAGCCGACGGTGCGCGACAGGTCGGCGCGCACCGGCCGGTTGCCGGTGGCGAGGAGGTCCTCGTATCGGCCGTGTCCCTCGAGGAGCACCGACAGCGGTGCGCCCGAACCGATCCCCTGCGCGGACTGCCGGCTGCGGATGGCGCGTGCGAGGGCACCGACGAGGACGTCGGCGACGGTGCCGCCGAAGGCGGTGGGCACCGCGGTGGCGACGGCTGCGGCGATCGGGCCGGTCACCTCGCGGACCACCGATGCGGTCTCGCGATAGCGGTATCCGGTATCCGGTGTGGGTGCCGGGGTGTCCGCAGCAGAGGTGAGCACCGTAGAGGCGGGCACCGTCGAGGCATCGCCTGCACTGCGGGTCAGCCAGTGACCCAGTTCGCCTCGGTGCCGGTCGATCTGCCCGGCCACGGCGTGTTGCCATGCGCGCAACGACGTCCCCTCACCGCGCAGTGTCGGTTCCTGTCCGGCCGACACCTGTGTCCACGCGGTGATCAGGTCCTCCACGAGGATCGGCCAGGAGACCGCGTCGACGGAGAGGTGGTGGACGACGAGGACGATGCGGCCACCGCCGGCGCCGTCCTCGATCAGGGCCGCGTGCACCACCCGCCCGGCGGACGGGTCGAGGCGGCGCGCCGCAGATGCGTGCACCTGGCGGATCTGTTCGGCCGGCACCGTCGCGTCGGTTCCTGTCACACCGTGGGCGTGGTCGACGGTGTGCGTGCTGATCGCGGTGTCGGCGTCGAACGGCAGACCGGCGGTGAGCACCGGGCCGGCGTCGGTGATCCGCAGGGCGGCCGACAGCATCGGGTGGGTGGCGACGACCGCCGAGAGCACCCGGCGCAGTTCGCCGGCCCCGAGGCCGGCGGGCCGGGTCAGGACCATCGACTGGTTGAAGTCGGCGAGATCGGCCGGGGTGGGTGCGGCCGACACCAGCCAGGACACGATCGGCGGGATCGGCATCTCACCGATCGGTCCACCCGCCGGTTCGGGCAGCGGGTCGATCCGGTCGGCGTCGTCCCCGGCGACCCGGGCCATCCCGCGGATCGTCTTGTGCTCGAAGATCTCCCGCGGGGACAGGTGCAGTCCTGCCGCCTTGGCCGCGGACGCGAGCTGGATGGACATGATCGAGTCGCCGCCGAGCGCGAAAAACGACTCGGTGACCCCGACCCGCTCGCGGCCGAGCAGGCCGGCCACGATCGCGGCGAGGGCCTCCTCGGCCGCGGTGGCCGGGGCCTCGTGGCCCGCGTCCTGCGCCGACAGCACCGACAGCGTCGGCCGCGGAAGGGCTTTGCGGTCCAGTTTGCCGCCGGGAGTGGTGGGCAGTGCGTCGAGGACGACGGCGTGGTGGGGCACCATGTGGCCGGCGAGATGGTCGGCGGCACCCCGCAGGATCACCTCGGTGTCGAGGTCGCTCCGGCCATCGGCGTCGGCGCTCTCGGGGTTCGGGGCGGTCTCGGGGTTCGGGGCGGTCTCGGGAACCAGGTAGGCGACCAGCCGGGAACGGCCGGTGTCGTCGGTGACGCCGAGGACGACCGCCGATTCCACACCCGGCTGCGCCGCCAGCACGGCCTCGATCTCGCCGAGTTCGACGCGCTGTCCGTTGATCTTCACCTGGTGGTCGGCGCGCCCGGCGAACTCGATGTCCCCGGATGCGCCGATCCGCACCAGATCTCCGGTGGCATACATCCGGCCGCCGGGGATCGCGGTGAACGGATCGGCCACGAACGACGCCGCGGTCAGGCCGGGCCGGCCGAGATATCCGCGGGCGAGGGAGTCGGGGGTGCCCAGGTACAGCTCCCCCACCACACCCTGCGGTACCGGGTGCAGCCGGGCGTCGAGGACATATCCGGTGAATCCGCGCACCGGACGCCCGATCACGATCGGTTCGCCGGGTACCGAACGGCCGGTGGTGGCCCAGACGGTGGCCTCCGACGGCCCGTAGAAGTTGAACATCGCCCCGCCGGGCCGGGCCTGTGCCCACCGCGTGACGAGTTCCGGCGGGCAGGCCTCGCCGCCGGTCACCAGGTTGCGGATTCCGCGCCCGTGTCGCGGGTCGACCGTGGCGAGTACCGTCGGCGTGATCAGGGTGTCGGTCACCTTGTCGCGCTCCAGGATTCGTCCGAGCGCATCGCCTGCGTACTCCCCGGCGGGTGCGATCACCAGGGTGTGGCCGAGGGCGACCGACCACATCATCTCCAGCACCGAGGCGTCGAAACTCGGTGATGCGACATGCAGGATGCGCGTGTCCGGCGACTGCTCCGGGGTGCCGGTGATCTCGGCGAGCGCATCGATCAGGGTGGCCAGTCCCCGGTTGCTCACCCCGACCGCCTTGGGACGGCCGGTGGACCCGGAGGTGTAGACGAGGTAGGCGAGTGTGTCGAGTCGGATCGTGCCGTGCCGCTCACCGGCCTCGATCGGCAGGGAGCTGCGGGTGGCGTCGGTGGCCTCGGCCACGTCGATCCACCGGCAGGTGTCCCCGAGCCGGGATCGGGTGGCGGCGTCGGTGATCCCCCATCGCGCACCGGAATCGGCCAGCATGTAGTCGATCCGGTCCTGTGGGTGCGCGGGGTCGACGGGCACGTACGCCGCGCCGGAACCGATCACGCCGAACACCGCGATCACCGACTCGACGGATCGTTCGAGGCCCACCGCGACCACGTCGTCGGCGCCGATCCCCCGCTCGATCAGGGCTCGTGCCAGTCGCTGTGTGCGACGGTCGAACTCGGCGTGCGACAGCTCGATCCCGGCGCAGATCAGGGCCGGGCGGTCGGGGTCGGGGTGCCGGGCGGCGAGGATGTCGACGAGGGTGCGCGGGACGGAGATGCCGCCGTCGGCGGCCGGGGCTGCCACCCCGGTGGAGTTGCGGCTCGGCCGCATCGATGTCAGGGCCCGCTCGTCGACGAGGTCGACGTCTCCGGTGGCGACGTCGGGTTCGCTGATCAGGGCGAGCAGCACCCGCAGCCAGGTGTCGGCGAGGCGCTGCACCGTCGACTCGTCGAACAGTGCGGTGGCATAGACGAATCCGGCGTTCATCGGTCCGTCGGACGACCGGTCGGTGACGCCCACGGTGAGGTCGAACTTGGCGACGGGTGCGGCGATCCCGAGCGGTTCGGCGGTCAGTCCGAACGCCGCGGTGTCGAGTCGGGCGGGGCGGCGATGATCGGCGGCACCGTGGGTGATGGCGATCTGCACGAGTGGCTGATGAGCGGTGGATCGATCCGGGGCGAGCTCGTCGATCAGGTCGTCGAACTGCACGTCGGAATGGGTGAAGGCATCGACGTCCACGGCGCGGACGGTGGCGACGAACTCCGACAGCGTCTGCGCCGGGTCGACCGGGGTCCGCAGCACCAGGGTGTTGACGAACATGCCGACGAGATCACTCAGGGCCGCATCGGTGCGACCGGCGATCGGTGCGCCGATCACCACGTCGGTGGTCACCGCCAGGCGCGCGACCGTGATCGCCAGCGCGGCATGGGAGACCATGAACGCGGTCAGGTCGTGCTCCCGCGCGAACACCTCGAGCGCATCGGCCACCGCGTCGTCGATGGTGACCGTGACCAGACCGGCCGCCGTGTCGAGTACGGTGGGCCGCCGGCGATCCATCGGGAGATCGGTGACCTCGGGCAGGTCGGCCAGCACGGTGCGCCAGTGGTCGAGCTGGACCGCCATCCGGGCGGAGGGGTCGGTGGCCGATCCCAGCACCGACCGCTGCCACAGGGCGAAGTCGGCGTACTGCACCGGCAGCGGCGCCGGTGCGATGGCATCGGCTCCGGTACGAGTCAGGTAGGCGCCCAACAGATCCCGCACGAAGACCGGTGCCGACTCGCCGTCGAAGGCGATGTGGTGCACGGTGATCACCAGATCCCAGCAGTCCGCACCGGCCGAGGCCAGCCGGGCCCGGATCGGGAGTTCGGTGGTGACGTCGAATCCGTCGGTGGCGCCGTGGAGCAGGGCATCGGCGTCGCATCCGTCGGCCCAGTCGAGCATCGCGCGGGCCTCGGCCGCGGACAGGATCTGCTGGACGGGGCCGTGCTCGTCGGCCGGGTATCGCGTGCGCAGCACCTCGTGGCGTTCGACGACGTCGCCGAGCGCATCCCGCAGGGCCACCGCATCGAGTGCGCCGGACAGACGCAGACCCATCGGGATGTTGTAGGCCGCCGATTCCGGGTCGAACCGGTTGATGAACCACATCCGGGACTGCGCGGTCGACAGCGGAATCCGTTCCGGGCGGGTCGCCGGGGCCAGGCGGGGGATGCGGCGGCCCCGACCCGCGGTGGCCGCCACCAGTTCTCGCACACTGGGGGTGTCGAACAGATCGCGGACGGTGACGTCGAGGTCGAGGGTGTCGGCCAGCCGGGCCGCGACGCGCGTCGCCGACAACGAGTTCCCGCCGAGGTCGAAGAACGAGGTCGCCACACCGACCCGGTCGATCCCGAGGACGTCGCCGACAACCCTCGCCACCATCTCCTCCAGATCCGATTCCGGTGCGACATGATCGGATTCCGTGCCCAGCACCGGGGGCGGCAGCTCCCGGCGGGCCGCCTTCCCGGCCGAGTTCAGCGGCATCTCGGCCAGCGGCATCCACACGGTGGGGCGCATGTACTCGGGCAAAGCCGCGGCGACCGCCGTGCGGGCGGCGGCGAGGTCGACGTCGTCGGGTGCGAGGTAGGCGATCAGATGGTCGTCGTCGCCGACGCGCGCGACGGTCACCGTCGCGTGCACCACGCCGTCGACGGCCGACAGCACCGCCTCCACCTCGCCGAGTTCGAGGCGCTGACCGCGCAACTTCACCTGGAAGTCGGTGCGGCCCAGGTATTCGATCTCGCCGCCGGCATTCCAGCGGACCAGGTCACCGGTGCGATAGAGCCGTCCGCCGCCGTCGCCGAACCGGTCGGCGACGAACCGTTCGGCGGTGAGGGCGGGCTGTGCGGCATACCCGCGGGCCAGCTGGACACCGCCGAGGTAGAGCTCGCCCGGCACCCCCACCGGCACCAGTTGCAACCGTGGGTCGAGGACGTAGGTGGAGGTGGACGGCACCGGCACCCCGATGGGTACCACCGTCTCCCCCGGGCGTACCCGATGCGCGGTGACGTCGACCGCGGCCTCGGTCGGTCCGTACAGGTTGTGCAGCCCCAGCCCGGGCAGCGCGGCGAGCACGGTGCCGGCGGTGGCCGCGGTCAGCGCCTCGCCGGAGGTGAACAGCAGTCGCAGACAACTCAATCCGGCCAGGCGGCGCGAGCCGAGCACGTCGGCGAAGGCGGCGAGCATGGACGGCACGAAGTGCACCACCGACACCCGGTGACCGGTGATCACACCGGCCAGGTACTCCGGCTCACCGTGCCGGTCCGGTTCGGCGATCACCAGGGTGGCACCCACGGTGAACGGGAGGAACAGTTCCCACACCGACACGTCGAAGGTGACCGGCGTCTTCTGCAGGAAGACGTCGGAGTCCTTGATCGCGTACCACTCCCGCATCCAGTCGAGCCGGTTGACGATGGCGCGATGGGAGACGGTGACCCCCTTGGGACGCCCGGTCGATCCCGAGGTGAACAGGGTGTAGGCGGCGTCGTCGGGGTGCAGCGGTGCGCGCCGGTCGGCATCGGTCACCGGCGGGGTGTGCGGGTCGAAAGGGCCCGAGGCGTCGACGGTCAGCACCCGGACACCGGTGCCGAGGGCGTCCACGCCGGTGCCGTCGGCCGATTCCGTGGCGGGGCCGGTCAACACCAGCCGCACCGCCGCGGTCTCGACCATGTGCCTCGTGCGGTCGGCGGGCGCCGACGGGTCGAGGGGTACGTACTGGCCGCCGGCGGAGACCACCGCATGCACCGCGACCAGCAGTTCCACCGACCGGTCGAGACAGACGGCCACGGCGACGTCGGGTCCCACCCCGGCCGAGATCAGTTCCCGGGCCAGGGTGTCGACCCGTGCACGGAACTCGGTGTAGGACACCCGGCGGTCACCGAAGACCAGGGCAGGTGCGGCGGATTCCCCGGTCATCGTGACCATCTCGGTCATCGTCGTGCCCCTTCCGGTGGCGGGATCTGTCGTGGGGTGCTCATCGCTCCTCCGGGACGTTTCGGTCGGGTCTGGTCAACGCCACGAGCGTGGTCTCCGACGGCGGCGCCGGGATTCCGGACGACCACGCGACGATGTCGTCGAGTTCGGCGGGGGCCACCATCGCGGCGTCGTTGACCGCGCGTCCCGGTGCCGCGACGAGCGCGTCGAGGAGGATGACGAACCGGTCGACCATCGTCGCCACCGACGGCTCGTCGAACAGGTCGGTCGCGAAGACCACCGACCCGGTCCAGTCCGCGCCGGGCGCGGTGGCCAGGGTGAACGACAGATCGACCTGCGCGGCCACCGCGGGCGGTTCGAGCGTCGACATCTCGATACCCGTGCCGTCGTACACCGGCCCCCGGACCACCGGGGCGGTCAGCGACAGCATCACCTGCGCCAGCGGCGAGAAGGCTTGCGACCGCGTGGGTTCGAGAACCTCGACGAGGGTCTCGAACGGGACGTCGGCGTGGGTGAACGCCTCGAGGTCGGTGGTCCGCACCTCCTCGAGCAGATCGGCGAACGTCATCCCCGGGTCGACGCGGGTGCGCAGGACCAGGGTGTTGACGAACATACCGATCAACGCGTCGAGCTCGCGCCGGCCGCGGCCGGCGATCGGGGTGGCGATGGCGATGTCGTCGGTGGCCGACAACCTCGACAACAGCACCGCGAGCGACGCGTGCACCACCATGAACGCGGTGACACCGTGCTCGGTGGCCAGCCGGTCGATCCGCCCGCCGAGTTCGGCCGGGACCGAGAACCCCAGCTGCGCACCGTGGTGCGAGGCGACCGCCGGTCGTGGCCGGTCGGCCGGGAGGTCGAGCACGTCGGGGGTACCGCGCAGCTGGTGCGACCAGTAGTCGACCTGTCTGCCGATCACCGACGAGGTGTCCTCGGCCGATCCCAGTTCCCGATGCTGCCACAGTGCGTAGTCGGCGAATTGCACGGCGAGCGGGACGAATTCCGGTTCGGAACCGGCCGCCCGTGCGACGTACGCGGTGATCATGTCCCGTACCAGCGGGGTCATGGACTCACCGTCGCCGACGATGTGGTGGATCACCGCGAGCAGGGTCCACTCGTCATCGCCGCTGTGCCACAGGCGAACCCGGAACGGCGTCTGGGTGGTGACGTCGAATCCGGCCGTGGCGGCGGCGGTGAGCTCGGCAGCGGAGGCCACCTCCGCCCAGTCGATGTCGCTCGTGCCCGCCTCGGCGGGTGCGATCCGTTGCACCCCGGCACCGTCGACGGCCGGGAAGGTGGTGCGCAGGATCTCGTGCCGGGCCACGACGTCGGCGATCGCCGTCCGCAGCGCGCCGACGTCGAGGTGGCCGCGCAGCCGCAGACCCACCGGGATGTTGTAGGCCGCCGAGGACGGGTCGAAGCGGTTGAGGAACCACATGCGCTGCTGGGCGAACGACAGCGGGATGCGTTCGGGTCGCGGCGATGTCGCGGTGACCGGTGCCGAGGTGCCGCCGCGGAGGGCGGCGAGCCCGACGAGGTCGCGCACCGTCGGTGCGTCGAACACGTCCCGGACCGAGAGATCGGCGCCGAGGACCTCCCCGGCGCGTGCGGCCAGTCGGGTCGCCGACAGCGAGTTCCCGCCCAGGTCGAAGAACCCGGCGGTCGCCGACACCGATCGGATGCCGAGCACCTCGGCGAACACCGCCGCGACCGCCTGCTCCGCCGGGGTCCGTGCCTCGACGTGGCCGGCGGCGGTCACCGTCGGTGCGGGCAGGGCCCGCTTGTCGACCTTGCCGGCCGAGGTCAGCGGGATCGCATCGAGCCCGGTGACGGTGGCGGGCACCATGTGTGCGGGGAGCCGCCGGGCGAGGTGATCGCGCAGTTCGGCCGGTTCGGCCGGGCGGCCGAGCACGACATAGGCGGCCAGCGAGGTGGCGACCGACCCGCCGACCCCGATCACGACCGCGGCGTCCACGGCCGGGTGAGCGGTCAGTGCCTCCTCGATCTCGCCGAGTTCGATGCGCAGGCCACGCAACTTCACCTGGTCGTCGCCGCGTCCGAGATAGTCGACGACGAGGTCACCGCGGTCGCTACGTGCCCAGCGCACCACGTCGCCGGTGCGGTACATCCGCGATCCGGTGGGGCCGAACGGGTTGGCCACGAAGCGTTCGGCGGTGAGATCGGGCCGCTCGAGGTAGCCCCGCGCCGGGGCCGCCCCCGCGGCGTACAGGTCGCCGGGCACACCGATCGGGACCGGACGTAGCCGCGCGTCGAGGACGAGCAGGTCGACGCCCGGGATCGGCCCGCCGATGTCGACCGGGCGCCCCGGGGTCAACGCCGCGCTCATCGTCACCGCCACCGCGGCCTCGGTGGGGCCGTAGGCGTTGTGGAATGCGACCCGGCCGGCCCAGCGGTCGACGAGTGCCTGCGGTACCGCCTCGCCCCCGGAACCCAGCATCTGCAGATGCGGCAGGTCGGGTTCGCCGATACTGCCCAGCACCGCCGGGGTGAGGAAGACGTGGGTGAGTTCGCTGTCGTCGATGAAGCGGGCGAGCGGTTCGCCGCCGAGCACATCGGCCGGGCGGTAGACCAGTGCGCCACCGGCCACCGAGGCGAGCAGCCATTCGAGTTCCGAGGCGTCGAAACTCGGTGAGGCGAAGGCCAGCACACGCGAGGTGTGGTCGGCACCGAAGCACGCCACCTGCGCCGTGGCGAAGTTGTACACACCGCGGTAGGTCACCGGGACCCCCTTCGGGGTGCCGGTGGAACCCGAGGTGTAGATGACATATGCCACGGCATCGAGGTGGGGACGCCCGATCAGTTCGTCGGACCGGAGGGGTCCGCCGGAATCGGTTGCGACGGCCGATCGCAGCGATTCCACCTCGATCGTGCCCACACCCTCCCCGATCACCGGTTGCAGTGCGGCGGTGGTGATCGCGATCCGCGCCCGGCTCTCGGCGATCATGTGCGCGATCCGCTCGGCGGGATGATCCGGATCGATCGACAGATGGGCGGCCCCGATCCGCGCCACCGCCCATTGGGCGGCCAGCAGATCCACCGATCTCGGGATCGCCAGTGCGACAACGGAGTCCACTCCGACACCGGCCGCGATGAGCCTGCGGGCGACGAGGGTCGAGTACCGATCGAGCTCGGCGTAGGTCAGCGCACCGCCCTGGGCGTCGGCGACGGCGGGCCGGTCGGCGAACCGCACGGCCCGTTCGGCGAGGACCTCGCCGAGCAGCCTCGGTTCCGCGGGTGCCCCACCGGACACCGGGGCCAGTTCCCGTGCCCGGTCCGGTGCCAGCAACGCGATGTCGGCGACCGGGGTCCCGGCGTCGGCGACCGCACTGCGCAGCACCTGACGCAGCGCCCGGGCCAGTTCGGTGATCTGGTGCTCGGCGAAGGCCTCGGGCAGATACTTCAGTTTCAGCGAGAGCCGATCTCCGGCCGGTGATGCCGCGAGGTTGAGCGGATAGTGCGTGGCATCGGTCGCGGTGACGTCGAGGATCTCCAGACCGCCGGTCAGTGACGCGTCGGCGGTGGCGATCGAGTCGCTGTCCACCGGATACGACTCGTAGACGGTCAGGGTGTCGAACAGCGCCGGGAGTCCGGTGCGGCCGACGATCTCCGGCAGCGCGACGTGCTGGTGGTCGAGCACCGAGGTCTTCTGCGCGGTCATCGTGGTCAGGACGTCGGCGACGGTGGCCGCCGGGTCGACGTCGACGACCACCGGAAGGGTGTTGATGAACAGGCCGACCATCTGCTCGACCCCGTCGAGGTCGGCGGGACGTCCGGACACGGTCTCGCCGAAGGCCACCACCTGGTTGCCGGTCATCCGCGACAGCAGCACCGCCCAGGCGAACTGCAGCACGGTGGAGACGGTGACGCCCTGGGAACGGGCCAGCCGGCCGATCGCGGCGGTCAGGTCCGGATCGAGCAGTGCGATGTGGTCGCGCGGCATCGATTCGGCGCTCACCTCGAGATCCGAGGACACCAGGGTGGGCTCGGCGAGCGGTTCGAGTACGCGATCCCACGCGGCCGTCCCCGCCGCGGGGTCGATCCGGGCGAGGCGACGGAGGTGGTCGCCGAAGTCGCCGGCCTGCGGCGCATGACTGCCGGTGAAGGTGGTGCCGTGGGCGTAGAGCGCCAGCATGTCGGCGAGGACGAGCGGCCCGGACCATCCGTCGAGCAGGATGTGGTGGTTGGTGACCACCAGGGTCGCGGTGTCACCGTGGGTGATCAGCCGGAACCGGATCAGTGGCGGTGCGGCCAGGTCGAACGGCCGTACCCGCTCACGTGCCGCGATCGCCTCGATCAGCCCCTCACGATCCGCGGCGGCGGGGTCGAGTTCTTCGGTCTCCCACGGGATGTCCACGACGTCCGGGATCACCGCGACGACGCTGCCGCCGGCCGTGCGGACATAGCCGCTGCGCAGGACCCGATGATGGGCCAGCAAACCGGACGCGGCCAGCCGGATGCGGGCACGGTCGATGTCGCCTCCGAGGGTGAGCACCGCCTGGGTGACGTAGACGTCGACCGACGCCGCCCGGCCCACACCGGCCGAGGTCATCCCGGCCTGGAAGTAGAGCCCGGCCTGCAGTGGCGACAGCGGCCAGAGGGCGGCACGCGGATAGCGCACGGCGAGGACGTCGAGATCGTCCTGGGTCAATGCCACACCCGGCACATCCGACGGGGACGGTCCCGGATCGGGGTCGGCCGCGATGTGGTCGACGACGGCTGCGAGTTCGTCCTCCCAGGCCTGTCCGAGTGCGGCGACCTCGGTGTCGGTCAGCAGTGCACCGGGGAAGGTCAGGTCGGCGACCAGGGTGCGGCCGCCGGCGCCGGGCACCGTGGACACGGTGACCGTGAGCGCCGCGGGCATCGTCATGGCCCCGGCGACGGTCGGGGGCAGCGGCGGTGCCTCGGGGGCGACGGTGAACGGGACGACATGGGCGGCCCCGGATGCCTCACCGGCCCCGGATCGCTTGCCGGCCCCGGATCTCTTGCCGGCACCGAAGAAGTTGAACGCGATGGACGGCAGCGGTCGCTCGGCGAGTTCGGTCTGCGCTCCGTAGCGCAGGATGCCGAATCCGACTCCGGCGTCGGGCATGCCGAGGCGTTCCTCCTTGGCCGCCTTGACCGCGTGCACGATGTCCACCGCCGGGTCGAGTGCCACCGGGGCGATGGTGGTGAACCATCCGACGGTGCGCGACAGGTCGGCCCGCCGCGGATCGGTTCCGCCGGAGATGGCCTCCTCCGACCGTCCGTGACCCTCGGTGAGCACGACGACCGGTGCGTCGTCGGCGATCCCACGCTCACGTTGCCGGCGGCGCACCGCCCGTGCGAGTGCGGCCAGCAGCACGTCCTGCGCGGTGCCGCCGAAGGCCTCGGGCACCCGGGTGAGCACCGCCTCGGTGGTGGCGGCCGACACCCGGTGGATCACCGATCTCGCGGTGGCCTCCCGATCGCGGGAGCGGTCGGGGGTGACCCCCAGGTCGGTCGGCTGCAGCGGGGACCGGGCCAGCCAGTGGTCGAGTTCGGCGGTCCGGGCCCCGGCCTGTCCGGCGAGCGCACCGTACCAGGCTGCCGCACCGGTGATCTCGGGCCTGACCTGCACCGGTGCGTCGTCGGTGCGCCGGGTCCACACGGTGATCAGGTCCTCGATCAGGATCGGCCACGAGACCGCGTCCACACCGAGGTGGTGGATCACCAGGACGAGGCGTTGCTCGCCGCCGGAGGCGTGCACCAGAACGGCGGCGACCAGGGCACCGGTCGACGGGTCGAGACGACCCGAGGCCTGCGCGTGGGCGGTCCGCACCACCTCGGCGAAGCCCGCATCGTCCACCGCGAGTCCGGTGGTCGTCTCGGTGACGGCGGTCTGCGGATCGAACACCCCGTCGGCCACCAGGTCCCAGCCGGCACCGGCCCGACGCAGCGACACGGTGAGCATCGGGTGGGCGGCGACGACGTCGGCGACGATCGCCGCGACGCTGTCGCGGGTCGACCCGGTGGGTGCGATCAGCACCCGCGACTGGGTGAAGTCCGCGAACGGCTCGGTTCCGTCGGACAATTCGGGGCCGTCGGACAACCCGGTGCCGTCGGACAACCCGGTGCCGTCGGACAACCCGGTGCCGTCGGACAACTCGAGCATCCAGGACACGATCGGCGGGATGTCGACGGCGCCGCCGGTGTGCTCCGGTTCGGCCAGCATCGGCAGGCGATCGGTGTGATCGGCGGCCGCGGCGGCCATCGCACGGATCGTCTTGAGCTCGAAGATCTCCCGCGGTGAGAGCGAGAGTCCGGCGGCACGCGCCGCCGAGGTCAGCTGGATCGACATGATCGAGTCCCCGCCGAGTGCGAAGAACGATTCGGTGACCGACACGCGGTCGAGTCCGAGCAGCCCGGCGACCAGTGCCGCCAGGATGCGTTCGGCCTCGGTGACCGGCTCCACGAACTCCTCGTCGATCGCACCGAAATCCGGTTCCGGCAACGACTTCCGGTCGACCTTGCCCGCGGTGTTGAGCGGCATGTCGTCGAGGATCATCCAGACCGAGGGCTGCATGAACTCGACGAGGTGCGCCGCCGCATGGGTGCGCAGCGTCTCGCGGTCCAGTCCGGCCGGCCCGTCGACGTAGGCCACCAGCACCTCGCCGCCGGCCGGTGCCCGGCCGAGGACGACGGCGGCGTGCACGACGCCCGGCGCCGCGGCGACGACCGCCTCGATCTCGCCGAGCTCGATCCGCTGACCGCGCAGTTTGACCTGGAAGTCGGTGCGGCCCAAGTACTCCAGATGTCCGTCCTGGTTCCAGCGGACCATGTCGCCGGTTCGGTAGAGACGATCGCCGGCCTGCCCGAAGGGGTCGGCGACGAACCGTTCCGAGGTGAGACCGGGACGATCGGCGTAGCCGCGGGCGATCTGCAGCCCGCCGAGGTAGAGCTCACCCGGCACCCCGGCCGGGACGACCTGCAGCCGGTTGTCGAGGACGTGGGCACCGACATGCCACAGCGGCCGGCCGATCGGCACACTGCCCCGCCCCGCCCGGACCTCGGCGATGGTGGCGAAGATGGTCGCCTCGGTGGGGCCGTACTGGTTGTGCAGACCCACGTGCGGCCACAGCCCCAACAGGCGGTCGACCACCGCCGGCGTCAGGGCCTCGCCACCGGTGTGCAGATGACGCAGTGACGAGATCCATTCCGTCCCGGCCTCACTCATCGCCTCCACCAGCGAGGAGAGCATCGACGGCACCATGATGGCGCTGGTCACGCGATGGTCGGCGATGTGGCGGGCGACGGCCCACGGATCGCGGTGCTCCCCCGGCCGCATCATCACCAGGCGACCGCCGTCGTACATCCACCGGAGGAACTCCAGCACCGACGGGTCGAAGGTGTAGTCGAGCACCTGCAGGAAGACGTCGTCGGGTCCGAAGGCGTAGTAGTCCTGGTCGAAGATCAACTGCGACAACACCGACCGGTGGGACACGGTGACCCCCTTGGGGCGACCGGTCGATCCGGAGGTGAAGATCGTGTAGGCCGCGTGATCGGGCCGCAAGGGCGCGGTGCGGTCGGCGTCGGTGATCGTGGCGACCTCGCCGTCGACGGGGTCGTCGGCATCGAGGGCGACCACCGGCATACCGCTGTCTGCGGCGAGGGCGGAGATCACCTCGGGCACAGTATGTCCGGCGACCACCACCGCGACCGCACCGGCCGTGTCGAGCATGTACTGCACACGCTCGACGGGGGCGGCGGTGTCGATCGGCACATACTGTCCGCCGGCGGCGAGCACCGCCTGCAGGGCGATGACCATCTCGAAGGACCTCGGCGTGCACACACCCACCGCCACATCCGGTCCCACGCCGAGACCGATCAGGCGGCGGGCGGTGGCACCGACCCGGGAACCCAGTTCGGAGAACGACATCGCCCGACCGTCGAAGGTCACCGCGGTCGCCTCGCCGAACCGGCGCCAGGCGGCGTCGATCACGTCGGCCAGGGTGCCGTGGGTCGGCGCCCCGCGCAGTGCCTCGTCGGTGAGACCGACCTCGGCGCCGTCCGACCAGCCCGCGATCGTCGCGCGCTCGTCGTCGGTCACCAGTGCCGGGGCCGACACCGGAAGCTGCGGTGCCGCGGTCAGGTCGGCGAGCAGACGGGTGAGACGGGCGGCCAGGTCGGCGACGCGGGCGGCGTCGAACAGATCGGTCGCGTAGACGATCGCGCCCTGCCACCGGTCGCCGGGGGCGCCCGGGGTCAGGCTGATCAGCAGATCCACCTTGGCGGGAACGCCCAGGTCGTCGACCGGGGTGATCTGCAGGCCGGCGATCGTCGCCGCCGGTGCGCCCGGCGCCAGTTCCGGCAGCACCGACTGGTCGAGGGTCAGCCACACCTGCGCCAGCGGCGCGAAGGCCTCCGACCGCACCGGAGCGAGGGTCTCGACGACGGTCTCGAACGGCACATCGGCATTGGCGAAGGCATCCAGGTCGGTCTCACGCACCACCGCGAGCAGATCGGCGAACGACATGTCCGGGTCGATCCGGGTCCGCAACACCAGCGTGTTGACGAACATGCCCACCAGCGGGTCGAGTTCGCGGCGGCCACGCCCGGCGACCGGACTGCCGATCGCGATGTCGTCGGTCGCCGACAGCCGGGCCAGCAGCACCGCGAGTGCGGCGTGCACGACCATGTAGGAGGTGACCCCGGCCTCGCGGGCGATCGTCGCGACCGCGGTGGCGACGTCGGCCGGCAGGTCGAAGGCCACCGAGGCACCCCGCTGCGAGGCGACGCGTGGCCGTGGCCGGTCGGCGGGCAGGTCGAGGACGTCGGGCAGACCGTCGAGCCGTTCGGCCCAGTAACGCAGTTGCCTGCCGACCACCGAGTCCGGATCGCCGGTGTCGCCGAGGGTCTCGCGCTGCCAGAGTGCGAAATCGGCGAACTGGATCTCCATCGGCGCGAACTCCGGTGCCGCACCCCGCAGCCGGGCCTCGTAGGCGGTCATCAGGTCACCGATCAGCGGTGCCATCGACTCGCCGTCGGCGACGATGTGGTGGGTCACCACCGCCACCACGGCCTCGCCCTCGGCGAGGGTGAGCACGCGGACCCGCAGCGGCAGGTCGGCGGTGACGTCGAATCCGGTGGTCACCGCCGACTCGAGCTCGGCCGGTGTGTCCACCACCGCCCAGTCGAGCCGGTCGCCGATCTCGGCGACGTCACCGATCAGCTGCACCGGATCACCGTCGACGGAGACGAAGGTGGTGCGCAGGATCTCGTGGCGCACCACGAGATCGGCGATCGCCGACCGCAGTGCCCGGATGTCGAGCGGACCGCTCACGCGCATCACGATCGGCACGTTGTAGGTCGGCGACGACGGGTCGAACTGGTTGATGAACCACATCCGCTGCTGTGCGAACGACAGCGGGATACGGTCCGGCCGTGCCGGTTCGGCCACGATCGGGGCGACGATGCCGCCGTCCCGGCCGACCGCGGCGGCCACCAGCGCCCGCACCGATCCGGCCGCGAAGACGTCGCGGACCGAGATCTCCGCCGACAGCGCCTCACCGGCCCGGGCGGCGAGCCGGGTGGCCGAGAGCGAGTTGCCCCCGAGATCGAAGAAGTCGGCGGTCACCGACACCTCGGCGGGATCGAGGTCGAGGAGTTCGGCGAAGACGCGCACCATCGCGGCCTCGGTGGGATCGGCCGGTGCGACGAACTCGCCCACGGTGATCACCGGATCGGGCAGTGCCCGCTTGTCGAGTTTGCCGACCGGGGTCAGCGGCAGTGCGTCGAGAACCATGATCGACGACGGGACCATGTGGGCGGGAAGGCGTTCGGCGACATGGGCACGGACCTCGTCGACGTCGAGCGATCCGGCGTCGGCCACCACGTAGCCGGCCAGTGCGGTCGCCACCGAACCGCCGACACCGACCACCACCGCGGCGCGCACACCGGGATGGCCGGCCAGCACCGCCTCGATCTCGCCGAGCTCGATCCGCAGACCACGCAGCTTGACCTGGTCGTCGCTGCGGCCGGAGTAGTCCAGGACCACCTCACCGGCAAGGTTCTGCCGCCACCGGACGACGTCACCGGTGCGGTACATGCGATCACCGCCGGGCCCGTGCGGGTTGGCGACGAACCGGCTCGCCGTGCGGGCCGGGTCGTCGAGGTAGCCGCGCGAGAGTGCGCCGCCACACACGTAGAGCTCCCCGGGCACACCCACCAGGACCGGACGCAGCCGTGCGTCGAGCACCATCAGCCCGACACCGGCGAGCGGCCCGCCGAGGGTGACCGGCTCGCCGACACCCATCGGCGCGCTGATCGTCACGCCGATCGTGGTCTCGGTGGGGCCGTACAGGTTCTGCACCCGCCGGAACGCCGCCCACTGGTCCTTGAGCGCCTGCGGCACCGCCTCGCCGCCCGCGTAGACCACGCGCAGCGTCGGAACACCGTGTGGCTCCAGCGTCGCCAGCACCGACGGGGTGAGGAAGGCGTGGGTGACCGCCTGCCGGGCCATGTGGTCGGTCAGTCCCGGACCGCCGACGGCATCGGCCGGCCGGTAGATCAGGACCCCACCGGACACCGTCGCCAGCAGATACTCCAGCACCGACGCGTCGAAGCTCGGCGATGCGAAGCCGAGGACCCGCGCGTACTCGTCGGCACCGCTGCGGCCGATCTCCTCGGCGGCGAAGTTCGCCAGCCCGGTGTGGGTGACCGCCACGCCCTTCGGCCGGCCGGTCGACCCGGAGGTGTAGATGACGTAGGCGATCGAGGTCGGGTGGACCGTGGCGAGGCGATCGGTGTCGGTGATCGCCGCGTCGGAGGTCGAGGCGATCGTCGCCGTCACCGCGTCGTCGTCGATCCGAATCCACTCGAATGCCGTACCCGGCAGATCTCCGGCGGCGGTAACGGTGAGTCCCAGCACCGCCCCGGAGTCCTCGATCATCGTGGCGATCCGGTCGGCCGGGTAGTCGGCGTCGATCGGGACGTAGCCGGCGCCGGTCTTGGCGACCGCCCAGATCGCGGTCAGCAGACGTGCCGATCGGCCCATCGCCAGCGCGACCAGCGACTCGGCGCCGATCCCCTGCCCGATCAGCCAGCGCGCCAGCCGATTCGAGCGCGCATCGAGCTCGGCATAGGTGAGCATCTCACCGTCGGCGTCCACCACCGCCTGCCGTGGCCCCCAGGTGGCGGCGGCGGTGGCGAAGATGTCGGCGAGGATCACCGGCGGGGTCTGGCGCCCGCCGGTCACCACCACATCCGAATCGAAGGCGGCGGGATCGAACGAACTCGCCGGCGGCGCCGGGGTCACCGGCCGGGGTGCGCGGGCCAGTTCCCCGACGGTCGTACCCGCCGAGAACGGCACGTCACCGACGAGGATGCGCGGATCGGCGACCACGGCCTCGAGCACCCCGACGAGGTGCTCGGCCAGCCCCGACACCGTCGGCTCGTCGAACAGGTCGGTGGCGTACACGATCGAGGCCTGCCACGGTGCGTCGTCGGCGTGGGCCACCGAGACCATGAGGTCCACCCGGGCCCGCACGGTGTCCGGCGTCAGCGGGGTCAGCGTGAGGTCACCGAGCCGCCCGGCGGCCAGATCGGCCCCGGCGGTCTCGGGCAGGGTGGACTGGTCGAAGGTCAGCCACACCTGCGAGAACGGTGCGAACGCCTCCGAGCGCGGCGCCCCGGACGCCTCGACGACGGCCTCGAACGGGACGTCGGCGTTGGCGAAGGCGTCGAGATCGGTGCGCCTGACCTCGTCGAGGAGGGCGGCGAAGGTGGCGTCCCGGTCGACTCGGGTCCGCAGGATCAGCGTGTTGACGAACATACCGATCAGCGGATCCAGCTCCGCGGAGCCGCGACCGGCGATCGGGGTCCCCACCGCGATGTCGTCGGCGGCACCGAGCCGTGCCAGGACCACCGAGAGTGCGGCGTGGACCACCATGAACGGTGTCGTACCGGATTCGCGTGCGAGATCGTCGATCCGGGCACCGAGGCCGGTGTCGATCCCGAATCCGACGCGGCCACCGCGTCCCGAGGCGACCGGTGGGCGCGGCCGATCGGTCGGCAGGTCGCCGACCGGGTCGAGTCCGGCCAGCCGGCCGGTCCAGTACGCCAGTTGCCCGCCCACCGACGATCCCGGGTTCTCCGGGCTGCCCAGGACACGGTGCTGCCAGATCGCGAAATCGGCGAATTGCACTGCCAGCGGCGCGAAGTCGGGGTCGGTGTCGGCCGATTCGGCGAGGTAGGCGGTGGTGAGGTCGGCGATCAGCGGTGCCATCGACTCACCGTCGGCGGCGATGTGATGGGTGATCACGGCGACGACGTACTCGGCCGGCGCGGTGCGGGCGACCCGTACCCGGATCGGCCAGGCGGTGGTGACGTCGAACCCGGTCTCCACCGCCTCCCGGATCTCGTCGGTCGAGTCCACCACGGCCCAGTCGAGCCGGGCCGCCACCGACGACACCCGGCCGATCTTCTGGTGGCCGACACCGTCGGCCGACGGGAAGGTGGTCCGCAGGATCTCGTGGCGGACGACGACGGCGATCAGTGCCGCGTGCAGCGCGTCCACGTCGAGTTCGCCCGACACCTGCAGGACGACCGGGATGTTGTAGGTCGGCGAGGTGGGGTCGAGCCGGTTGATGAACCACATGCGCTGCTGCGCGAAGGCCAGCGGGATGCGCTCCGGGCGTGGATCGGCCACGGTGACCGGTCCGGGCGCCGCGCCGCTGTGGTCGGGGGCGCCGATCCGCGCGGCGAGGTCGCGCACGGTCGGTGCGTCGAACAGATCGCGGACCCCCAGGTCGCGGCCGAGGATCTGGCCGGCGCGGGCGGTGAGCCGCATCGCCGACAGCGAGTTGCCACCGAGATCGAAGAAGTGGTCGGTGGCACCGACCCGGTCGGTGCCGAGTACCTCGGCGAACACCGCGGCCAGCGTGCGCTCGGTGCCGGTCTGCGGTTCGACGTACTCCGACGCCTCGAAGACCGGTTCCGGCAACGCTTTTCGATCGATCTTGCCCGCCGTGTTGAGGGCGAGGTGGTCGACCGGCATCCACACGGTGGGCCGCATGTACTCCGGTAGTGCGGCGGCGACGGTCGCCCGCACCGCGTCGAGGTCTATCTCCGTGCCGGTCGCGGCCGACACATAGCCGACGAGGTGTTCTCCCCCGCCGGGTGCCGTCGCCACGGTCGCCGCGGTGTGTACCACACCCGGCGCCGAGGCGATCACCGACTCGATCTCCCCCAGCTCGATCCGCTGGCCGCGCAGTTTGACCTGGAAGTCGGTGCGGCCCAGGTACTCCAGCACACCGTCGGCGCGGCGGCGCACCAGGTCTCCGGTCCGGTACAGCCGTGTACCGGGTGCCCCGTAGGGGTCGGCGACGAACCGTTCGGCGGTGAGGTCGGCCCGGGCGGCATAGCCGCGGGCGAGCTGGACGCCACCCAGGTAGAGCTCACCGGCGACACCGTCGGGAACCCGGTGCAGACGTGCGTCGAGCACCACCGCCGACGAATTCCACATCGGCAGGCCGATCGGGACCGTGGGGTCGCCGGCCGAGACGGTCTCGATGCGCTGATAGGTGATCTCGACCGCGGCCTCGGTGGGGCCGTACAGGTTGTAGAACAACGCCTCCGGCCAGATCTGCCGGACGGTGGCGGCCACGGCCGGCGGCAGTGCCTCACCGGTCGTCGAGAGGATCCGGACCGTGTCGAGCCGGGCGAGCCGGTCACCGGGGACGACCTCGAGGAACACCGACAGGATCGACGGCACGAAGTGCACCATCGTGACACCGGTGCGTTCGATCTCGTCGGCCACGTGTACCGGATCGAGGTGGCCGCCGTCGCGCAGGACCACGGTCTTCGCACCGATCATCAACGGCGCGAACAACTCCGGAACCGAGCAGTCGAAGGTGTAGGGCGTCTTCTGCAGCACCACGTCGGTGGTGTCGATGGGCAGTTCGTCGAGTCCCCACCACAGGCGGTTGAGCACGGCGGCATGCGAGAGCGTGACCCCCTTGGGGCGACCGGTGGATCCGGAGGTGAACAGGGTGTAGGCCGCCGCGTCGGCATGCAGCGGGGCGAGCCGGTCGGCGTCGGTGACGGGGGCGACGGTGAGATCGGCCGGACCGGAGGTGTCCACCGTCAGCACCGGGATCCCGGCGGCGCGGGCCGCCGTCGCGGCATCCGAGCCGGAGGTCGCGGCGGTGGTCAGCAACACTGCGGCACCGGCGGTGGTGAGCATGTACTCCACACGGTCGGCGGGTGCCGAGATCTCCACGGGCACATACTGTCCGCCTGCGGCGATCACCGCGTGGACGGCCACCATCATCTCCGGCGAACGCGGGATGCATAGGGCCACGGCCACATCGGGTCCTACACCGGCGGCGATGAGATCGCGGGCGAGGACACCGATCCGGGCACCGAACTCGGCGAACGACATCTCCCGGTCGCCGGCGACCAGCGCGACGGACCGGCGGTGTGCCGCGATACCCGCGGCGATCGCATCGGCGACCGTGTTCACCCGCGGAAGATTTACCGCCGCACCCGTTTCGGTTTCTGCGATGGCGCGGTTCTCGGTCTCGTCGACGATCCGGATGTCGCCGACGGCGCCGTCCGGGGTCGCGGTGAGCAGGTCGAGTACCCGCACGAGCCGCCGGTTGAGCCGGTCGATGGTCGCCTCGTCGAACAGGTCGGTGGCATAGGTGGTCCGGAGATCCCAGTCCTGCCCGGCCGGTGCGGTGGACACCACGACGTTGAGGTCGAGCTGTGCGGGCACCTCGGCGGGCTCGACCGCGGTGAGGGTGAGTTCGTCACCGGTGACCGCACCGATCGCCTCGATCACCGAGGCCCCGCGGGTGCCCTCGTTGAAGGTCAGCATCACCTGTGCCAGTGGCGAGAAGGCCTCCGACCGGGTCGGCTCGAGTGCCTCGACGACGGTCTCGAAGGGGACGTCGGCGTGCGCGAAGGCCGCCAGATCGCCGGTGCGGACACCGCGCAACAGATCGGTGAACGTCTCGTCGGCGACGATCCCGGTGCGCAGCACCAGGGTGTTCACGAACATTCCGATCAGCGGGTCGAGGACGCGCTGTCCGCGTCCGGCGACCGGGACGGCGACGGCGATGTCGTCGGCCGCCGCCAGCCGGGAGAGCAGGACCGCCAGTCCGGCGTGCACCACCATGAACGGGGTGACCCCGACATCGCGGGCCAGCGCTGCGATGCGGTCGGCGAGTTCGGCGGGAATGTCCAGTCCGGTCCGGGCACCGCGCTGTGATGCCACCGGCGGACGTGGCCGGTCGGTGGGCAGTTCGAGGAGATCGGGCAGTCCGGCGAGCGCACCGGTCCAGTAGGCCAGCTGGGCGCCGACCACCGAGTCGGGGGCGTCGGCCGCGCCGAGCTCGGCATGCTGCCAGATCGCGTAGTCGGCGAACTGCACCGGCGGCGGCGTGAACTCCGGTTCCCCGCCCCGGATGCGCGCCGCGTAGGCGGTGGTCATGTCGGTCACCAGCGGCACCATCGACTCGCCGTCGGCGGCGATGTGGTGCATCACCACGGCCAGCACGTGCTCGTCGGCCGACACCGGCCACAGCCGCACCCGTACCGGCAGCGTCTCGGTGAGGTCGAACCCCGACATCACCGCGGATTCGACGTCGGCCGCGGAATCGACCACCGCCCAGTCGAATCGGTCGGCCATCTGTTCCGGCGACAGGATCACCTGACGGCCGGCACCGTCCTGCGCGGGGAACACCGTGCGCAGGATCTCGTGCCGGGTGACGACGTCGAGCAGCGCCGTCCGCAGGGTGGGTACCTCGAGATGTCCGCGGATCCGTACCACCACCGGGATGTTGTAGGCCGCCGACCGCGCGTCGAAGCGGTTGAGGAACCACATGCGCTGCTGGGCGAACGACAGCGGGATGTGCTCCGGCCGCGGGCTGACCGCGGTGATCGGGGCGAGGCCGGCACCACGGTCGGCGACCAGGGCCAGCAGTGCCCGCACCGACGGCGCCTCGAAGACATCGCGTACCGAGACGTCCACGCCGAGCACATCGGCCACCCGGGCCGCCAGCCGCGACGCCGACAGCGAGTTGCCGCCGATGTCGAAGAAGCCTGTGGTGACCCCGATCTCGGCCGGATCGTCGAGTCCGAGGACATCGGCGAACACCTCGGCGAGCATCAGTTCGTCGGCACTCGCGGCCTCGACGATCCCGCCGGTGTGTGCCACCGGCTCCGGGATCGGCAGCGCGCCGCGGTCGAGTTTGCCGTTCGCGGTCAGCGGCAGCCGGTCGATTCCCATCACCATGTCGGGAACCATGTAGCCGGGTACCACCTTCGCGGCGCTCGCCCGGATGAGCTGGGCATCGGGCTCCCCGGCATCCGACCCGGTATCGCCGAGCACCACGTAGCCGATCAGCTGGTCACCGCGCCCGGGCATCTCGACGACGCGTGCGGCGGCGGCGAGTACCCCTGGTGCCGCGAGCAGTGCCGCCTCGACCTCGCCGTATTCGATCCGGTAGCCACGCAGTTGCACCTGGGCGTCACCGCGTCCGAGGTATTCGATGTCCCCGCCGATGCGGCGGGCGAGGTCACCGGTGCGGTACATGCGCTCGGCGGTGCCGAACGGGGAGGCGACGAAACGTGTCGCAGACAGTTCGGGACGACGCAGATATCCTTGTGCCAGTTGGTGTCCGGTCACATACATCTCGCCGACGACGCCGTCGGGCACCGGCCGCAGCCGGCCGTCGAGGAGGTGGATGCCCAGACTGTTCAGCGGCCGGCCGACGAAGCTGGCGTCACCCGCGGCGACCACCTCGGGATCGAGTGCGCGGAAGCTGACGTGCACGGTGGTCTCGGTGATCCCGTACATGTTGACCAGGGTCGCGGTGTCGGCGGGGTGCTCGTCGAACCAGCGGCGGACGTACTCGAATTCCAGTGCCTCGCCACCGAAGACGAGGTAGCGCAGATCCGGGAGTGCGGTCGGTGTGCGGCGCCGTGCCTCGCCGAGCTGGACGAAGGCCGACGGGGTGAGGCTGACGACGGTGGCATGTTCGTCGGCGAGCAGGCCGAGGAACTCCTCCGGGGAGCGCGCGACGTCCCGGTCGACTATCACGCATCGGGCCCCGGTGCACAGTGCACCCCACAACTCCCACACCGAGAAGTCGAAGGCATAGGAGTGGAACAGGGTCCAGGTGTCGGTCTCGTCCAGGGTGAACTCGGCCGCCGCGGCGTCGAGCAGGGCCACCACGTCGCGATGGCTGACCGCCACCCCCTTGGGCAGGCCGGTGGAACCCGATGTGTAGATCACGTAGGCGAGGGTGTCGGGGTGCACTCGCGGCAGGTCCGCCGGTGTGTGCGCCGCGCCGTCGGACACCAGCGACCCGATGTCGGCGATCGCCACGGACGCGGGCAGCTCCGCCCACAGGGGTGCACCCGCCGATCCGGCGTCGGTGATCACCACAGCGGGTGCGGCGTCGGTGACGATGTGCCGCAGGCGTTCGGTCGGGTTGGTCAGATCGAGCGGCAGGTAGCCGGCCCCGGCGCGCAGGACACCGAGGATCGCCACCGGCAGATCGGTGCCGCGCCCGGTGGCGACGCCGACCAGATCCCCCACCCGCACACCACGGTCGATCAGGGCGGTGGCCACCGCAGCCGACCGCCGGTCGAGTTCGCCGTATCCGAGTGCCGACCGTCCGGCGGTGATCGCCACGCGATCGGCGAAGCGGCCCGCCGATTCCCCGGCGAGGTCGACCAGACTGCGCCCGGATCGGGGGCCGGGCACCGGTTCCGCCAGGGCCTCGACGTAGCCGTCCACGTCGAGCAGCGCGATGTCGCCGACCGGCGTCGACGGCGTCTCGGCGACGGCGTCGAGCACCCGCAGCAGCATGTCGGTGAAGATCTCCACCTGCCGGTCGCCGAAGGCCGACGGCAGATATGCCAGCGTCATCCGGAGGGTCTCACCCCGCAGGGACGAGATCAGGGTGAGCGGGTAGTGGGTGGCGTCGCGGGTCACGACGTCGACGATCTCGAGATCGGTGCCGGTCCCGGTGCCGGTCAGTGAGTCGGTGTCGACCGGATAGGACTCGTGCACCATCAGGGTGTCGAACAATGCACCGGCGACCCCGGTCATCGCGAGCAGGTCGGGGAGGCCGATCTGCTGATGGTCGAGCACGGCGACCTTGTCCGACTGCAGGCGGGCCAGCACATCTCGCACCGAACGGTCCGGATCGACGTCGACCACCACGGGCAGCGTGTTGATGAACAGTCCCACCATCGACTCGACACCGTCGAGGTCGGCGGGGCGGCCGGAGACGGTCTCGCCGAACGTGACGACCTGTTCGCCGCTGACCCGCGACACCAGGACCGCCCACGCGAACTGGACGAGGGTGGCCAGGGTGACGCCGAGATCGCGGGCGGCGGCCTCGAGTGCCGCGGTGCGGCCGGCGGGGACGGTCAGCACGCGTTCCTGCGGGAGATCGTCGACGGAGGCCTCACGTCCGGCGGCGACCAGGGTCGGCCGGTCGACCCGGGCCAGGACCTCTCGCCAGGCCGCCGTTCCCGCAGTGGTGTCGGCGGTCGCCAGCCGACGCAGATGGTCGGCGAAGTCTCCTGCGGCACCGGTGTTCTCGGTGTAGGTGCGCCCGGTTGCATACAGCGCCAGCAGATCGGCGAGGACCAGCGGCCCGGACCATCCGTCGAGCAGGATGTGGTGGTTGGTGACCACCAGATGGGCACCGCCGGCGTGGCGGACGAGCACGAACCGGACCAGCGGCGGCCGATCGAGATCGAACCGCGCCAGCCGCTCGCGATCGGCGATCCGCGCGATCCGATCGTCCTCGACATCGGCAGCGGCATCGGCATCGGTCACCGAGGTGAGATCATCGGCGAGGTCGACCACTTCCCAGGGGATCTCGACGTCATCGGCGATCACCGCGACCACCGAACCGCCGATGGTGCGGACGAATCCCGACCGCAGCACCCGGTGGTGATCGAACAATCGGCGGGCGGCCCCGCGCAGCCGTTCGGCGTCGACGTCACCGCCGAGCGACACGATCACCTGGGTCACGTACACGTCGACGGCACCGGCCGCCGAACCCGCCGCGGCGAGTTCGGCCTGGAAGTACAGGCCCTGCTGCAGGGGTGCGAGCGGCCAGATCGCCGCGTCCCCGAACCGTGCGGCGAGGTCGTCGAGGTCGGCCTGCCCGACATCGGCACCGGGCACATCCGACGGCGACAGACCCAGCGGGATGCCGCCGGCCACGACGGCGGCCACGGCACCGAGTTCGGCCAGCCACCGGTCGGCGAGCCCGGTGATGTCGGAATCGTCGAACAGTGCTGCGGGGAACGCGATGTCGGCGCTGATCTCCCGGCCGTCCGCGGTGGGTACCGTGCTCGCGTTGATGGTCAGCGAATTCAGGGCGACCATCCGGCCGGCCGGCGAACCGGACAGCCGGATCTCCTGTGCCACCGGCAACAGATCACCGGACCGCGCGGGTCCGCCGGCGACGTTGCCCAGGTAGTTGAAGCCGATCGACGGCAGCGGACGCGCCGACAGCTCGGTGTCGGCGAGATAGCGCAGGACACCGAAACCCACTCCGGCGTCGGGGCGGCCCAGTCGCTCCTCCTTGGCCGCCTTCACCGCGTGCACCGGGTCGGCGCACGGGTCCAGTGCGACCGGCACGACGGTGGTGAACCAGCCGACGGTGCGCGACAGGTCGGCGCTGCGCGGGTCGTCGCCGCGGGCGAGGATCTCCTCGGTGCGGCCGTGTCCCTCGACCAGCACCGAGACCGGTGCGTCGTCGACGATGCCACGTTCGGCCTGCCAGGATCGGACGGCACGCGCCAGGGTGGCCAGCAGCACGTCCTCCACACCGGCGTCGAAGGCCCGCGGTACCGACGTCAGGATCGCCTCGGCGAGTTCGGATCCGACGCGCGCAACCACCGATCGTGCGGTGGCCGCCCGGTCGCGGCTGCGGTCGAGCTGGGCGCCCAGCGCGGTCGGACGCACCGGCAGCCGGTGCAGCCAGTAGCCGAGTTCGCTTGTGCGCAGGTCGGTCTGGGCGGCCAGTGCGCTCGCCCAGGCCCGCATGGAGGTCTGTTCGGGACGTGGCGCGGGGGTCTGTCCGGCGGTGCGGGCGGCCCACGCGGTGACGAGGTCTTCGATGATCACCGACCACGACACGGCGTCGACGCCGAGGTGGTGGATGACCAGCACGATCCACCCGGCCCCTGCGGGGTCGGTCACCAGCACCGCCTCGACCAGCCGGCCCGCCACCGGGTCGAGTCGACCGGCGGCGTCGGCATGTGCGGCGGTCACCGCGTCGACGAATCCCGCCGAGCCGACGGCCTCGGGCGACCCGATCACCGTCACCGGCCCGGCGAGGTCGGTGCGGGTACCGGCCACGAGTCGCGGGCCGGTGACGTCGACGGTCAGCGCAGCGCTCAGCATCGGGTGGGTGGCGAGCACCGTACCGAGCAGTCCGGCGAGCACCTCGGCGGTGATCCCGGTGGGTGCCTGCAGGACCGATGCCTGCGAGAAGTCGGCGAGATCGGCTGTGGTGTCGGAATGTTCGAGCATCCAGGAGACGATCGGCGGCACCGGGAGCCCGCCGGTCGGCCCGCCGTCGGGCTCCGCGAGCGCCGGGAGGATGTTCGCACCCGCGATCACCGCCCGGGCCAGCGCCCGGACGGTGCGGTGCTCGAAGACATCCCGTGGCGAGAGTCCCATCCCCGCGGCGCGCGCGGCGGAGGCGAGCTGGATCGACATGATCGAGTCGCCGCCGAGTGCGAAGAACGACTCGGTCACCGACACGTCGTCGACGCCGAGTACGGCGGAGACGATGGCCGCCAGCGCCACCTCCACGGTGCCCTCGGCGGCGACGTGCTCGTCGCCGATCCCGAAGTCCGGGGCGGGCAGGGCGCGGCGGTCGAGTTTGCCCGCCGGGTTCAGCGGGACGGTCTCGAGCCGTACGTACACGGTGGGCCGCATGTATTCGGGTAGATCGCGGGCGATCCGGGTGCGCACCACGTCGAGGTCGACCGTCGCCGGCGCCAGGTAGCCCACCAGATGCTGGGCACCCGACGGCGCGGTGGCCACGGTCACCGCGGCATGCACCACGGCGTCGACGGCCGCGAGGACCGATTCGATCTCGCCGAGCTCGATCCGCTGACCGCGCAGCTTGACCTGGAAGTCGGTGCGGCCGAGGTACTCGATCGCACCGGAGGTGTTCCACCGCACCAGGTCTCCGGTGCGGTAGAGCCGGGAACCGGGTTCACCGTGGGGGTCGGCGACGAATCGTTGCACGGTGAGGTCCGGCCGGCCGGCATATCCGCGGGCCAGCTGGACGCCGCCGAGGTACAGCTCACCCGGGACGCCGACCGGCACCGGCCGCAGCCGCGCGTCGAGCACCCAGGTGTCGGTGTTGGTCACCGGGCGTCCGATCGGGACGATCCGCGGGGCGTCGGTCACGTCGGCATGGGCGACCTCCACCGCGGCCTCGGTGGGACCGAACAGGTTGTGGACACCCACCCAGGGCAACGCCTCGTGGGCCTGCGCCACCACCGCCGGTGGCAGCGCCTCACCGGAGGCGAACAGCCATCGCAGCGTGCTCAGTTCGCGCAACCGGTCACGGCCGACCACGTCGAGGAAGACCGCGAGCATCGACGGGACGAAGTGGACCGAGGTGGCCCCGGTGGCCGTGATCAGATCGGCGATGTACTCGGGGTCGGTGTGTCCGCCTGCCCGGGCGATCACCATCTGCGCCCCGGCCAGGAGCGGACCGAACAGCTCCGGAACCGAGACGTCGAAGGTGTACGGGGTCTTCTGGACGATGCGATCGGCCGGGCCCCACGGGTACTCGTCGAGCCCCCAGTGCAGGCGGTTGAGTACTGCGGCGTGCGAGACGGTGACCCCCTTGGGGCGACCGGTGGAGCCGGAGGTGAACAGTGTGTACAGGGCGTGATCGGGGCGCAGCGGGGCGATGCGCTCGGCGTCGGTGACCGGGGTGTGATCGCCGGTGACCGGGGCCGACGCATCGACGGCGAGCACCGTGACGGACACGTTCGTCAGGCCGGTGCCGTCGGTGGCGTCGGGGCCGTCTGTGCTGTCGGAGCTGTCTGTGCTGGCGGGGCCGGGTGCGGCGTCGGCGATCTCGGCGATCGCGGGTGGGACGGTGCCGGAGACCAGCACGATTCCGACCCCGGCGGTGGCGATCATGCCCGCCACACGGTCGGTCGGCGCCGCGGTGTCGATCGGCACGTACTGTCCGCCCGCGGTGACGACCGCCGCGATCGCCACGACCATCTCCACCGACCGCGGCAGGCACACGCCCACCGCGACGTCGGGACCGACACCCAGTGTGATGAGTTGTCGCGCAAGGGTATCGATGCGCTCACCGAACTCGCCGTAGGTCACCTCGCGACCCTCGTGGTGCAGGGCCACCGCGGTGGGCGCGGCGGCGATCGTGGCGGCCACGGCGTCGGCGACGGTGCCGGTGGCGTAGCGGGTCCGCGCACCGCGCGAGCACACGTCGAGGTCCCGGCGTTCCCGGTCGTCGAGCAGGGCCACGTCGCCGACCGCGATCTGCGGGTCGGCGGTGACCGCGCGCAGCACGTCGGAGAACGACGACGCGAAGCGCTGTGCGGACGGTTCGTCGAAGAGATCGGTGGCGTAGATCAGTGTCCCGGACCAACTCTCGCCCCGCTCGCCGACGGTCAGTCCGATCGCGAGATCCACCTGCGCCGCCACCACGGGTGCCGGCAGTGCACAGATCGCGAGTCCGGCGTGCTCGCCTGCCGGGATGCCGACCGAAGGATCGGTGACACCGGGGATCGCCGAACGATCGAGGGTCAGCATCACCTGGGCGAGCGGGGCGAATGCCTCCGACCGCACCGGATTGATCTTCTCCACGAGGGTTTCGAACGGCACGTCGGCGTTGGCGAAGGCGTCCAGGTCGACGGTGCGGGTGTGGCCGAGCAGATCGGTGAAACTCACCGCCGGATCCACGCCGGTGCGCAGCACCAGGGTGTTGACGAACATGCCGACGAGCGGGTCGAGTTCGCGCCGGCCACGCCCGGCGATCGGGGTGGCGACGGCGATGTCGTCGGTCGCCGACAGCCGGGCGAGGAGCACCGACAGGGCGGCGTGGGCGACCATGAAGGCGGTGCTGCCGTGGTCGGCGCCGATCGCCGCGGCCCGGTCGGCCACCTCGGCCGGTATCTCGAAGGTGACGCGCGCACCACGGCCCGAGGCCACCGGGGGCCGCGGGCGGTCGGTGGGCAGGTCGAGTACGTCGGGCACCCCGGACAGCCGGTCGAGCCAGTAGGCCAGCTGCGCACCGACCACCGAGTCCGGATCGTCGGGCCGGCCGAGCACCCGGTGCTGCCACAGCGCCACATCGGCGAACTGCACCGGTAGCGCCTCGAATCGTGGTGCCTCACCGGCGATCCGCGCGGCGTAGGCGACGATCAGATCGGTCATCAGCGGGGCCATCGACTGTCCGTCGGCGGCGATGTGGTGGGCCACCACGCCGAGCAGGTGTGCGCCGGCGGCGTTGCGCCACAGGCGTGCCCGCACCGGCCATCGCGTGCTCACGTCGAAGCCGGCGGTCAGCGCGGCCTCCAGTTCCGCACGTGAGCCGACGACCTGCCAGTCCAGGCGAGCGGCCACCGTCGCGGCATCGTCGACCTGCTGGACCGGTGCCCCGTCGACGGACGGGAAGGTGGTCCGCAGGATCTCGTGCCGGATCACGACGTCGACGAGCGCATGCCCGAGGGCGTCGACGTCGAGCGCGCCGGACAGTTCGAGGACGACGGGGATGTTGTACGTCGGCGCCGAGGGGTCGAACTGGTTGATGAACCACATGCGCTGCTGCGCAAAGGACAGCGGGATCCGGTCCGGCCGTGGGATGACGGCGGTGATCGGCTCCGAGCCTCCCGCCCCGTGGGCGACGTGTGCGGCCAGGGTCCGCACGGTGGGGGCCTCGAAGAGATCGCGGACCGACACCTGCGAGCCGACGACGTCGGCGACCCGGGCGGCCAGGCGCATCGCCGACAGCGAGTTGCCGCCGAGCGCGAAGAAGTCGTCGGTGACACCGACCCGATCGACGCCGAGCAACTCGGCGAAGACATCGGCGATCATCTCCTCCGCCGGGGTGGCGGGCCCGATGTACTCCACGGCGGAGAACTCGGGCACCGGCAACGACTTCCGGTCCAGCTTGCCCGCGCTGTTGAGGGTGACCTCGGTCAGCACCATCCAGGTGGTCGGACGCATGTACTCCGGTAGCGACTGTGCCACCGCCTGTTTCACGGCTTCCAGGTCCACCGGGCGACCGCCGGGTGCGGCGACGTAGCCGACGAGGTGCTGCCCGCCGTGCGGTGAGTCCACCACCGTCGCCGCGGCGTGCACCACGCCGGGTGCCGATGCCATCACGGCCTCGATCTCGCCGAGTTCGATGCGCTGGCCGCGCAGCTTCACCTGGAAGTCGGTGCGGCCCAGGTACTCCAGGACCCCGTCGGGCCGACGGCGGACGAGGTCACCGGTGCGGTAGAGCCGCGTCCCGCCGGCTCCGAACGGATCGGCGACGAACCGCTCGGAGGTCAGGTCGGGGCGTCCGGCATAACACCGGGCCAGCTGGACGCCGCCCAGATACAGTTCGCCCGGCACTCCGGGCGGCACCCGCCGCAGACGTCCGTCGAGGACGACCGCCGACGAGTTCCACACCGGCACACCGATGGCCACCGACGACGCGCCCGCCTCGACGGTCTCGATCGACTCGTAGGTGATCTCGACCGCCGCCTCGGTGGGGCCGTACAGGTTGTAGAACCGAACCTGCGGCATCCAGGCACGCAGCCGCGCGGCCACCGACGGCGGCAGCGCCTCACCGGTGGTGGACACGATCCGGACCGACCTCAGCGATCGCACCCGATCCTCCCCCGCCACGTCGAGGAAGACCGCCAGCATCGACGGCACGAAGTGGACCATCGTGGTGCGGGTGCGGGCGAGTTCGTCGGCGACGTGGATCGGGTCGAGGTGCCCGCCGGCACGCAGCACCACCATCGTGGCACCGACCATCAACGGCGCGAACAGCTCCGGGACCGACACGTCGAAGGTGTACGGCGTCTTCAGCATCACCCGGTCGGTGGCGTCGATCGGCAGTTCGTCGAGGCCCCACCACAAGCGGTTGAGGACCGCGGCGTGGGTCAGGGTGACACCCTTCGGGCGCCCGGTGGAGCCCGAGGTGAACAGGGTGTAGACGGCGTCGTCGGGCCGGACGGTGCGGACACGGTCGGCGTCGGTGAGGGCGGGAGTGGCCGGGTCGAACGGACCGTCACAATCGACCTCGACACACCGGATGCGCTCGAGTGCGGCGATCGACGGCGGCACCGTCCCGGCGACGATGACGACACCGACGCGTGCGGTCGACACCATGTACTCGACGCGATCGGCCGGTGCACCGGTGTCGATCGGGACGTACTGGCCGCCTGCGGCGATCACCGCGTGGATGGCCACCACCATCTCCGCCGATCTCGGGATGCACAGACCTACGGCGTCATCCGGGCCGACGCCGAGCCGGCGCAACTGCCGGGCCAGGACGGCGACGCGGGCGGAGAACTCCGCGTAGGTGATCCGACGGTCACCGACCAGCAGCGCGGTGGCATCCGGTGTCGCCGTCATCTGTGCGGCGACGGCATCGGCCACCGAACCGAAGGCGGGGAGTGCGATCTCACCGCCGGACTCACGGCCGGCCTCGGTGGCCGTCTCCGCCGGGCTCATGATCTCCACGTCGCCGACGCAGGTCGCCGGGTCGGCGACGAGTGCGCCGAGCACCTCGGCGAATCGGTCGGCCAGCCGATGTGCGGTCGGCTCGTCGAACAGATCGGTGGCATAGACCACCGACAGCGGCCAGTCGGTTCCCGCGGCCGCACTCGACACCGTGATGTAGAGATCCACCTGTGCCGGCGGTGCCTCCGAGACCACCGGCGTGATCACCGGCTCGGTGATGGCGGCGAGGACGTCGTCGGCGGAGGCGGCCGGATCGAAGGAGAGCATCACCTGGGCCAGCGGCGAGAATGCCTCCGACCGGGTGGGATTCAGTCGTTCGACGAGCAGCTCGAACGGGACGTCGGCGTTGGCGAAGGCATCGAGATCGCCGGCGCGGACGTCGTCGAGTACCGCGGCGAAGGTCGCCTCGGGCCGAATTCCGGTGCGCAGCACCAGGGTGTTGACGAACATGCCGACCAGTGGGTCGAGCACCGACCGGCCGCGGCCGGCGATCGGGGTGCCGACGGCGATGTCGTCGGTCGCCGACATCCGGGCGAGCACCACCGCGAGGGCGGCATGGACCACCATGAACGGGGTGACACCCCGCTCGTGGGCCAACTCGACGACTCCCCTGCCCACCTCGGCCGGGATCCGGGTCTCGGCACGACCACCGCGGTGTGAGGCGAGCGCCGGTCGAGGCCGGTCGGCGGGGAGTTCGAGGACGTCGGGCAGCCCGTCGAGCTGCCGCGCCCAGTGGTCGAGCTGCCGGCCGAGCACCGAGGTGGCGTCGGCGGGATCGCCCAGCGTCGAATGCTGCCAGATCGCGACGTCGGCCACCTGCACCGCCAGCGGCTCGAATCGTGGTGTGCGCCCGTCCTTCCGGGCGGCATAGGCGGTGACGAGGTCGGTGATCAGCGGTGCCATCGACTCGCCGTCGGCGAGGATGTGATGCACCACGAGGGCCAGCACGTACTCGTCGTCGCCGAGTACCGCGACGCGCACCCGCAACGCCGGATCGGCGGTGACGTCGAATCCGGCGGCGACGGCCGTCTCGATCTCGGCGGGCGAGTCGACCACCTGCCAGTCCAGGCGCTCGGAGATCTCGCCGGCCGGGTGGATGTACTGGCATGCGACCCCGTCCACGGCGGGGAAGGTGGTGCGCAGGATCTCGTGCCGGGTGACGACGTCGACCACCGCCGCCCGCAGGGCGTCGAGGTCCACGGCACCGGTCAGGCGCAGCACGGCAGGGATGTTGTAGGTGGCCGCCATCGGGTCGAACCGGTTGAGGAACCACATGCGCTGCTGTGCGAAGGTCAGCGGGATCTGCTGCGGTCGAGGCGATACCGCGACGATGGGGGCGAGTGCATCGCCCCGGCCGCCGAGTGTCTCGGCCAGCGCGCGCACCGACGGCGCCTCGAACAGGTCGCGCACCGAGACGTCCACGCCGAGTGCCTCGGCGGTGCGTGCGGCCACCCGGGTGGCCGACAGCGAGTTGCCGCCGAGGTCGAAGAAGGAGTCGGTGGCACCGACCCGTTCCACGCCGAGGACCTCGGCGAAGACCGCGGCCACCGCCTGCTCCGCGGCGGTCCCGGGCTCGACGAACTCGGTTGCGGCCGAGCCCGATCCCGGCGTGGGGAGCGCGCCACGATCGAGTTTGCCGTTGGCGGTCAACGGCAGGGCGTCCACGGTGACGACGAGGTCGGGCACCATGTATCCCGGCACATGGGCGGCCGCCGATCGGCGGATCTCCTGGGCGTCGAGAGGTTCTGCCCGGTCCGCGGCCGAGCCGGGTTCGGCAGCAGCAGAGCCGGGTTCGGCCACGACATAGCCGACCAGGACGTCGCCGCGCTCGGGCAGGGTGACGACCGCTGCGGCGGCCGCGGCGACACCGGGTGCCGACAGCAGCGCCGACTCCACCTCGCCGTATTCGATCCGGTAGCCCCGCAACTGGATCTGGGCGTCGGCGCGGCCGAGGTACTCGATGTCGTCGCCGATGCGCCGGGCGAGATCGCCGGTGCGGTACATGCGTTCGCCGGTACCGAACGGTGCGGCGACGAACCGGGTGGCGGTGAGGTCGCTGCGGCCGAGGTAGCCCTGTGCGAGTTGCCCACCGGTGACGTACATCTCGCCGATCACGCCCTCGGGGACCGGGTTCAGCCGGGTATCGAGGAGGTGGATGCCGAGCGATGCCAGCGGACGCCCGATGAAGCTCGCGTCGCCGGCCGACACCGTGGCCGGATCGAGTTCGCGGAAGCTGACGTGCACGGTGGTCTCGGTGATGCCGTACATGTTCACCAGGACGGCGGTGTCGGACGGGTTGTCGTCGAACCAGCGTCGGACGTGGTCGAAGCCGAGCTGTTCGCCGCCGAACACCACATAGCGCAGCGGCAGCGGCCGCGGATCGCGCCGGCGTGCGTCGGCGAGCTGGTAGAACGCCGACGGGGTCTGGCTGAGCACCGTCACCCGTTCGCGGTCGAGGAGATCGAGGAACAGTGCCGGATCGCGCGCGAGGTCCCGGTCGACCAGCACCATCCGGGCGCCGGTGGACAACGGTCCCCACAGTTCCCAGACCGAGAAGTCGAAGGCATACGAGTGGAACAGCGTCCACACGTCGTCGGCACGGAAGTCGAAGTCGCCTGCGGCGGTGTCCATCAGGGTCACCACATCACGGTGGGTCACCTCGACGCCCTTGGGGCGGCCGGTGGAACCGGAGGTGTAGATGACGTATGCCCGACCGTCGGCGGGGATCGTTCGTGCGGGAAGCGTTGCCGTGGCGCCGGTTTCGGTCTCGGCCTCGAGATCGGCGATCCGTGCGACGGTGACGGCATCGGGTACCCGGGTCCACAGCTCGGCATCTGCGGTCGAGGCGTCGGTCAGGACCATCCGCGGTGCCGCATCGGAGAGGATGTAGGCCAGCCGTTCCGGCGGATTGGTCATGTCCAGCGGCAGATAGGCTGCGCCGGCCTTCAGCACGCCGAGGATCGCGACCACCAGATCGACGGTGCGGGCCGGGGCGACGGCGACGAGATCACCGGGCCGGACGCCACGGACGGTGAGCGCGTCGGCGACGGCCGACGATCGCCGGTCGAGCTCGGTGTGGGTGAGGCTGCGAACACCGTCGGAGACGGCGATCGCGGTGGTCCCTGCGGCCGGCGACCGGGTGAACAGATCCACCAGGGATGCACCGGAGTTCACGGTGTCGGTCACCGGGGTGCGCAGTGACCGCCGGTACCGTTGCGGGTCGGCGAGGGCGATCGCGGCGGTCGGCGCATCGGGAGCCGCGACCACGGTCTCGAGGATGCGGACCAGCGCATCGGTGAACACCTCGACCTGGCGGTCTCCGAAGGCCGCGGGCAGGTACTTCAGCTTCACCTCGAGGTGGTCACCGGCCATGCCGGTGACCATCGACAGCGGGTAGTGCGTCGCATCGGTGGCGGTGATCTCACCGATCTGCAGTCCGCCCACGGCCGCCGAGGCGAGCGAGTCGGTGTTCACCGGGTACGACTCGTGCACCGCCAGCGTGTCGAACAACTGCCCGTGTCCGGCCGCCGCCATCAGTTCCGGCAGCGGGATCTGCTGGTGGTCGAGTACCGACACCTTGGCCGTCTGCATCGCGGCGAGCACCTGCGCCGCCGACGCCGCCGGGTCGACGTCGACCACCGACGGCAGGGTGTTGATGAACAGCCCCACCATTGACTCGACACCGTCGAGATCGGCCGGTCGGCCCGAGACCGTCTCGCCGAAGGACACCACCCGCCGACCGGTCACCCGGGACAGCAGCACCGCCCACGCGAACTGCAGCACCGTCGACACCGTCACGCCCTGTTCGCGGGCGGTGGCCTCGATCGATGCGGTCAGCTCCGGTGTGAGGCTCCGGAGATGATCGCGCGGCAGCTCGTCGAGGGTCGCCTCGTGTCCCGGGGCGACCAGCGTCGGCGCCTCGACCGGGGCGAGCACCTCCCGCCATGCGGTCAGACCGGCCGCGGTGTCCGACCGCGCCACATGGGACAGGAAGTCGGCGTAGTCGCCACCGGCCCCGCCTCCGCGGCCGGCACCGAGGGTTCCGGTGTAGGTCTGCCCGGTCGCGTACAGCGCCATCAGGTCCGCCAGCATCAGCGGTGACGACCACCCGTCGAGCAGGATGTGGTGGCTGGTCACCACCAGCCGGGTCCGGTCACCCGCGCGGACGACGGCGAACCGGATCAGCGGCGGCGCGCTCAGATCGAACGGCTCGACCCGCTGTGCCGTCGCCAGCCCGGCGACCGTCGCATCGAGATCGGTGGAGTCGAGATCGGTGGTGTCGAGTTCGGTGGCGGGCGTGTCGAGTTCGATCAGTTGCCACGGAACCTCCACCGCCTCCGGCACCACCGCGACGACCGCACCGGAACCGGTGCGCACATACCCCGACCGCAGCGCCCGGTGGGCGGCGAGCAGTTCCTGTGCCGCGGCGTGCAACCGCACCACGTCCACCGCACCGGTGAACGACAGGACCGCTTGTGCCACATAGACATCCACGGCACCGGTGGCGCGTCCGCCGGCCGCCAGCTCCGACTGGAAGTACAGGCCGCGCTGCAACGGCGACAACGACCACACCGCCGCACCCGGGTACCGTGCCGCCAGATCGTCCAGATCCGGTTGGGACACCGTGACGCCCACGACGTCCGACGGCGACAGACCGGGATCGCCGACCTCCTCGACGTAGGCGACGATCGTGGCCAGCTCCGCCGACCACCGGTCGGCGAGGTCGGACACGAGTGTGTCGTCGAGCATCCCGGCGGGTGCGGCGAACTCGGCACTGAACTCGCGGCCCGCGGCACCCATCACGGTTCCGACGGTGACGGTCAGGCCGGTCGATGCCATCGCGCCGGTGGCGGTGGCCGGGAGTCGGGGTGCCGTCGGGTCGGGCAGGAACGGGCCGGTGGCCGGCTGGGCGCCGTCCGCGCCGGTGGTCGCGGCCGGGGTGCCCGCCACGTTTCCGAGGTAGTTGAACGCGATCGACGGCAGCGGGCGACCGGTGAGCTCGGTGTCGGCGAGGTGACGCAGGAGGCCGAATCCGATTCCGGCGTCGGGTGTTCCGGCGAGTTCTTCCTTGACCGCCTTCACCGTGTGGGCCACATCGTCGGTGACGGGCAGGCGTACCGGGGCGACGGTGGTGAACCAGCCGACGGTGCGGGCGAGGTCGGCCCGGACCGGATGCGTCCCCTGTTCGAGGACACCCTCTTCGCGGCCGTGGCGCTCCACCAGCACCGACACCGGGCGGCGGTCGGGGATGCCGTGTGCGGCCTGCCAGGACCGGACCGCGCGGCCGAGGGCGGCGAGCAGTGCATCGTTGACGGTGCCGCCGAATGCGGCGGGGACGGTGCCGAGCAGGGGTTCGGTGATCTCGGTGGCCACGCGTCGCACCACCGGACGCAGCGTGTTCATCCGGTCGCGTCGCCGGTCCGGTCGCGCACCGAGGTCGGTGGGCGACTGCGGGGTGCGGTCCAGCCAGTACCCCAGTTCCGCCGTGCGGTCTCCGACGCGTTCGGCGAGTGCGGCGGTCCAGGCGCGCGCGGAGGTCACCTCGCCGGCCGGTTCGGTGCCCGGCCCGCCCGCCCAGACGGTGACCAGGTCGGTGATGACGGTCCGCCACGACACGGCATCGATGCCGATGTGGTGGATCACCAGAACGATTCGGGCACCGTCGGTACCGCGCACCAGCACCGCCGACACGAGCCGGCCCGTGGTCGGGTCGAGTGCGGCCGAGGCCGTCCGGAAGGCGGCGACGACCGCGGTGGCGAACCCGGCGTCGGCGACGGCGGCCGCCACGTCGACGGTGGTGACGGCGTGGCCGGCGTCGAACCGACGTCCGGGCACCAGCACCGGGGTGGCCACCCCGGTGGTCTCGTGGGGGTGGGTGTCCAGCAGCGCCGCCGACATCATGGGGTGTGCGGTGACGACCGCCGACAGCGTGCGGGCGAGGTCGTCGCCGGTGAGTCCGTCGGGTGCGACGAGCACCATCGACTGGGAGAAGTCGGCGTGGTCGTCCGGGGTGTCGGAATGCTCGAGCATCCAGGACACGATGGGCGGCAACGGAACCGGAGCGTCGGTGGCGGGTTCTGCGACGGTGTCGAGGAGGTTGTCCGCACGCGCGACGGCCACCGCGATCGACCGGATCGTGCGATGCTCGAACACCTGACGCGGGGTGAGATCGACGCCTGCCGAGCGCGCCGCCGACGCGAACTGGATCGACATGATCGAGTCGCCGCCGAGGGCGAAGAACGAGTCGGTGGCCCCGACCCGGTCCAGGCCGAGCAGACCGGCGACGATCCCGGCGAGGGTCTGCTCGATCCGTCCGGCCGGCGCCACGTACCCCTCACCGAGGTCGAGGACCGGACGCGGCAGTGCGCGGCGATCGAGTTTGCCGACCGGGGTGAGCGGAAGGGCTTCGAGCACGGTGAAACTCGACGGCACCATGAACACCGGCAGGTCGCGTTCGAGATGTCCGCGCAGATCGGTGACATCGGTTCCCCGGGGTGCCACCACATAGGCGGCGAGCGCGGCGACCACGGACTCGCCGCTGTCGGCGACGGCACCCTCGGCGGTGATGCCGACCACGACGGCGGTCTCGACCGCGTCGTGGCGGGCGAGGATGCTCTCGATCTCGCCGAGCTCGATCCGCAACCCGCGCAACTTGATCTGGTCGTCGCTGCGGCCACCGTAGGCGACGGTCAGGTCGCCGTCGGCATCGCGCACCCAGCGCACCACGTCACCGGTGCGGTACATCCGTTCGCCGGGCGCCCCGAACGGTGTGGCGACGAATCGCTCCGCGGTGAGACCCGGCCGGGCGAGGTAGCCGCGGGACAGCGGCAGTCCCGTCACGTACAGCTCGCCGAGCACACCCACCGGTACCGGGTGCAGTCGGGAATCGAGGATCGTCAGTCCCACGCCGTCCAGTGGTCCGCCGAGGGTGACCGGGGCACCGGACCGCAGGGGTGCGCCGATGGTGATGCCGATGGTGGTCTCGGTGGGGCCGTACAGGTTCTGGATGCGGATGTGGGGCGCCCAGGCCTCGACGAGGGAGTCCGGGACGGCCTCGCCGCCGGCGTAGACGGTGCGCAGGGTGGTCAGGGTCGCGGGGTCGAGCGAGGCGAGGACGGTGGGGGTCAGGAAGGTGTGGGTGATCCGTCGGGCCCCGATGAACTCCGCGAGGTCATGGCCGACGACGACGTCGGCGGCCCGGTAGATCAGTGTGCCGCCGCCGACGAAGGCGAGGAGGTATTCGAGTACCGAGGCGTCGAAGCTCGGGGACGCGAAGCCGAGGACCCGGGCTCCGGTGGCCGAGTCCGCCCGCCGGATCTCCTCGGTGGCGAAGTTGAGCAGCCCCCGATGGGTCACGGCCACGCCCTTCGGGCGGCCGGTGGAGCCGGAGGTGTAGATGACGTAGGCGAGTGAGTCGATGCCGACCGAACCGAGGCGGTCGGCGTCGGTGATCGGCGCCCTCGACCGGGTGGCGACCTCTGCGGTCACCGGATCGGAATCCAGGGTGATCCAGTCGATGTCGTGTCCGGGAAGCTCGCCTGCCGCGGACACGGTGAGGCCGATCGCCGCACCCGAGTCCTCGATCATCGACGCGACACGGTCGGCCGGATAGTCGGGGTCGATCGGCACGTACCCGGCACCGGTCTTGGCGACCGCCCAGATCGCGGTCATCAGCGTCGTCGACCGGCCGATGCCGAGGGCGACCAGGCTCTCTGGTCCCGCGCCACGGTCGATCAGCATGCGCGCCAGCGCATTCGACGCCTCGTCGAGCTCACGATAGGAGAGCGTGCCGGATGCGTCGGTGACGGCCGGATGATCGGGGTGCCGTCGCGCGGCGTCGGTGAAGATGTCGGCGAGCAGGACCGGATCGGTACCCGCACGACCGCCCACCGGGGTCAGTGCCGGGGTCTCGCCGGCGGTGGTCACCGCGACATCGCCGACCGCGCGCTCCGGCGCGGCCACGAGCTCACCGAGCACCATGACGAAGCGGTTGCACAGCACCGAGATCCCGTCGGCGGTGAAGAGATCGGTCGCATAGTTGACCACACCGGACCACGGCCCGTCGGGTGCGGCGCCGATCCCGATCGTCAGGTCGACCTTGGCGGTGGTCTCCTCGATGTCGAGGATCTCCACCTCCAGCCCGTCGAGGCGGGCGGCGACGGTGTCGACGTCCGGCGGCTCCGGCTGGTAGGTCAGCAGGACCTGGGTCAGCGGCGCGAATGCCTCCGACCGCGTCGGGTCGAGGGCGTCGACGACGGCCTCGAAGGTGACGTCGGCGTGGGCGAACGCATCGAGATCGGTGCTGCGGACCGAGCCGAGCAGCCCGGCGAACGTCGCAGCCGGGTCCACGACGGTGCGCAGCACCAAGGTGTTGACGAACATACCGACGAGATCGTCGAGTTCGGCCTGACCGCGTCCGGCGATCGGGGTGCCGATGGCGATGTCGTCGGTGGCACTCATCCGCGACAGGAACACCGCGAGCGCGGCGTGGATCACCATGAACTCGGTGACCCCGTGCGCGGCCGCGACACCGCGCACGAGTGCACCCACCTCCGCGGGGATGGCGAAGTGTGCCTCGGCGCCGCGCTGTGAGGCGACCGGCGGGCGGCGACGGTCGGTGGGCAGGGGCAGCAGGTCGGGCAGCCCGGCCAGACTCGCACGCCAGAAGTCCAGTTGTGCCGCAACGAGCGATGCCGGATCGTCCGGGGCGCCGAGCACCTCGTGCTGCCACAGCGCGTGGTCGGCGAATTGCAGTGGCAGGTCGGTGAACTCGGGAGCCACTCCCCTGGCCCGCGCGTGGTAGGCGCCGACCATGTCGGTCACGAGCGGCCGCATCGACTGGCCGTCACCGGCGATGTGGTGGATCACCAGCAGGAGTACGCACTCCCGGTCGTCGGGCTTTCGGTCTCCCGACCCGGGATCGGCGACCGGCGCGACCCGCACGCGCAGCGGGTGTGTGGTGGCGACGTCGAAACCGGTGGCTGCCGAGGCATGCAGGGCGTCGACGTCGTCGACGACCGCCCAGTCGAGCCGGGCGCGGGCGGTGGCGGGATCGGTGATCTGCTGCACCGGACGCCCGTCGACCGACGGGAAGGTGGTGCGCAGCACCTCGTGGCGCTCGACGACATCGCCGACCGCCTGG
The DNA here is from genome assembly GCF_001485495.1 of Gordonia desulfuricans NBRC 100010. Taxonomy (GTDB): domain Bacteria; phylum Actinomycetota; class Actinomycetes; order Mycobacteriales; family Mycobacteriaceae; genus Gordonia; species Gordonia desulfuricans. The sequence continues at coordinate 45,962 of NZ_BCNF01000012.1, read as the reverse complement.
CGCAGGGCATCGAGATCGACCGCACCACGCAGCCGCAGGCCGATCGGCAGGTTGTAGGCCGGTGACGAGGTGTCGAACTGGTTGATGAACCAGATCCGGCGCTGCGCGAACGACAGTGGCACCTGCGCCGGGCGCGGGTCGACGCGCCGCACCGGGGGCAGACCCGCCCCTCGGGATGCGACGAGGGCGACCAGTTCCCGCACCGACGGCGCATCGAAGACGTCGCGGACGGACACGTCCACGCCGAGGGCGGCCGCGGTCCGCGCGGCGACCCGGGTGGCGGCCAGCGAGTTGCCGCCGAGATCGAAGAACGAGGCGGTCACGGACACCTGCGCCACCCCGAGCACCGATGCGACCACCGCCTCGACAGCCTGCTCCGCGGTACTCGCCGGTGCCACGACGTCGTCGACGGTGAACTCCGGTGCGGGTAGCGCGGAGCGGTCGACCTTGCCCGAGGCGTTGCGGGGCAGGCTGTCCTGGAGCTGCCAGATCGACGGGCGGAGGAACTCGACGAGGTTCTCGGCGGCGAAGGACCGCAGGGAGTCCACGTCCACCGCGCCACCGGCGACGCCGGCCACGTGCGCGACCAGCACGTCACCGGCCGGACCGGCCACCACGGCCGCGGCCACCGCCGCCACCCCGGGGGCACCGGCCAGGACGGACTCGACCTCTTCGAGCTCGATCCGCTGGCCGTGGAGTTTGACCTGGAAGTCGCTGCGCCCGACGTACTCCAGCGATCCGTCGGCGCGTCGCCGGACGAGATCGCCGGTGCGATAGAGGCGCCCGCCGGAATCTCCCGCGGAATCGGTACCGAAGGGATCGGTACCGAAGGGATCGGCGACGAATCGCTCGGCGGTGAGTCCCGGCTGCCCGGCATAGCCGCGGGCGACCTGTACGCCACCGAGATAGAGCTCACCGGTGACGCCGACCGGGACCGGATGCAGGTAGGTGTCGAGGACCCGAGCGGTGATACCGGCGACCGGGCGGCCGATACCCGGATGGGTTGTGTCCGAGGCGACCTCGGCGATCGTGGCGTCGACGGTGGCCTCGGTGGGCCCGTACTGGTCGATCAGGCGTGCGCCGGGGATCGTGTCCAGCGCACGTCGTGCCACGGCCGGGGCGAGGAGTTCGCCGCCGGTGAACACGGTACGGATCGAGGACATGCCATCGGGATCCGACTGTGCCACCGCGTCGTCGAGGAAGACCGCCAGCATCGACGGGACGAACTGGGCCATCGTGACCTGCTCGGCAGCTATCACCGCACGCAGCGCGCGGGGGTCGCGATGGGCATCGGGTCCGGCGAGAACCGCGGTGGCACCGGAGATCACGGGCCAGAACAGCTCCCACACCGAGGCGTCGAAGGTGGCCGGGGTCTTGACCAGGACGCGTTCGGTGCGCGGATCGTCACTCAGGGTGCCGAACCAGCTGAGCAGGTTGGCCAGCGACCGGTGGCTGACGGTGACGCCCTTGGGCTGACCGGTGGAGCCGGAGGTGAACAGGATGTAGGCGGCGGTGTCGGGGCGGATCGTCCCGCGCCGCTCCGCCGCGGTCGGCAGCGCCATGTCGGGGGCGATCGGGGTCTCGGGGTCTACGGAGAGCACCCGCGTCCCCGGGACATCGCCGACCAGGGCGCGCACGGCCGGCGGCGCACCGTCGGGGCCCACCAGGATGTGTCCCGCGCCGGTGGCGGCCACCATGTGGGCGATCCGGGCGGCCGGGGCGTCGGGGTCCATCGGCACATAGGCACCACCGGCACACACCACCGCATGGATCGCCACGAGCAGTTCCGGCGACCGCGGGATACACACGCCCACCGCATCATCCGGACCGATACCGGCGGCGATCAGCCGATGGGCCAGGGCGGCCACCCGCGCACCGAACCCGGCGGCGGTGAGGGTGCGGCCCGCGGCGGTCACGACGGTCCGCCCCGGATCACCGTCTCGCAGACCGGCACCGATCAGCTCGGTCACATCCGACCGGGGGACATCGAATTCGGGCAGGGTGGGCCGCGGACCGGCCGCGGCGGCCTCCAGTGCGTCGTGCTCGGCGGCGGACAGGATGTCGGCGGCACCCACCGGCAGCTCGGGATGGGCGGTCAGGGCGTCGAGCACCCGGACGAACCGCTCACCGAACTGCCGCGCGGTCGCCTCGTCGAACAGGTCGGTGGCATAGCCGATCGTTCCCCGCCATCGGTTCTCCCCCACCGCGATACCCAGCGTGAGGTCCACCTTGCTGGGCAGGTCGTCGGGTTCGGCGGCCCGGATCCGCAAGCCGCCGACGTCGCCGACCTCGAGTGTCACCGTGGTGAGATCTGTTGTGGCGGACTGGTCGAAGGCCAGCCACACCTGGGCGAGCGGGGCGAATGCCGCCGAGCGGATGGGATCGACCCGGTCCACCACCGCCTCGAACGGGACGTCGGCGTTGGCGAGCGCGGCGAGGTCGACATCGCGTGTGGCACTGATGAGTTCGGCAAACAAAATATCTGGGCGAACGTCGGTGCGCAGGGCCAGAGTGTTGACGAACATGCCGACCACCGGGTCGAGCACCGACTGGCCGCGTCCGGCGATCGGGGTGCCGACGACGATGTCGGTGGACGCCGACAACCGTGCCAGCAGGACGGCGAGGGCGGCATGGGCGACCATGAAACCCGAGGCGTCATGAGTGCGCGCCAGTCGCTCGGCGCGCTCCGAGACCGACTGCGGCACGGTGAATTCCACACGTGCTCCGCGGTGCGAGGCAACCGCCGGCCGGGGACGGTCGGTGGGGATCTCGATGACCTCGGCGACGCCGTCGAGCCGGTCGGCCCAGTAGGACAGCTGCGCACCGATCGGCGAATCGGGGTCGGCGGTGTCGCCGAGGACCTGCTGCTGCCAGACGGCGTGGTCGGCCACCTGCACCGCGAGCGGGACGAGATCGGGTTCTGCGCCGCTGATCCGGGCGCGATAGGCGGTCAGCAGATCGGCGACCAGCGGCTGCAGCGACTCGCCGTCGCAGGCGATGTGGTGCAACACCAATGCCACCACGTGTTCGGATGCGGACCGCCGCAGGAGACGCACGCGCACCGGCCATTGTGCGGTGACGTCGAAACCCGTGGTCGCCGCGGCACGCAGCGCGGCATCGTCGCCGACGGCCGCCCAGTCCATCGCGGAGGCGATCTCGTCGACCCCGTGGACATGCTGGTGGGCCACCCCGTCGACCGACGGATAGGTGGTGCGCAGGACCTCGTGTCGGGTGATCACGTCGGCCAGCGCCCGCCGCAGGGCCGCGACGTCGAGATCGCCGGTCAGCTCCAGGATGGCCGGGACGTTGTAGGTGGGTGCGGTGGGGTCGAGGCGGTTGAGGAACCACATCCGTTGCTGCGCCAGCGACAGCGGGATGCGTTCGGGCCGGTCACCGGCGACGATCGGCGGCAGCGCCGCACCGCTCTCGGCCGACCGCTCGGCCAGCTCGCGCACACTCGGCGCCTCGAACAGATCACGGACGGTGAGGTCGACGCCGAGTTCCTCGGTGGCGCGTCCCACGATCCGTGCGGCGAGCAGGGAGTTGCCGCCGATGTCGAAGATGGACTCGGTGACGCCGACGCGGTCGAGACCCAGCACGTCGGCGAAGATCACCGCCAGCCGGCGTTCGGTGTCGGTGGCCGGCTCGACCGACTCACCCGACGACCCGATCACCGGGCGCGGCAACGCCTGTCGGTCGAGTTTGCCGTTGCCGGTCAGGGGCAGCCGATCGATCACCGTGACGACGTCGGGGACCATGTACTCGGGTACCGCACGCGCGACGAAGCGGCGCACCTCGGCACCGTCGACGTCGGCGCCCTCGGCGGCGACCACATATCCGGCGAGCAGGCCGCCCCGATCCTGCTGGTCGACGACGGCCGCCGCCGCGGCCACGACCCCGCTGACGCGGAGCATCGCGGCCTCGATCTCGCCGTACTCGATCCGGAAGCCACGCAACTGCACCTGGGCGTCTCCCCGCCCGAGGTACTCGATGTCGTCGCCCACGCGGCGCGCGAGGTCGCCGGTGCGATACATCCGTGATCCGTCCGCGGCGAACGGGTCGGCCACGAACCGGCCGGCGGTGAGCCCGTGGCGGTCGAGGTATCCGCGTGCGAGTTGTGAACCCGCGACATACATCTCGCCGACGACTCCGGTCGGTACCGGCCGCAGTCGCGAGTCCAGGAGGTGCAGGCGCAGCGACGGCAGCGGATGGCCGATGAACGACGCGTCCTCGGCGGTGACGACCGCCGGGTCGAGCGCACGGTGCGAGACGTGCACGGTGGTCTCGGTGATGCCGTACATGTTGACCAGCACGGCCTCACCCGCGGGTTCGGTGTCGTACCAGCGGCGGACCTGCTCGAAACTCAATGCCTCGCCGCCGAACACGATGTAGCGCAGGTCCAGCGGGACCGGGTTGCGGCGGCGGGCGTCACCGAGCTGATAGAACGCCGACGGTGTCTGGCTGAGTACGGTGACGTGCTGTTCGGCAAGCACCTCCAGGCATCGCCGGGGGTCGCGGGTGACGTCCTCGCCCAGGATCAGCAGTCGGGCGCCGGTCAGCAGCGGTCCCCACAGTTCCCACACCGAGAAGTCGAAGGAATAGGAGTGGAACATGGTCCACACGTCGGTGTGGGAGAAGTCGAATTCGGTTGCGGCGGCGGCCATCAGCGCGACCACATCGGCGTGGGTGACCACCACGCCCTTGGGTGTGCCGGTCGATCCGGAGGTGTAGATGACGTAGGCGGGTGTGCGGTCGTCGATCGCCGGGGCGCGCCACTCGGCGGTCGCGGCCGGCCCCGCCGCCTGCTCGTCGCCGACGAGGCGGCCGACGGTGGTCAGCCGCACACCGAGATCTTCTCCGCCGTCGGCCCAGTCGGTGTCGGTCAGCACGAGCAGCGGTGCCGCGTCGTCGACGATGGTGCGGATGCGGGCGATCGGCTGCGATCGGTCCAGCGGCAGATAGCCTGCGCCGGAGCGCAGGACCCCGAGCAGGGCGACGACCAGGTCGGTGGTGCGGCCGACGGCGACGCCGATCAGCGTCTCGGGCCCGGCGCCGGCGGCGAGCAGGGCCCCGGCGAGTTCGGCCGACCGCTCGTCGAGTTCCCGGTAGGTCAGGCTGCGTCCCGACAGGTCGGTGACGGCCACCCGATCACCGAAGCGGGCGACGCTCGACCGGAACAGGCCCGGCAGCGAACACAGATCGTCGGTTCCGGCGAGACGGGCTGCGCGCGCGCGGATGTCGGCGATCGCCTCCCGGGTCGCCGCCGCGATGCGGGCGGGCTCGAGACCGGCCGTCGGGAGCAGACCGGCCAGGGCGGCACCCACCGCCGCGGCGTCGTCGAGTCCCTGGGCGGCGAGGACCCCGGCGGTCACCGAGACCTGGGTGTGCAGCCGGCCGAACGTGACCGGTCCCGACGGCGCCTGCACCGCAACCGTGTCGGGTGATGCCGCGGCGGCGAAGGCGATCAGGTGAAGAGTCGTAGCCTGGGAGCCCCAGGCACGAGAGATGTCCGTGGCTCCTGCATCGACATCGGTCACGTCTGAGTCGTTCCTTCCCTCACCTGTGTACGGTTCCCGCCGGCGACGACCTCCGTCGCGGTGGACCGGATGGCTTCGAGCACCTCGCCGAGCGCCGCCGGTCCATCGGCGGCGAGCGTCGGGATCAAACTCATCAGCGCGGTGGTCAGCGCCGAATCCCGGTCCGGCAGCACCGCCGCCATCGCGGTGGTCATCGCCGCGATCGCGGTGAACGTGACCGGGACGGCGTCGCGGCCGACGGCACCGGACTCGGGCGCCACCTGGGCGGCGAGGTCGACCAGTTGCGGCAGTGGCAGCGCGGCGATGTCGTCGGACCCCTCGCCCGCTGCGGCGTCCTCCTCGGCGGTGGTCACCGAGATGTCGCCGACGAGGACCTGCGGGTTCTCGGCGATGTCCTCGAGCACCCGGAGGTAGCGGCGGGTGTAGAGCTCGACGGTCTCGCGGCGGAAGAGATCGGCCGCATAGATCATCTGGGCCTTCATCGCCGGTTCCTCCTGGGGGATCTCGTCCTGCACCGCACGGGGGGCCGGTTGCGGTGGGTAGAGCGTCAGCTGCAGGTCCACCTTCGCCGCGGTCAGTTCCTCCGACAGCGGCGTGACCGTCAGGCCGTCGAGGGTCACCGTGGGGAAGGTGAAGTTCTGGAAGGCGAACATGACCTGGTAGATCGGATTGTGACTGGTCGGCCTCGAGGTCAGCACCGCATCGGCGATTGTGTCGAAAGCGATGTCCGCACAGGCCATGTCGGCCAGATCGTCCTCGCGCACCCGGTGCAGCATCTCGGCGAACTTCTCGTCGTCACGGATCTGGGTACGCAGGGCGAGGGTGTTGACGAACATGCCGACGACGTCATCGAGTTCGGCCTCGCCCCGGCCGGCGTGCGGGGTGCCGATGACGATGTCGCGCTGCGTGGTCAACCGGCTCAGCAACAGCGCGAAGGCGGCCTGCATCACCATGAACAGCGTCGCATTGTGCCCGCGCGCCACCACCTCGAGGCCGGCCACCAGGTCCGGGTCGAGATCGAAGTCGACCGCACCGCCGGTGAAGCTCGGGGTGCGGGGCCGCGGCCGGTCGGTGGGCAGTTCCAGCCGGGCCGGGGTGCCGGCGAGCCGCTGGGTCCAGTAGGCCAGCTGACGCTGGGCCTCGGAGTTCCCGTCGTCGTCGGTGCCGGCGAGGATCTCCTGCTGCCACAGGGTGAAGTCGAGGTAGTCGACGGGCATGTCCGACCAGTTCGGCGGCACTCCCCCGACACGTGATGCGTAGGCCGACATGAGATCTCGGGCCAGCGGACCCATCGAGATGCCGTCGGCGGCGATGTGGTGGACCACCGCGACCAGCACGTGCTCGTCGGAGCCGGTGGCCAGCAACAGGACCCGCACCGGCGGTGACGCGGTGACGTCGAATCCCCGGCCGGTGAAGGCCGCGATCGCCGCGGCCGGGTCGCCGTGACCCTGCTCGTCCATCCGTCGCTCGATCCGCTCGAGCGCGGTGGCGGTGTCGAGCACCGTCTGGATCGGGTCGCCGTCGACCATCGGATAGTGGGTGCGCAGGGCATGGTGCCGGGCGATCACGTCCTCGACCGCGGCCGAGATCGCGTCCCGGTCGAGCGCTCCCGACAGGTGCAGGGCCATCGCGACGTTGTAGGCCGGCGAGTCCGGGTCGGCATGGTTGATCAGCCACATCCCGCGCTGCACCGTCGACAGCGGGGCGACGCCGTCATGGTCGGCGGGTTCGAGCCGGCGCCGGCGGTGCCGGTGCAGCCGGGCCGCATGATCACACAGCTCCCGCACCGACGGGGCGGCGAAGATCGCGGCGACGGTGATGTCGTATTCGAGTTCCGCCGACAACCGTGCCGCGAGTTTGGTTGCACTGAGCGAGTTCCCGCCGAGATCGAAGAACGACTCGGTGACACTCACGTGATCGGCACCGAGGACCTCCGCGTACACCCGGGCCACGATCTGCTCGGTGTCGGTGCTCGGCGCGACCGTCTCCGCGACGGTGATCACCGGCTCCGGCAGGGCCTTGCGGTCGACCTTGCCCGCCGCGTTCAGCGGGATCGCCGGCAGCGGCATCCAGATGGTCGGCACCATGAAGTCCGGCAGGTGCTCGGCGAGTGTCCGCGCGACCGTCGCCGGTGGTGTCGTATCGGGTGCGTAGTAGGCGACCAGCGACTGGCCCGCCGACAGGTCGACGACCGTCGCCGCGGCGTGCACCACCCCGGGAACGGCCACCAGCGCCGCCTCGATCTCGCCGAGCTCGAGCCGGCGGCCGCGCAGCTTCACCTGGAAGTCGTTGCGTCCCAGGTATTCCAGCTCCCCGGCCGAGTTCCACCGCACGAGGTCGCCGGTCCGGTACAGCCGGGCCCCGTCCGAACCGAACGGATCGGCCACGAAACGCTCGGCGGTGAGCCCGCCCTGTGCGGCGTACCCGCGGGCGAGTTGGACCCCGCCGAGGTACAGCTCGCCGGGCACACCCTGCGGGACCGGTTCGAGCCGGGGTCCGAGCACATGGGTGGTGGTGTTGGCGACGGGACGGCCGATCGGCACCACCGTCTCACCCGCCACCACCTCGTGGGCGGTGACGTCCACGGCCGCCTCGGTGGGGCCGTACAGGTTGTGCAGGCGGGTGGTCGGGAGTCCGCGGAGCACCGCGGCGGCGACCCGAGCGGGCAGCGCCTCCCCCGAGGTGAACATCAGCCGCACCGATTCCATCGACGCGAACTCGACGGTGTCGAGCGCGTCGAGGAAGGCCGAGAGCATCGACGGCACGAAGTGCACCACCGACACCCGGTGACGGTTGATCACCTGACGCAGATAGGACGGGTCGCCGTGCCGGTTCGGTTCGGCGATCACCAGGGTCGACCCGGTCATCAAGGGCCAGAACAGTTCCCACAGCGAGACGTCGAAGGTGACCGGCGTCTTCTGCAGCACGACGTCGTCGGCGGTCAGCCGGTGGGCGTCCTGCATCCACCGCAGCCGGTTGCCGATCGCCGCATGGCTCACGGTCACGCCCTTGGGCCGGCCGGTGGAGCCGGAGGTGAACAGGGTGTAGGCGGCGTCGTCGGTGCGCAGCGGGGCGTGCCGGTCCGCGTCGGTCACCGGCGCCGCACCGCGGGCGGTGACGGTCTCGATCGGGATCGCGGTGTCGACCGGGGTCACCGCCACCGCCGGTCCGAGAGCGTCCGCGAAGCCCGGGGTGTGCCCGGCGGCGACGAGCAGGTGCCGCACACCACCGGTGCGCACCATGTACTGCGCGCGTTCGACCGGCGTGTCGACCGCCACCGGCAGGTAGGCGCCACCGGCGGCGACCACCGCGTGGATCGCGACGAGCAGTTCGGCCGACCGGTCGATGGCGACGGCGACGGTGTCGTCGGGGCCGATCCCCGCGGCGATCAGGTCGCGGGCGAGACCGTTGACGCGGGAACCGAATTCGGCGTAGTCGACGACGCGGTCCCCGGCGATCAGCGCGGGCCGGTCGCCGGCTGCGGCGACGGCCGCGGCGATCAGGTCGGGCAGGGTGGTGGCCGGCATGTCGGTGGCGGCACCGTGCGACCATTCGCGGATCGGTGCGAGCTCGTCGGCCGAGCACCGGAGCAGGTCGGCGACGCCGACCGCATCGACGTCGGCCTGCGCCATCCCGCGCAGCACCGCGATCAGACCGTCGGCGAATCTGGCGATCGTCGCTTCCTCGAAAAGGTCCGACGCATAGGTGAACTCGATGCTGATCGGGGTGGCCGCAGCGGAGCCGCGGGGGTCGGCGACATGCACCGAGAGGTCGTATTTGGCTGCGGGCACCCGGGCGTCGATGACGGCGTCGGCCGGTCCGCGGTCCCCGGCGGGTCGGGCCCCGGTCGGACGGCCGCCGAGCAGGCGACCGAGGTGATCGCCCTGCATCACCAGCTCGACGCCGAACAGCGGGGCGTGTGACCGCGAGGTGCGCACGCCGAGTGCGGTGACGACCTGTTCGAACGGGACGTCGGCATTGCCGAGTGCACGAGCGCGGACCCGGTGCGCCCGGCGCAGCAGGCCGCCCACGGTGTCGGCGGGGTCGACGGTGGTACGCAGGATCACCGTGTTGACGAACATGCCCACCAGGTCGGCCAGCCGCGGATCGTCGCGACCGGACACGGCGGTGCCGATGGGGACCTCGCCGCTGCCCACGAACCGCGACATCACCGCGGCGAGGGCCGACTGGAACACCGCGAAGGTCGTGACCCCCTGGACGGATGCGAGTGCGCGGATCGCCGACGACGTCTCGAGGTCGAGATCGACGTCGAGATGCGCCCCGCGCCCGCTGCCGGTGGCCGGACGCGGGCGGTCGGTCGGCAGCGACACGAAGGCGGGCAGCCCGTCGAGCTCGTCCTGCCAGAACGTCAGCTGACGGCGGAGCAGGGACTGCTCGTCGGTGATGTCACCGAGCAGATCCCGGTGCCACAGTGCGTAATCGGCGTACTGGACCGGCAACGGCCGCCACTGCGGCGCATGTCCTGCCGAGCGCGCCGCGTAGGCCGTCGAGAGGTCGGCGATCAGCGGCGCCAGCGACGCCCCGTCCCCGACGATGTGGTGCAGCACCACCACCAGGACGTGATCGGTGACGGTCCCTGCGGCGTCGACGACCCGCAGCAGCCGGACCCGGGTCGGGTGGTCGGCGACGAGATCGAAACCCGCTGCGGCAGCGTCGCCGATCGTCGCGGCCAGCGCATCGGGGGCGACGTCGGTCACCGCGAAGACCTGGTCGGCGTCGAGGTCGACCTGCGCGGTCGGGGTGATCAGCTGATGGGGCTCGCCGGAGCCCTCGGGGAAGATCGTCCGCAGCGCCTCGTGGCGGTCGAGGACGTCGCGCAGCGCGGCGCGGACCGCCGCGGTGTCGACGGCGGGACCGAGCCGCAGGGCACCGGGCATGTTGTAGACGCCCGAGGACGGGTCCATCCGGTTGATCAGCCAGAGTCGGGTCTGCGGGTGCGACAACGGGATTCGTTCCGGCCGCGGCATCGGGGTGAGCGGCGGGTGCTCGTCGGCGCCCCGTGGTGTCGCGGTGCTCGCCAGATCGGCGACGGTCGCACTGTCGAACACATCGGCCAGCGTGATCGCCAGACCCGGACCCGACCGTGCCCGGGCGACCAGCCGGGCCGCGGTGAGCGAGTCCGCACCGAGCGCGAAGATGTTGTCCGACAAGCTGATCCGACCGACTCCGAGTAGATCCTCGAGCAGCCGCACCACCGCGACCTCGGCGGCCGTGCGGGGTGCCTGGTAGACCGAGGTGTGCGAGCGGGCCGCCGGGGCCGGAAGCGCCGTACGGTCGAGCTTGCCGGTGACCGTGGTGGGGAACTTCTCGAGTACCACGATCGATGCGGGGACCATGTGCGAGGGCAGCTGTTTGCGGCAGGCCCGCAACAGCCGGTCGACCAGCGCCTCGGTGTGGGGGACATCGGTGTGGGGGAAATCGGTGCCGGGGGAATCGGTGTGGGGGGTCGCCGAATCCGACGGCGCGCCGGCGCATTTGACGTAGCCGATGACCGCCGGGGAGGGGCCGTCGGCGCGGACCACCACCACCGCGTGGTCGATGCACGGATCGCCGAGCAGGACGGCCTCGATCTCGCCCGGTTCCACGCGCTGGCCACGGATCTTGACCTGGAAGTCGGTGCGGCCCAGGTAGTCGAGGCGGCCGTCGGCATCCCATCGGGCCAGGTCGCCGGTACGGTACATCCGCCGGCCGGTCGCGAACGGGTCGGCGACGAACCGCTCGGCGGTGCGTGCGGGGGCGCCGAGGTAGCCGTGGGCCAGCTGCACGCCGGACAGGTAGAGCTCGCCGGGCACACCCACCGGAACCCGGCGCAGGTTGGCATCGAGGACGCGCAACTCGGTGCCCGGCACGGGGCGCCCGATCGGGATGATCGGGACGTCACGCTCCACCACGTACTCGGTGACGTCGACGGCGGCCTCGGTGGGGCCGTACAGGTTGATCAGGGTGATGTCGGCGCGGTCGAGTACCCGCTGCGCGAGGGCCGGCGAGAGCGCCTCCCCGGACGTGATGATCCGGCGCAGGGTCGGCGGGACCAGCGCCGTGGACTCCTCGACCGCGTCGACGAAGACCTCGAGCATCGACGGGACGAAGTGCACGGCCGTGATCGACTCGGACTCGATGAGCTGCCGCAGATGGTCGGGGTCCCGATGCCCGCCCGGTCGGGCGATGACCATCCGCGCACCGACCTGCAGCGGCCAGAACAGTTCGGGCACCGACACGTCGAAGGTGGTCGGCGTCTTGTACAGGAACGCGTCGTCGGCGGTGAACGGAAAGTGCTCCTGCACCCAGGCGAGCCGGTTCAGCACCGCCTCGTGGGAGACCTCGACCCCCTTGGGGACACCGGTCGAGCCGGAGGTGAACAGGACATAGGCGGCATGGCCCGACGGGTACCGGCGGAACCGGTCGGGCGCGTCGACCTCCTGCGGGTCGACGGCGTCGAACCTCGGGTCCTCGCCGAACACGGTCTCGAGGAAGGCGGCGTCGACCACCAGGCGGGGGGCCGCGGTGTCCAGTACCGACCGTCGGCGGGCGGCGGGCTGGTCCGGATCGACCGGGACGTAGGCGGCGCCGAGGGTCAGGGTCGCATAGATGGCCGCGACCTGGTCGATCCCGCGCGGCAACACCACCGCGACCCGATCGCCTGCCACGACGCCGTTCCTGGCGATCCATGTGGCGAGTACGCGCCGGAGCAGATCGAACTCACCGTAGGTCCAGTGCCGCTCGCCCTCGATGATCGCGATGCGGTCCGGATGGTCGCGCACCTGGCCGGTGAAACCGTCGAGCAGGTCGGCGTCGGGGGCGAACACCGGGCCCGGCCCACCGGTCTCGAGGTCTGCCAGTGCCGTGTGCTCGACCGGCCGCAGGACGTCCACGTCGTCGACCCGGACATCGAGGTCGGCGACGAACCGCTCGACGAAGATCAGGAACCGCTCGAGGTGATCGTGCATCTGCGTCGACGAGTACAGATGCGGGTTGCCGTGGAGGTCGACCACCACCGGCGCACCGGGGCTCGCCTGGTACAGGTTGATCAGCAGATCCTCGAGGATTCCCGAGGTGAGGATGCGGTACTCCATGGTGGTGCCGTCGATCGCGACCTCGTCGTCGAAGAACACCATGTTGATGGTCGGACCGAAGGTGACCGACGAGGCGTCGAATCCCGCATCGCGCCGGATGTCGTCGGAGCGGTAGCGCTGATGCCGCAGCGCCCCCATGAGCTCGAGCTGGGCGGCGGCGACCAGCTCGCGCCCGGTCTGCTCACGCACCCGGCGGAGTCGGACCGGGAGCGCATTGGACACCATCCCGCCCGCGGTCCGGATGCGGGCGGTGGCCCGGCCGGTGACCGGCAGGCTCATCACGATGTCGTCGGCATCGCTCATCCTGGCCAGGAATGCGCCGAAGGCGGCGGTCAGCACCACCGCGATCGAGCTGTTGGCCTCGCGGGCCAGCTCGTCGATCCGCGTCTGCAGGGTGGCGTCGAGCTCGTGACCGGCGACGATGTTGTCGAACGACAGCGGTGCCTTGACCTTGTGCCGGGCCAGGGTCACGCCCTCGGGGAGGTCGGCGACCCGCTCGAGCCAGTGTTCGCGGTCGGACACGCGGCGTGCGCTGGTGCGGTAGGCGTCCTCGTACTCGACGATCTCGGCCATCCCCGCCGGGGCCTTCTCGGTGGGCTCGTCGCCCCGCCGCAGGGCGTTGTACCGGTCGACGGTGCGGCGCACGATCCCGAGCGCGGCGTAACCGTCGACGATGATGTGGTGAGCGCGGCCGTACCAGAAGGTCCGGTCCTCGCCGACGAGCAGCATCGTGGTCACGATGAGCTGGTCGTTCAGCAGATCGACGGGCCGACGGTACTCACGGCGCATCCAGTCCTGGGCCGTGGCGACCGGGTCGTCGGCATCGCGCAGGTCGACGACGTCGACGCGCTGGTCGTAGTCGACGTCGACGTACTGCATCGGGACACCGTCGACCTCGACGAGCCGGATGTACGGCGATTCGACGAGCTTGCCCACGTCGTAGCAGCACTGCACCAGCAGGTCGATGTCGAGACCGCCCGGCTCGTGCCGGATGTCGACGTACTGGGCGATGTTGACCGAGTAGTCGGGCGAGAGCGTCTCGGCGAACCACAATCCCCGCTGTGCGGCGGTCAGGGGCAGCAGCCGGCGCTCTCGCACCTCGGCAGCCTGCGCCTGCGCCATCAGATCGGTCATGTCCCACTCTCGCTCATCTTCGATACCCGTGATACCTCGCCCTGGAGAAACACCTCTCAGCCGTTCGGGCCGGACCCTCTTCCTGCCATCAATGATCACCTCGTATCACCAGGGGTGGTGGACGCCACCCATTCAATGCCGTCGATCGGCACACCGAAAACGTTACAAGGCCGACATGACCTCGATCGGCTATTCCCGATCCAATTCAGACATATTCATTCAAAGGCTCGCAAATGCCGACGACGGGCTCCCGCGTAGCGTCATACCCGGACGGGTGCGATCGGGGTACTCGGCCGGCCGGCGACTACCCGACCGATCTGTAACCCGATCAAGTCAACCCGCGATCAACCAGACAATGGGTAACGTTGACGACGCCGGATTCGCTTTCGTAAAGAATCCGCCTCGGAGCTGCGAAGGGACCACCGCATGACAGAGGGAGCCACCAGGCGGTCGGCATCGCCACGCCTCGCACCCCTGCCCGCCACGCCCCGTCATCATCCGAACGGCGCCCATCCCGACCGGCCGATGACATCAGCAGGGCACGGAGAACCACGCGCCGAGAAGGCGCCGGAGCCGCACCCAGGCGACAAAATGCCTGTACAGCAGTGTAACTCGAATTCTGGGGCGGGACGAGGACCGAAGCCGGATCCCCTGAGCGATCCACTCTCCCCAGCCGATCTCATCGCACTCGACACACCGGACACCGCCAGCATCTGGGACTCCCTGACCCCCGCCGCGAGCACCGATCAGGCCGCCTCCGACACCCCCGCCCCGCCGCCCCCGACCGCCGCCGGCGGTCGCCACGCCCGCCACCGTGCTCCCGTGAACCCGCCGGAAGAAAGCGCGGATCCGGGATCTGACATCGGCGGATTGCCGGATTCACCCGGCATCGACACCCCCACGACCGGCATACCCGGCCCACCCCCGGTCATACATTCGACGGACACCAGGCCGGCGCCGCCCGCGACTCCCCCGACCGGCCGGATCGACGACGATCATCGCCACCGGCCGACACCGGAAAATCCCCCGGCCGAATTTGATCAATCATTCCAGTTCGACAGATCATTTGATCAACTAACTAGATCGAATGATCTAGATAATTTGCAACTCGAACTACACTCCACCGCAATTCCCGCGCCGAACAGCACAGATCTCGCGATATCCGTCTCCGGCCTGGAGAAGAAATTCGGCGACAAGACCGCCGTCGCCGGTGTCGACTTCTCCGTTCCCCGCGGATCGATCCTCGCCCTCCTCGGCCCCAACGGCGCCGGGAAGACCACGATCGTGAACATGCTCTGCACCCTGCTTAAGCCCGATGGTGGTACCGCGACGGTGGCGGGCCACGACGTCGCGAACGACCCGTCCGGGGTCCGGCGGTCGATCATGCTGACCGGTCAGTTCGCGGCCCTCGACGAAGCGCTGTCGGGGCGGGCGAACCTCGTGCTGTTCGGTCGGTTGATGGGGTTGTCGAAGTCTGCGGCCAAGGCCCGGGCCACCGAACTCCTCGACGGTTTCGGCCTCACCGAGGCCGCCGATCGCCGCGTCGGCGACTACTCGGGCGGTATGCGCCGGCGAGTGGACATCGCCTGCGGTCTGGTCACCCGTCCGGACGTGGTCTTCCTCGACGAACCGACGACCGGACTCGACCCGCGCAGCCGCCAGGAGGTCTGGACGCTGGTCGAGGACCTGCGCGCGGAGGGGGTCACCATCATGCTCACCACGCAGTACCTCGAGGAGGCCGACGCCCTGTCCGACCGGATCGTCGTCATCGATCGTGGACAGGTGATCGCCGACGGGACCGCCGACGAGCTCAAGGCCCTCACCGGCTCCGCCCACTATCTGGTCACCCCGGCCAACCCGGCCGACCTCCACCGGCTCCGGTCGGTCCTCGGCGACATCGTCGACGACGAGCAGTCACCCGACACCGCACTGGTGGTACCGACCACCGAGGGCGCCGACACCCTGGTCACCATCGTCGCGCGGGCCACCGACGGCCGCATCCGGCTCGCCGACGTCTCGCTGCAACGTCCGTCCCTCGACGAGGTCTTCCTGACCCTCACCGACCCGGCACGCGAGCACCCGCCGATCGTGTCCCGGACCACCGACACCCCCGTCGTCACCACCGGGACCGAGCCGGACACCGACGCCATGCCCGCCGCGGCACCGCCCACCACCCGGACCGGCCGATGACGCAGCTGACCCTGCCCCGGGAACAGGCCGGGGGCGACGGCGCGCGGATCGAGGCCGTGCGCCAGTGGTGGACGCTCACGATGCGCGGCCTCGGCTCGATCATGCGCAACGGCGAGGTGATCTTCGCGTTCGTGTCGCCGGCCTTCCTCGCCGTCGCGTTCTACGTGCCGCTGCGCAGCATCATGTCCCAGTACGCCGACATCGACTACGCGAAGTTCCTGATGCCGATCATCGCCCTGCAGTCGGTGGGCTTCGTCGCGTCGTCGGCGGCGATGCGCTCGTGCCTGGACGCCACCACCGGGATCACCACCCGCTTCCGCACCATGCCGGTCTGGTCGGCCGCCCCGATCCTGGCCCGATTCAGCGCCAACCTCGTGCTGCTGGTGATCTCGGTCGTCTGTGCGGCGATCGCGAGCCTGCTCACCGGCTGGCGGCCCGGCGGCGGTCTCGGCGGCACGATCGGGCTCTACGCGCTGGTCCTGACGGTCGGGATCGGCGTCGCGGTGCTCTCCGACGCCATCGGACTGCTCGCCGACAGCCCCGAGACCACCAGCCAGGCGATCGGCCTGCCCCTGCTGATCCTGGGCATGCTCTCGACCGGATTCATGCCCGCGATCCTGTTCCCCGACTGGATCGCCCCGTTCGCACGCAACCAGCCGGTGTCGCAGTTCGCCAAGGCCATGCGGGCCTTCGACGACGGGACGGCGACCTGGAGCTACGTGGCGCCCGCGGTGTGGTGGTGCGTGGCCCTCATCGTCGGCGGCGCCGTCCTCACCTACCTCGGGACCCGGAAGGTGCACCGATGACCACCACGAACCGGATGTCCGACATCACGCTGCCCGAGACCGGCCCGACCGCTCAGGGGGCGTCGGCCGAGTCGTCGTTCGCCGCATGGTTCGCCCAGACGCGGGCCCTGAGCGCCCGGCAGCTGTGGGTGATCTTCCACGAGAAGAGCACCTTCCTGCAGGTGTTCCTGATGCCGGTGCTCACCATGGTGATGCTCAAGGTGGTCCTCGGTGAGGCCATCGGACGGGCCACCGGCCAGGACGCGGCCTACGGCACCGTCCCCCTGGTGATCGTCGTCAGCGCCATGTTCGGTTCGGTGGTGGCCGGTGTCCGGCTCAACCTGGAACGCACGTCCGGGCTGCTGTCCCGCCTGTACGTCCTGCCGATCAACCGCGCGGCCGATCTGAGCTCCCGGCTGGTCTGCGAGATCGTCCGCATGGTGCTGACCACCACCGTGCTCATCGTCGTCGGCTGGCTCGTGGGCTTCCGGATGAACCCCGACCCGTGGGCGATCCTGGGCATCTACGCGGTCGCCGTCGGCTTCGGTATCGCCTTTGCCTCGATCGTCCTCGCGCTCGCGGTGAACTTCTCCCCCGGCGCCCCCCTGGTGCCGTTGCTCTCGCTGGTGTCGAGCGTGCTGATGTTCTTCAACACCGGATTCGCCCCGGCCTCGGAATACCCGGGGTGGCTCGAACCGATCGTCGCCAACCAGCCGATGAGTCCGGCGATCGAGGTGATGCGCGCGCTCGCGGCGGGCGGGCCGCTCACCGAGAACCTGATCAAGGTCACCCTGTGGACGGTCGGCACCCTGGCGGTGTGCCTCTATCCGGCGCTGCACGGCTACCGCAAGGCCGCCACCGCATCCTGATCCCGGCCGGCGATGGCGACAAATCCGGCGACGTCGGCGACCCCGGGGCACCGAATGTCCCACCAAGGCGGGTCCTTGGTCCCTGGTCCCATCCCTGCTCGCCCAATAACGTTGTTGATGTGAGCGGGGGTGGACGACCGCTCACCGCGACGGTTGGGTAGACCCGCCGGCCACCTCTCCGGGCGTGGAACCGCAACCGATCACGGCCCGTCCGGCGTCGCCGCCGGACGGGCCGATTCGTTTCCGCGCCCGACCCTGTCGGCCCCGGCCACTAGAATTCTCGGCGTGACGTTGGTGGATGGTCAGGAGTTCGCGGGATACCGCATCGTCGGCAAGCTCGGCGCCGGCGGGATGGGTGAGGTCTATCTGGCCGCACACCCGCGACTGCCCCGCCAGGACGCACTCAAGGTGCTGTCGGCGACGATGTCGGCCGACGAGAACTTCCGGCGCCGGTTCATCCGAGAGGCAGACCTCGCCGCAGGCCTCGACCACCCCAACATCGTCGGTGTGTACGACCGCGGCGAACACGACGGCCAGTTGTGGATCACCATGCGCTACGTCGAGGGCCGCGACGCCGCCGACGCACTGCTCGCCCATCCGCGAGGACTCCCGGTGTCCGACGTCGAGGAGATCGTCACCGCGGTGGCCGACGCACTCGACCACGCGCACGCCCAGAAGCTGCTGCACCGCGACGTCAAGCCCGCGAACATCCTGCTGACCGACGCCGCCGGCCCCGGCGGCCGGCGGCGGGTGCTGCTGGCCGACTTCGGTATCGCCCGGCCGATGGTCGACGACACCCGGCTCACCGCAACCAATTTCACCGTCGGCTCCTTCGCCTACTCCTCGCCCGAGCAACTCGCCGGGGAGACCCTCGACGGCCGCACCGACCAGTACTCGCTGGCCTGCACCGCCTACCAGCTGCTCAGCGGCAGCACCCCGTTCGACAGCAGCAATGCCGCGGCCATGATCCGCCGGCACCTGTCGTCACCACCGCCGCCGATCACCACACGACGCCCCGAACTCTCGACGCAGGTCGACCAGGTCCTCTTCCGTGCCCTCGACAAGGACCCGCGCCGGCGATATCCGTCCTGCACCGCGTTCGCGACCGACCTCGCCGCCGCACTGACCGGCCCGGGCTCCTCGGACCGCCCGTCCGCTGCCACCCTGCCCCCTCGGCCCGACCTCACCAAGCAGCCGTCGTCCGACGGCCGGGGTACCGCACACCCCGCCCCCTCGCCGACCCCACAGCCGTTCCGGCAGTCGTCCACCCCACAGCCGTTCCGGCAGTCATCCACCCCACAGCCGTTCCGGCAGTCGTCGACCCCACAGCCGTTCCGGCCAAGCGTGCACCCCGGATCGGCCGCAGCCCAGCCCACCTCGGCTCGCCCGTACACGCCCCAGACCCAGCACACCCCCGCACCATCGGCCCACTCCCCGTCCCCGTACTCCCCGTCCCCGTACTCCCCGGCCCCGTACTCCCCCGGCGCCTATCCGCCACCGCCGGCACCGACGCCGTCGAATTCCCCGGCCCGCCGCAATGCGATCCTGGCCCTGGTGCTGTCGCTCGCCGCCATTCCGGGCTCCTGCCTGTTCGGCGTGGGCGGCATCGTGCTGAGTGGCGTGGGCATCTACTTCGCCATCGCCAACCTGCGACTCACCAGCGATGGACCCGCCGGACCGGGTGCCGAGCCCACCCACCGCGGGATGGCGATCAGCGGACTCGTCATCGGCATCATCACGCTGCTGTGGAGCATCCTGCTGCTGATCGGCTTCATCGGCAGCCTCAGTTCGGGAAGCTGACCGATCCGACGTCCCGGCCGTGGGCGTCGAATTCCCGCCGGCCCTCTCCTGACACCGAGATCACCGCGACGGTCCGCCTGCCCGGTGGCAGGATACGTGCCACCACCCGGCCGTCGGTCCGGCCGTCGAGTTCGGCGACCAGAGCCGCGACGAGCCGATCCCGCACGATCTCGCGGTCGGTGGCGTCCAGGGCGTCGACTCCCCCGTCGTCGAGCAGCGTGACCGTCACACCTGCCGCACGTGCCGCCCACACCGCATCACGCACCTCCGCCCGGTCGAGGCCGCGGGCCCGAATCCCGTCGCGCAGTGAGGCTTCCACCAGCCGGGCACGGACCACGTCCTCGGCGGTGAACTCGTGCCGCGCCGCGACCGCCTCGAGCAGCGGTCTCGCCTGCCGCGAGAAACCGGAGATCTGTTGCCGTCGAACATCTTCGGCGGCACGCACCGCGGCTTCGGTCGCGATCTGGCGGGACCCGCTGGCCCGCAGCGCGATGATGTTGGCCGCCATCGGGCGCAGCATCAGCGCGAACAACGACCCCATGATCATGATGGCGTAGCCCGGGACCGTCAGCAGCACACCGTAGACCGCACCCATCCCGACCATCGCCGCCCACACCCCGGCGACCACCGTGATCGCCGCGCTCACCGCCCACGCCGCCACCACCCGCCCGCGTACCGCGAGATAGGCGAGCACGATCACCGATGCCCCGATCGGCGGACCGCTCTGCATGACATCGGCCCCTGCGTCGGTGATCCGGGCCAGCCCGGCGCCCACACCGAGGAGTGTCGCGGCCGCGATCAACGCCGCGGGACCCACGGGCATCGGATCGGCCCGCACCGCGATCACACCGTGGCAGGCGGCCCCCAGCAGCAGCGCGGCCACCGCGAGCAGGACCCACCCCCACACCGGTGAGTCGTCCGAGGTGGAATGGATCGTCACCGCGAGGGCGACCACACCGAAGAATCCCATCGCCACGCGTACCGCCGGTGACCGGATACCGAAGATGTCGGCGACAGCGGCCGTCTCGGTCACGCCGCCCCGTCCCCCGGCAGCGGTCGCCGTCACATCCGGTGTCCCCGTGCCCGGTGTCCCCGTGCCCGGTGTCCCGGTATCCGACGTTCCCGTGTGCATCGGCCCGCCGTCCGTCCCGGTGGTGTCGGTTCCGCTGGCATCCGATCCGTGTGTGTTCATCTCTCCTGCGCTCACGTCTCCTGCGCTCACGTCTCCTGCGCTCACGGCCGCACCCACTGCAATCCGACCGTGGTACCACGCCCGACGCTGCTGCGCAGGACCGACGACCCGCCCGGAACGGCATCCATCCGTCCGCGGATGCCGGCCGCGATGCCGAGCCGTCCGTCGGCGATGCGCTCGGGGTCGAAGCCGGCGCCGTCGTCCACCACGGCCATGCTGATCGAGTCGTCGGCGGCCCGGCACAGCACCGCCGACGACGCACCGGCACCGGCATGCCGGCCCACATTGCGCAGCGCCTCGCCCATCGCCTCGATCAGGGCGCCGACGCTCTCGGCCGGATAGCGCGTGTCGTCGGCGGTGACGGACTCGATGTCGATGTCGATGTCCTCGCCGAAGTCACGTGCCGCCGCACGGATCCGGCGCAATGCGACAGGTGCCGTGATCATCGGCGGACCGGTCGCGATCACCCCGGCCGCGAGCCTGTCCATCGCGTCGAGGGCCGACTCCGCCTGCACGGCGAGTGCGGGATCGGGCCGGCCTACCCCGATCGCGAGCAGACTCGCGATCGCACGGTCGTGGATCACGGCGTCGAACCGCGCCTGTTCGGCCTGCCGCGCCGTGGCGGCGGCGGCCTCGGCCGCCACCCGGTGGGCGTCGGCGCGGGTCCGGTCGAGCAGTTCGGCCGTCCGGACCGCAACCCGGGCGATCGCCAGGAACACCCCGGTGAACCCGACCGCCCAGCAGACCTCGTAGACCAGATCGGTGTCGAGATGGCCGAATCGGCCCATCTGCTGGGCGCAGTTCACCACGAAGCTCGCGACCACCAGGTGCACCACCCCGAATCGCGGATAGACGAGCATCGCCACCATGCTCGCCATCCCGGGGAAGGTGCTCAGCCATATCGCCGACTGGTCGGGGTCGGCCAGCGGTGTCCCGGTCCAGGCCACGAACCACAGTCCGACGGCGGCGAGGTACCCGAGCGAACACGCCACCACCAGCGGACCCAGCCAGTCGGTCCCGGGCCGGAAACTGGCCACCACCAGCAATGCCCCCGGGCCGACCGCCAGGAGAACGCTGACCGGTGTCCACCAGGGCGCGGTCTGCACCGACGCCGACACCATCACCGGCCACGACACCATCAGATAGGCGAGCAGGCCGGCACCGAGGAAGCGCGCCCCGATCCGCCGGACGCGTTCCAGATCGCGCCCCACGGGCTGCTCGGCGGCATTCACCCCGACATTGAAACACCATCCGACGCCGAAAGGCCCGCTCCCCGGTGTGGGGAACGGGCCTTTCGGTCACGAGAGTCGGAGCAGGCCTACTTGGCCTTCTCCAGCACCTCCACGAGGCGCCAGTGCTTGGTCGCCGACAGCGGGCGGGTCTCCATGATCCGCACGCGGTCACCGACGCCGGCATCGCCGTTCTCGTCGTGTGCCTTGACCTTGGACGTGGTCCGGATGATCTTGCCGTAGAGCGCGTGACGCTTACGATCCTCCAGCTCGACCACGATGGTCTTCTGCATCTTGTCGCTGACGACGTAGCCGATCCGCTCCTTGCGGCTGGCACGCGTCTCGGCAGCGGTTTCGCTCACCTTCGCATCCTCACTCATGCGTCATCACCTTCCGGTCCCGACGCCAGACCCAGCTCGCGCTCGCGCATCACGGTGTAGATACGAGCGATCTCGCGACGCACGGTCCGCAGGCGGCGGTTGTTGTCGAGCTGGCCGGTGGCCATCTGGAAGCGAAGGTTGAACAGCTCTTCCTTCGATTCCTTCAAACGGTCGACCAGATCGGTGTCATTGAGTTCACGCAGCTCGGCTGCAGCAACGCCCAGTCCCATCAGAACTGCTCCTCTCTGGTCACGATCCGGGTCTTGATCGGGAGCTTGTGCTGCGCGCGACGCAGGGCCTCGCGAGCGATCTCCTCGTTGGGGTAGGTCATCTCGAACAGCACGCGACCCGGCTTGACCGGGGCGACCCACCACTCGGGCGAACCCTTACCGGAACCCATGCGGGTCTCGGCCGGCTTCTTGGTGAGCGGGCGGTCCGGGAAGATGTTGATCCAGACCTTGCCGCCACGCTTGATGTGCCGGTTGATGGCGATACGAGCGGACTCGATCTGCCGGTTGGTGATGTAGGCGCTCTCCAGAGCCTGGATGCCGTAATCACCGAACGTGACCTTGGTGCCGCCCTTGGCCTGACCCTTCAGGCTCGGGTGGTGCTGCTTGCGGTGCTTGACCCGCCGTGGGATCAACATTGGCTAGCCCTCCTGCTTCTCTGCACCCGCACCAGCGGTGGCCTCGGCGGGAGCGGCCTCGGCCGCACGTGCGGCGTCGGTGCTCGTGGCAGTGGTGCCCGAGGCACCGCTGCGGCGAGGACGGCTGGGCCGGCGCGGACGACGGTCATCGCCGGACGGCGCGGCTGCGGACAGCTCGCGACGGCCACCGACGATGTCGCCCTTGTAGATCCACACCTTCACGCCGATCCGGCCGAAGGTGGTCTTGGCCTCGTGCAGGCCGTAGTCGATGTCGGCGCGCAGCGTGTGCAGCGGCACACGACCCTCGCGGTAGAACTCGCTACGGCTCATCTCTGCGCCGCCCAGACGACCCGAGCACTGCACCCGGATGCCCTTGACGTTCGGCTGACGCATCGCCGACTGGATGGCCTTGCGCATCGCGCGGCGGAACGCCACACGGTTGCTCAGCTGCTCGGCGACACCCTGGGCCACCAGCTGGGCCTCGGACTCAGGGTTCTTGACCTCGAGGATGTTCAGCTGGACCTGCTTGCCGGTCAGCTTCTCCAGCTCGCCGCGGATGCGATCGGCCTCGGCGCCGCGACGACCGATGACGATGCCCGGGCGGGCGGTGTGGATGTCGACGCGAACCCGGTCACGGGTGCGCTCGATCTCCACCTTGGCGATGCCGGCGCGCTCGAGCCCCTGAGAGAGGAGCTTGCGGATGGCGACATCCTCTTTCACGTAGTCCGCGTACTGCTTGTCGGCGTACCAACGGCTGTTCCAGTCGGTGGTGATGCCCAGACGGAAGCCGTGCGGGTTGATTTTCTGGCCCACTGTCAGGCTCCCTTCTGCTTCGGCTGACGCGACCGGCCGCGACCGGCGGTCGCCTTCTCCGGCAAGCTCTCCACGACCACGGTGATGTGGCTGGTGCGCTTACGGATACGGAAGGCCCGCCCCTGCGCACGCGGCTGGAACCGCTTCATGGTGGGGCCCTCGTCGGCGAAGGCGGTGGCGACGACCAGGGTCCGGCGATCCAGATCCAGGTTGTTCTCCGCGTTCGCGACGGCGCTGGCCAGCACCTTGTACACGGGCTCCGACGCCGACTGCGGGGCGAACCGCAGGATGTCGAGGGCCTCGTCGACGTTCTTGCCGCGGATCAGGTCGATCACACGACGTGCCTTCATCGGGGTGACGCGCACGAAACGTGCGGTCGCCTTCGCGGTGGGGTTCTCGGTCTGAGTAGTCATGGTTTACCGGCGCTTCGCTTTCCGGTCATCCTTGATGTGACCCTTGAACGTGCGGGTGGGGGCGAACTCGCCCAGCTTGTGCCCGACCATGTTGTCCGAGACGAACACCGGCACGTGCTTGCGGCCGTCGTGGACGGCGAAGGTGTGACCGATGAAGTCGGGGATGATGGTCGAACGACGCGACCAGGTCTTGATGACCTGTTTCGTGCCCTTCTCATTCTGAACATCGACCTTCTTCAGGAGATGGTCGTCGACGAATGGGCCCTTCTTGAGGCTGCGTGGCATTCTTCTACCTCCTCCTGATTCTTATCGCTTGTTCTTGCCGGTGCGGCGGCGGCGGACGATGAGCTTGTCGCTCGCCTTGTTCTTGCGGGTGCGGCCCTCGGGCTTGCCCCACGGGCTGACCGGGTGGCGACCACCGGAGGTCTTGCCCTCGCCACCACCGTGCGGGTGGTCGACCGGGTTCATCACGACACCACGGACGGTCGGGCGCTTGCCCTTCCAGCGCATACGGCCGGCCTTGCCCCAGTTGATGTTCGACTGCTCGGCGTTGCCGACCTCGCCGACGGTGGCGCGGCAGCGCACGTCGACGCGACGGATCTCGCCGGACGGCATACGCAGGGTCGCGTAGGCGCCCTCCTTGCCGAGCAGCTGGATCGATGCGCCGGCCGAGCGGGCCATCTTGGCGCCACCACCCGGACGCAGCTCCACGGCGTGGACCTGGGTACCGGTCGGGATGTTGCGCAGCGGCAGGTTGTTGCCGGGCTTGATGTCGGCGGTCGCGCCGGTCTCGACGATGTCGCCCTGCTTCAGACCCTTCGGCGCGATGATGTAGCGCTTCTCGCCGTCGATGAAGTGCAGCAGTGCGATGCGTGCGGTGCGGTTCGGGTCGTACTCGATGTGTGCGACCTTGGCGTTCACGCCGTCCTTGTCGTTACGACGGAAGTCGATCAGACGGTAGGCGCGCTTGTGACCGCCACCCTTGTGACGGGTGGTGATGCGACCGTGCGCGTTACGGCCACCACGGCCGTGCAGCGGGCGGACCAGCGACTTCTCCGGATGATCACGGGTGATCTCGGCGAAGTCCGAACCACTGGCCCCGCGACGACCCGGGGTCGTCGGCTTGTATTTACGAATAGCCATGTGAAAGTCCCTCTATTCCAAGAGCCCCGGTCAGTTGACCGAGCCTCCGAAGATCTCGATGGGCTTGCTGTCGGCGGTCAGCGTCACGAACGCGCGCTTGGTGGAGCGGCGCTGGCCGTAGCCGAAGCGGGTCCGCTTGCGCTTGCCCTGCCGGTTCGCGGTGTTGACGCTGTCGACGGTCACGTCGAAGATCGCCTCGATGGCGATCTTGATCTGCGTCTTGTTGGAGTCCGGGTGCACCAGGAAGGTGTACACGTTCTCCTCCATGAGCCCGTAGGACTTCTCCGAGATCACCGGCGCCAGGATGATGTCGCGCGGGTCGGCCTGCGTAGCCATGCTCACGCCTCCTTCGCGTCAGTCTTGGAATTGGCAGCGATGAACGCGTTGAGCGTCTCCACGCTGAACACCACCTCATCGGCGTCGAGGACGTCGTAGGTGTTGAGCTGATCGGGAGCGATCGGCAGCACGTTGCCCAGGTTCGCCACGCTCTTCCAGGCGGTCAGGTCCTCACGACCCAGCACGACCAGGAACTTGCGGCGCTCCGACAGGGCCTCCAGGAACTGACGCGCCGACTTGGTCGACGGCACCTGTCCGGAGACGAGCTCGGTGATGACGTGGATGCGCTCGTTGCGAGCACGATCGCTCAGCGCGCCGCGCAGGGCGGCCGCCTTCATCTTCTTGGGGGTGCGCTGGGAGTAGTCACGCGGCTGCGGACCGTGCACGACGCCACCACCGGTGAACTGCGGTGCGCGGGTCGAACCCTGGCGGGCGCGACCGGTGCCCTTCTGGCGGTACGGCTTGGCACCACCACCGCGGACGTCGCCGCGGGTCTTGGTGGCGTGCGTGCCCTGGCGAGCGGCGGCCAGCTGGGCCACCACGACCTGGTGCATCAGCGCGATGTTGGCCGGTGCGTCGAAGATCTCGCCGGGCAGGTCAACGGTTCCGTTGGTCTTGCCGTCGGCGGTCTTGACGTCCAGCGTCAGCTTGGTTGCGGTCTCGGTGCTCATTACTTCGCACCACCCTTCACTGCGTCGCGAACCACCACGACGCCGCCCTTGCGACCCGGGATCGCTCCCTTGATCAGCAGCAGGCCGGCCTCGGCGTCCACCTTGTGGACGGTGAGGTTCTGCGTGGTCACCTTGTCGTTACCCATACGTCCGGCCATGCGCATGCCCTTGAACACGCGACCCGGGGTGGCACAGCCACCGATCGAGCCCGGTGCGCGGTGCACGCGGTGTGCACCGTGGCTGGCGCCCAGACCGGCGAAGCCGTGGCGCTTCATGACGCCGGCGAAGCCCTTGCCCTTGGAGGTGCCGGTGACGTCCACCAGCGCACCGTCGGCGAAGATCTCGGCGGTCAGTTCCTGACCGATCTCGTACTCGCTGACGTCGGCCAGACGGATCTCGGCCAGGTGCCGGCGCGGGGTGACCCCGGCCTTGCTGAACTGACCGGTGACCGGCTTGGAGACCTTGCGCGGATCGATGGCGCCGTAGGCGAGCTGGACGGCGGTGTAGCCGTCGCGCTCCGCGGTGCGCAGCTGGGTGATGACGTTCGGGCCTGCCTGGATGACGGTGACCGGAACGACACGGTTGTTCTCGTCGAAGACCTGGGTCATGCCGAGCTTGGTGCCCAGGATGCCCCGTGTGGCACTTTGATTGCTGGTCGAACTCTGATTGCTCATGTTTCTCTTCGCCCCCCGCCTACTGGATGTTGACGTCGACGCTGGCCGGGAGGTCGATGCGCATCAGCGCGTCGACCGTCTTCGGCGTCGGGTCGAGGATGTCGATGAGTCGCTTGTGGGTGCGCATCTCGAAGTGTTCGCGGCTGTCCTTGTACTTGTGCGGCGAACGGATGACGCAGTAGACGTTCTTCTCTGTGGGCAACGGCACCGGGCCGACCACACGTGCCCCGGTACGGGTCACGGTTTCCACGATCTTGCGCGCCGAAGCGTCGATCGCCTCGTGGTCATAGGCCTTGAGCCTGATGCGGATCTTCTGTCCCGCCACGCTGTGTCCTCTTCCGTCAGTTGTTCTCGACAGACAAACACCGCGTACCTGGGCCGACTTCGCCGCCGGCGGGCACATGATCACCACGCGTGAGATTCGCGGGATCGACGCTGTTCATCTGTCGTTGTACGTTGGCTCGCCACTGGGACGAACCGTTTTGCTCCGGCACCCGCGGTCGGGCGTGTCGTGACGGTGAACCCGGTGCGGCGAACCGCTCGAGGGTCACCCGGTACACGCCCATCCCCGTCAACCGGGCCTGGGAGTCATTCACCTGACCGATGCCGCAGAAATCCGCGCCGCCGATCAGGCAACCCGACAAGTATGCACCATGCCGGGAGCTCAGGCCAAATCCGGCCCGGGAAGCGACGAATCCGGGAGCCGCCGGTGTCACCGTTGCTCCCGGATTCGCGTTACCGGAGTATCCCGGGGGTACCGCGGTACCCCCGGATGATCGAGGCCGTCAGGCCTGCGGCGGCTGACCGTATCCCGGCTGTCCGGGCTGTTGACCGTACCCGGGCTGTTGTCCGTACCCGGGCTGTTGTCCGTACCCGGGCTGACCGGGCTGCTGACCGTATCCCGGCTGCCACTGCCCCGGGGACGCCTGACCGTAGGGCTGCTGATCGCCTGCGGGCGAGGTTCCGTACCCCGGTTGTTGCGGGTACCCACCCCCCGGCTGACTCCCGTATCCCGGACCGCCCACATATCCGGGCCGACTCCCGAACCCGGGCTGACTCCCGTATCCGGCCCCGGGTGCGCCGAAGGGCGTCACACCGGCTGCCGTCGCACCCGGTGGCGTCCCACCGGGAAGCAGTTGCAGCACCACTGTCGCGGCGGCCACGGCGAACGCGGCCAGGGAGGCGAGGAAGACGATCCAGAGACCGTAGCCGGCGCCCACCTGGTCGGACCCCGCACCCGGATCGCCATCGGACACCGCGGCGGCCGGATCGGCGAGGAAGACGATCGTCGCGATCAGCGTGGCGAACCCGATCACGGTCGCCGCGATGGCCGCCCACGACGCGAATCGCCGAAGGATCAGCGGCACCGCCGCGAGGACCAGCAGGATGCCGAACGCGATCGTCCAGCCACCCGGTGCCGAGGTTCCGTCATCGCCGGCCGCGGCCGCGTCGAGCGCGTCCTGGTCGAGGCCGGGGATGCCCTGCGGCAGTCCGCTCACCTCGGCGTCCACCGAACCGAGACCGCTGACCGTCACCGAACTGGTGATGGTGCCGAGCCCTCCCGGGATGGTCTGGCTCTGCGACACCGATGCCCAGGTCACACAGCTGAAGATCACGAGGATCACACCGAGCAGGGCCAGCACGCCGCCGGCGATCATCGTCTGCTGCGGCCGGCTCGGCCGGTCCGCACCCAGGCGGGACATCACCGAATCGCCCGACGGCGTCACCGGAGCACCCGGCCCCGGGGTTCCGTACCCGCCTGCGCCGTACCCCTGTGAGCCATATCCCTGTGCGCCGTATCCCGCTGCCGGTTCACCGAAGCCCTGCGACCCGTGGCCCGGTGGCTGCCCACCGGGGACACCGCCTCCGTATCCGCCGCCGGCCGGTCCACCCGCACCGTATCCACCGGATCCGGGGCCTGGACCGCCCCACCCCTGGTTGTCGTATGTCACGCCGCCGAGTCCTTCCCTCACGTGATTGCTCGCGATCACCGTATTTCTCGACGACCGGGCCGCGTCGGTTGCCCGGCATTCCGGCGTGTCAGGCAATACCGTGGGTCTCGGGTACCGACCCCCGGCTCGCCGGCCCCCGAGCCGACCAGAAGGCCTGGAATGAGTTCGCGATCCCCGTCGCCGTCCGCATCCTCCCCCACCGAGGTCCCGAGCCGATCGGCACCGATCGACGGCCCGCCGATCGACGGGACACCCATCGGCGTCCCGGCCGCCGTCGCCCCCATGCCCACCACCCGGCCACCGCTCCCGTCGACGGTGACACTCAAGGTGACGATGGCGCTGACCGGCACCGTCTTCGCACTGTTCGTCCTGGTCCACATGATCGGCAACCTGAAGGTCTACACCGGTGCCGAACACTTCGACGCCTATGCCCACTGGCTGCGGACCCTGCTCGAGCCGCTGCTGCCGTACGAGGGTGCGCTGTGGATCTTCCGCGTCGTCCTGCTCGCCTGCCTGATCGCCCACGTCGGGGCGTCGGTGATGCTGATCGGGCGGGCGCATCGGGCGCGGGGCCGGTTCCGCCGCAGGGGTATGGGGCTGCGGCGGCTGCCCGCCACGCTGATGCCCTACACCGGGCTCGTGCTGCTGGTGTTCATCGTGGTGCACATCCTCGACCTGACCACCGGGACCCGCCCGGTGGCGTCGTCGTCGTTCGAGTCCGCCACCGCCGACGCCTCATCCGCCCACCACAATCTGGTGGAGAGTCTTCAGCGCTGGCCGATGGCCTTGTTCTACATCGTGGTGATGGGATTGCTCGGACTCCATCTGGTGCACGGCCTCTGGAGTGTGGTCAACGATCTCGGCGCCACCGGCCGGCGGGTGCGGCAGGCCGGTGCGGTGATCGCGCTGGTGGTGGCCGCGGCGGTGATGATCGGGAACATCAGCATCCCGATCGCGGTGCTGGCCGGGGCGGTGGGTTGATGAGCATCGGACCGACCATCGAGCAGCTTCTGGATTCCGGTGTCCCCGAAGGTGATCCGGCCACCGCATGGCAGCGGCGCCGGGACGCCTACCGGCTGGTGGGCCCGCTCAACCGCGGCAAGTTCACCGTGATCGTGGTCGGTACCGGTCTCGCCGGGGCCGGGTGTGCCGCCGCGCTCGGCGAACTCGGTTACGACGTACACGCATTCACCTTCCACGACGCACCGCGGCGGGCACACAGCGTCGCCGCACAGGGTGGGATCAACGCGGCACGGGCCCGCAAGGTGGACAACGACTCGATCCGCCGGTTCGTCGTCGACACCGTCAAGGGCGGTGACTTCCGGGCACGTGAGGCCGACGCGTTCCGGCTCGCCGAGGAGTCGATCCGGGTGATCGACCACCTCGATGCGATCGGGGCGCCGTTCGCGCGGGAGTACGGGGGTTCGCTGGCCACACGGTCCTTCGGCGGGGTGCAGGTCTCGCGTACCTATTACACGCGCGGGCAGACCGGCCAGCAGTTGCAGGTCGCGGCGTCGCAGGCACTGCTGCGCCAGGTCGCGGCCGGCAGCGTCACCCTACACACCCGCAGCGAGATGCTCGACCTGATCGTCGCCGACGGTCGCGCGCAGGGCATCGTCGTCCGCGACCTGGTCACCGGGCGGATCGGCGCCCGCACCGCGCATGCGGTGGTGCTGGCCACCGGCGGCTACGGGACGGTGTTCTTCCAGTCCACCCTGGCCCGCAACAGCAATGCGACCGCCGCCTGGCGTGCGCATCGCCGCGGGGCGTTGATGGCGTCGCCGTCGTTCATCCAGTTCCATCCCACCGCACTGCCGGTGAGTGCGCCGTGGCAGACCAAGACGACCCTGATGAGCGAGTCGCTGCGCAACGACGGCCGGATCTGGGTGCCGCGGACCGCCGGCGACGAGCGTGCGGCGAACGACATCCCCGACGCCGACCGCGACTACTACCTGGAACGGAAGTACCCCGCCTACGGCAACCTGACCCCGCGCGATGTGGCCTCACGTGCCGCCCGCGAACAGATCGAGGCCGGCCACGGGGTCGGTCCGCTCCGCAACTCGGTGTATCTCGACTTCGCCGACGCCCTGGCCCGGCTGGGCCGGGCCACCATCGCCGAACGCTACGGCAACCTGTTCTCGATGTATCACGACGCAACCGGCGAGAATCCCTACGAGGTGCCGATGCGCATCGCCCCGGCCGCACATTTCACGATGGGCGGACTGTGGTCGGACTACGACCAGATGACCTCCATCCCAGGTCTTTTCGTCGGCGGTGAGGCGGGCTGGGGATACCACGGCGCCAATCGGCTCGGGGCCAACTCGTTGTTGTCGGCATGTGTGGACGGCTGGTTCACCCTCCCGTACTCGATCCCGAACTACCTCGCACCGCTTCTGGGTGAGGGTCGGCTGCCCCTCGACCACGACGCGGTGCGGGCCGCGGTGGGCGCGGTGACCGGTCGCATCACCGACCTGCTCGACGTGGGCGGACGCACCGGCCCGGACCGTTTCCATCGCCGCCTCGGCGAGATCCTCTATGCCGGGTGCGGGGTCGCACGCAGTCCCGCGGGCCTGACCTCGGCGATCGGCGAGATCCGTTCGCTGCGTGAACAATTCTGGTCGGATGTGCGCGTCGTCGGCTCGGCGTCGGAGTTCAACCAGGAACTCGAACGGGCCGGACGGGTCGCCGACTTCCTCGAACTCGCCGAGTTGATGTGTGTCGACGCCCTCGATCGTGACGAGTCCTGTGGGGCCCACTTCCGGGTGGACCACCAGACCGCACAGGGCGAGGCGCGCCGCGACGACGACCACTGGTGCGCCGTGTCGGCGTGGGAGACCACCGCCGACGGCCGCCACATCCGGCACCGGGAGCCCCTCGCCTTCGACGCGGTTCCCCTGCAGACCAGAAACTATCAGTGAGGCGATCAGATGCGGATCACCATCAAGGCCTGGCGACAGTCGGATCCGTCGTCCCCCGGCCACTTCGAGAGCTACACCCTCGACGACGCGACCCCGGAGATGTCGCTGCTCGACGTCCTCGACCGCCTCAACGACCGGCTCGTCGCCGAGGGTGCCGAACCCGTGGCCTTCGACTCGGATTGCCGTGAGGGCGTGTGTGGTTCGTGCGGGGTGATGGTCAACGACCGGCCGCACGGCCCCACCCCCAACACCCCGTCGTGCCGCCAGCATCTGCGACAGTTCGGCGACATCACACATCTCAAACTGGAACCCCTGCGCGCCAACGCCTTTCCTGTCGTCCGGGACCTGGTTGTGGATCGCTCGGCCCTCGACCGGGTGATCGAGGCCGGCGGACACGTCGGCCTGGACGCGGGTCAGGCCCCCGATGCCGATGCGGTTCCGGTCGGCCACGACGTCGCCGAGACCGCCCTGGACTTCGCGGCGTGTATCGGTTGCGGTGCCTGCGTCGCGGCGTGCCCCAACGGGGCCGCGCATCTGTTCGCCGGCGCCAAGCTGCTCCACCTGGCGGCCCTCACCGCAGGCCGCGCCGAGCGGGGCAGGCGGGCCCGGGCGATCACCGGCCAACTCGACCGCGACTTCGGGCCGTGCTCCACCTACGGCGAGTGCGCGACGGTGTGCCCGGCCGGGATCGGCCTCGACGCGGTGGCCGGCGTCAACCGTGAGGCGATCCGGTTCGCATTCCGCCGCAAGGCCGACTGACCTGCGCACACGGACGGTCCATCGCCACCTTACCGCCGAGTAGTATCGTCGGCTCCCATGAGCTCCGACCGCAGCGAACGCACCGCCACCTACGCCCTGCGCCGCCGCCTGCCCGACAACCTCGTCGGCCACCTGCTGTTCTCGGTGGGCATGGTGGCGCGGGTCCCCTACTTCGCGACCATCCTGCCGCTGGTCGACGAGATGCGCCCCGGCTTCTGCCGGGTGGTGGCACCCAAGTGGTTCGGCGTCCACAACCACATCGGCACCTTCCATGCGATCGCCGCCTGCAACCTCGCCGAGACCGCGATGGGGATGCTGATGGAGGCCAGCCTCCCGGCCACGCACCGGTGGCTGCCGAAGGCCATGTCGGCGCAGTACCTCGCCAAGGCCACCACCCGGATGACCGCCGAGGCGACCTTCGTCGAACCGCTCGACGTCTCGACGATCACCGACGGAACCGACGTCGTGGTGTCGATCCGCATCGTCGACACCCACGGCACCGAGGTGGTGCACTGCGACATCACCACCTGGGTGACCCCGCGCTGACCCCACCGCGCTGATCCCACACCGTCCGAGTGACACCCATCCCGACACCCTCGCTCCACATGATCTCCATCACCCGGGCGTACGGTCCGATCCATGCGCCGTCGGCAGGTCGCAGTACTCGCATCGACGCTGCTGGCTGCGGCCCTCTCGGTCTGCGCACCGGCCGCCGCCGCACCCGGTCCCGGCACCTCGGCGCCGGCATCACCACCCGGGCCGTCGGCCACCGAGCCGTTCGCCATGTGGCCGATCCCCGCGCAGATCCCCGACGCGATCGACGCGGTGGTCGGACCGCCACCGTTCCCCCATCTGCAGACCATCCCGCAACGGGCGGTGACGCCCGGGGCGAGTCATCGCATGCAGGAGTTGCGCGAGGCCACCCTGCCCGACCCCGTCGGCGACCCGTTCTTCGACCGCTGGGCACCCGACCTCGACCGGCGCCATCCGGGTGAGCTACTCGCCCGGCGTGAACTGTCCTGGCCCGCCGCGATCCTGGCGGTCGCGCCGATCACCCGCGCCACCCAGATCAAGTTCGCCACCCGGGACGCCGTCGACCGCCCGTCCTTCGGCACCGCCACCGTCCTCGTGCCCCGCACCCCGGCGCCGGTCACCGGACCGCGACCCGTCCTGGTGGTGAACCAGCCGATCGACTCGCTCGGTGCCGCCTGCACCCCCGGGTTCGACTTCGTCCACGGCATCGGACCCAACTCCGGGATCTCCGACGTGATCCCGCCGACCGTCCAACTCGCCCTGGCCCGCGGCTACACCGTGATCGTGCCCGACCACGAGGGCCCGCGGATGGCCTATGCCGAACCCACCACCGCCGGCCACATCGTCCTCGACTCCCTGCGCGCCGCGGCCGCACTCGACCCGGCCGCACTCGACCCGGTCGGCCTCGGTGCCGGACCGGTCGCGATGACCGGGTACTCCGGCGGCGCGATCGCCACGCTCGGTGCGGCCAAGCTGATCGACTCCTATGCACCGGAGCTGGCCCCGCGGATAGCCGGCGCGGCGATCGGCGGCGTCCCCGCCGACTTCCGGATGCTGGTCGGCAGCATGAACGCGAACCTCGCCACCGGCCTGTTCCACGCGGCCACCTTCGGTATCGCCCGGGAACGCCCGGAGATCCTGTCGCTGGCGAACAACCCCGCCCAGTGGATCGCCACCTCTCCGCTCAAGAACGTCTGCACCCTCCCCGAGGCGCTGGCCGGCGGCACCTTCCTGCCCATGCAGCTGCTGAGCACCGATCCCGATCCGTTCCACTCCCCCGTCGCCGAGCAGATCTACCGCGTCACACAGACGTCCGACCGCCGATCCGGGACACCGCTGTACATCTATCAGGGTGCGCAGGAGTTCTGGATTCCCGCGGCCGGCACGCGCAATCTGTTCGCCGAGCAATGCCGGCTCGGGGCCAACGCCACCTACCGCGAGGTCTTCGGTGAGCACCTCGTCGCCGCGGTCACCGGCTATCCCGAGGCGCTCACCTGGCTCGATGCCCGGTTGCGGGGCGTCCCGGCGGTGTCCGGCTGCCCCGGCGGCCAGACGCCCGCCGACGGGCATCCGCCGCGGTGACACCGGTCGCATCGGCGACCCGCGCACGCGGCTACCCCGCGAATCGCCCGCGAACCTCCTACCCTGAGGGGACGTCGACACGGAGGAGGACCGAACACATGTGTGGAGTCTGCGGCGAGATCCGACTCGACGGGACGGCACCGGACACCGCCGCGGTGGACGCGATGACCCGGGCGATGACGCCCCGCGGCCCCGACGCCTCCGGTCTGTTCGTGAAAAACCATGTCGCGCTGGGGCACCGGCGGCTCAAGATCATCGACCTCTCCGAGCGTGGCGCACAACCCATGATCGACGCCGAACTCGGACTCGCCCTGGTCTTCAACGGCTGTGTCTACAACCACGAAGAACTGCGCGACGAGCTCGAGTCGATGGGCTACCGCTTCTTCTCCCACGCCGACAGCGAGGTGATCCTCAAGGCCTATCACGCATGGGGATCGGACTGCGTCGACCACCTGATCGGCATGTTCGCCTTCGCGATCGCCGACACCGACTCGGGCACCGTCACCCTGGCCCGCGACCGCCTCGGCATCAAACCCCTGTATCTCGCCGAGACGCCGGGACGGCTCCGGTTCGCCTCGTCGGTGCAGGCACTGCTCGCCGGCGGGGACGTCGACACCTCCATCGACCGGGTCGCGCTGCACCACTACTTCAGCTTCCACGCGGTGGTACCCGCCCCGCACACCATGTACAACGGCATCCGCAAACTGCCGCCGGCGACGGTCCGCACCATCACCCGCGACGGCCGCAGCACCGAACGACGGTACTGGTCACCGTCTTTCGAACCGCACCCCGACCGTCTCGACTGGGATGCGCAGCGATGGCAGCACGAGATCATCGGGTCGCTGCGCACCTCCGTGCGGCGGCGCATGGTGGCCGACGTCCCGGTGGGCGTCCTGCTGTCCGGCGGCGTCGACTCCTCCCTGGTCGTCGCCCTCCTGGCCGAGCAGGGACAACACGACCTCGCCACCTTCAGCATCGGATTCGACTCCGCTGCAGGAGAATCCGGAGACGAGTACGCCTACTCCGATCTGATCGCCGAGACCTTCGCCACCGATCACCACAAGATCCACATCGGCACCGAACGTCTCCTGCCCGCCGTCCCCGACACCGTCGCGGCGATGGCCGAACCCATGGTCAGCCACGACTGCGTCGCCTTCTACCTGCTCTCCCAGGAGGTCAGCCGCTCGATCAAGGTGGTGCAGTCGGGGCAGGGCGCCGACGAGATCCTCGGCGGCTACTCGTGGTACCCGCCGCTGGCCGGGGTGCCGCGCTCGCAGACCACCGCCGCCTATCGGGACGTGTTCTTCG
The DNA here is from genome assembly GCF_001485495.1 of Gordonia desulfuricans NBRC 100010. Lineage (GTDB taxonomy): Bacteria > Actinomycetota > Actinomycetes > Mycobacteriales > Mycobacteriaceae > Gordonia > Gordonia desulfuricans. The sequence goes on along the minus strand of NZ_BCNF01000012.1, from coordinate 10,004 downwards.
ACCGCTCGCACGCCGACATCACCGGCATCCTCAACGACGACTACCTGCCCGGCGACCAGGATTACGATCCCAGTTGGGAATTCGCGCTCGCCCACCAGTCCGCACCGGGCGCGGCCACCTCCGTCGACGCCGCCCTGCGACTCGACACCACCGTGATGCTGGTGGACGATCCGGTCAAGCGGGTCGACACCATGACCATGGCGTGGGGACTCGAGGCGCGGGTGCCGTTCCTCGACCACGAGTTCGTCGAACTCGCCGCGAGCTGCCCGGCCGAGTTCAAACTCGCCCACGGCGGCAAGGGCGTACTCAAGGAGGGTGCACGCTCACTGCTTCCCTCGGCGGTGATCGACCGCACCAAGGGATACTTCCCGGTGCCGGGCATCCGGCATCTGGAAGGCGGCGTGCTCGACCTGGTCACCGACACCCTCGGCGCGCAGTCGGCGCGCGACCGCGCGCTCTACCGCCCCGAGGCACTCGACCGGCTGTTCGCCGATCCCAACGGCATCCGTACCACCCTCGACGGCAACGAGCTCTGGCAGGTCGCCGTCCTCGAGATGTGGCTGCAGTCCATGGAATCGATCTCGGCCGGTGCGGGTTCGGGACGAACGGCCGGATCGCGGTGACGGCGGCACCCCTCACCCATCCGGAGATCCGGTTCGACGAGACCGGTTGGCACACCTATGGGGCGTCGGTGTCGCCGGACGGCTCGGCCTTCGCCTACATCGTCGACGACGGAACCGGGTATCCGCGTGCGGCACAGCGTGTCCTGTCCCCTGGTTCGATCGGCGAGCTGCGGTGGGTGCGGGTCCCGTCGAGCGGTCCGGTCCGAAAACTGGTGCACTCCAGCGACGGTCAGTGGCTGGCCGTGGAGATCGCACCCGGCGGCGGTGAGCACCATCAGGTGTGGGTGGTCACCACCGACCCCGACGACGACACCGCCCACCGGGTCGGCGCCACCCTGCCCGACGCCGAACCGAGCGGCCCGTTGCGACGCCCCACCCCCGCGGCCCGATCGTTCGGCACCGTCACCCTGGTCGGCTGGGACACCGACTGGGTGCTGATCAGCGCCACCGAACCCGACGGCACCGCACATTCGCTGCGCGTACACCCGGGTACCGGCACCGTGGAGACCCTCGACATCCGCGTCGGCGGCGCCCTGATCGACTCCTGGAAGGGCGCCACCCTGCTGCGGGTGGGTCCACGCGGCTACCAGGACATGTTGCTGTTGCGGCGCCGCCCGGCCGGTGAACGCGCCGACGGCCTCCCCGACGTCGAGATCGAGATGTCGACGCTGCTGCCGAACGACCCCGGCTCGGTCACCGACGACGGGTACATCCTCGACCAGGGCTTCGATCACGCGTCGCTGGTGTTCGTCGGCCCGCCGCAGGACGCCGATCGCGACCTCGACTCAGTACAGGCGGTGTTGCGCAGCGACTTCGACGCCAAGTATCCGCGCCTGCTCGGCGTGGAGGTGGGCCAGAACGGTACCCGCTTCCGGGTGCTCGCCGAGCGGCCCGACAGCGGACTGGACGCATTCGCCGTCTCCCACGACCAGTCGACCATCGCCTTGCTGTGGAACGTCGGTGGCCGCAGTGAACTGCAGATCCTGACCCTTCCCGACCAGACGCTGCATCCGCCGATCCCGCTGGCCGGCGAGGTGGCCTCGGAGTTGTCGATCTCGGCCGCGGGATCGCTGATCGCGCTGACCGTCTCGAGTCCCCAGCATTCCCCGCTGGTCCATCTGGTCAACACCGCCACCCGCGAGGTGACCCCGGTGACCGACGATGTCGTGACCGGCACCGGGCCGTCGCATGCGCTGCACCCGGAACTGCACCACTTCTCGGCCAGGGACGGAATGCCGTTGTCGGGGTGGCTGTTCCGGCCGTCCACCACCGTACCCGACCGGCCGGCGCCGTATCTGCTGTACTTCCACGGCGGCCCGGAATCGCAGACCCGCCCGGACTACCAGTTCCTGTTCGGGCCCCTCGTCGACGCCGGGATCGGGGTCTTCGCCCCCAATGTCCGCGGCTCGTCGGGGTACGGTCGCCTGTTCTCGCACGCCGATGACCGGTACGGCCGGTACGCGGGGATCGACGACGCCGCCGATTGCGCGGACTATCTGTGCGACAACCGGATCGCCGATCCCGACACCCTGTATGTCAGCGGCCGGTCCTATGGCGGATATCTCACCCTGGCGTGTCTGACCTTCCATCCGCGACTCTTCGCCGCCGGCATCGCGATCTGCGGGATGAGCGATCTCGAGTCGTTCTTCCGCAACACCGAGCCGTGGATCGCGGTGGCCGCCTACACGAAGTACGGCCACCCGGAGTCCGATCGCGAACTGTTGCAAGATCTCTCACCGATCCACCGCATCGACGAGGTGTGCGCCCCGCTGCTGGTGATCCACGGCGCCCACGACACCAATGTGCCGGTGAGCGAGTCGCAACAGATCGTCCACGAGCTGCGGGCGCGCGGCCGGACCGCGGAGATGCTGATGTTCGGCGACGAGGGTCACGAGATCGTCCGCCGCGCCAACCAGCAGCAGATGACCGCGGCGATCGCGGACTGGATTCGGGCCCACCCGTCGGCGCGTGAGGCACATGCACACCTCGGCATGTCCGCCGAAGCCCCTGCCCCCCAAGGGTTTGTCCACCAGGAGATCGTCCACCAAGGGATCGTCACCGAGGGTGTGTACCCGAACGGGACCGACACTGATGGATCGGAGACCGCATGAGCCGGCGGATGCCCAACCGCCTCGTCACCCGGCTGGCGCAAGTGCGATCGCACAGCGGACACCCGAACGTGGAGGAGGAACTGCGGCGCCTCATCCTCTCCGGCGATGCACCGCCGGGCACCCAGATCCCGCCGGGCGAGGTCGCCGACGTGTTCAAGGTGAGTCCGATCCCGGTCCGGGAGGCGCTGAAGACCCTCGTCGGCGAGGGCCTCGTCGTCCACCAGCGCAATGCGGGCTATCGGGTGAGCACACTCTCGGCCGAGGAACTCACGGAGATCTACTTCGTCCGCGGGGTACTCGAGCAGGCCGCCCTGGCACGCGCGGTGGAGCTGATCGACGATGACGCCATCGCTTCCGCCCGCGAGTGTCACGAGCAGCTGTTGACGGCGACGAAGTTCCACGACGGCAAGTCCTTTCACGATCTGACGCGGCGATTCCACTCGTCACTGACCACCCCGTGCGCGATGCCCCGCCTGCTGTCGATGCTGGATTCGACGTGGAATCTGACCGAACCGTCCCAGATCATGCGCGATGTCGGCGAGGCCACCCAGCAGGCACTCAACGACGACCACGCAGCCCTGCTCGACGCCTTCGGACAGCGCGACACCGCACTGATTCTCGAGATCGCCAAGGTGCACCACTCGCGGTTGCAGGCGGCGATCCTGGAGTCGGTGGCCCACCGCACCGACGCCGTCGACGACTGGTGATCGGCGCGGCGCCGGACGTCGCCGTCACCGTTCCGGATCAACTTGGGCGTCAACCGAACCGGGCGTCACCCGAACCCGGCGGGTGCCGCGGCGACGTGACGTCGGCGCCACAGCAGCCAGGCACAGACGACGCCCTGGACCATGACCAGGGCACTGACCGTGGCGGCGATGACCCCGGCGGATTGGTCTGCGGCGGTGAGCAGGTCGAATCCCGCATGCCAGAGCAGCACGGGGATGATGCTCCACGCCGCCCCGTAGGCCATCCAGGCCAGCAGATAGGACCCGCAGACCAGGGCGAGCATCCAGCCGATGATCCCGGCCCCCATGTCCCGATATGCCGGGTTGAAGAAGAACGCCGGGATGTGCCAGGTGATCCACACCGCCGCGACGACGAGGGCCGCCCAGAACACCGACATATGTTGCGAGAGTGCGGGAAGCAGCCAGCCGCGCCACCCGGCCTCCTCGCCCAGACCGAACGTGAGCACCCACACCACCGCCACGAGCGGCCAGGCCAGACCAGGCAGTTTGTCGGTCATGCCGAACTGTGCGGTGTCGGGCCACGATCCCTCGACGACGGCGGCCGCGCCGAAGGCGATCAGGTAGTAGGCGATGGGCATGCCGATGGCGGCCACCCACCAGATCGGCCGGAACCGCACCCCGAAGGTGCGCCGCGCCCACGCACGCAGACCTGACGCACCGCCCTCCCACAACGAGGCGACGACGGCACCACAGATCGGGCCTGCCGAGGCGAGGAAGAACGTCCACGGGACGCGATCGGGACCGCCTGTCTGCGCCCGCACCACCAGCGGCAGCCACACGGCCCACGTCACCAGGAAGGTGACGACCAGATACACCACCAGCGCGTGGGGGCGGCGCAGCTCGGTCCCGTCGGGGTACGCGATCCTCATGCGTGAATTGAACACCCTGACCGCATCCGAGGCCGTGCCGGTCACCGAAAATATACTCGGCGATTAATCAACCGGAAACACGACGTCCTTACGTTGTTCTCAGTCTCATCACCCTTCCCGAGGAGAACAGCAATGACCGCATCGGCCAACTCGGCCGCCGCGACCGCGCACCACAGCGCGGCCGGTGAGAGCGTCATCAAACCCGGCTACGACCCGTCCTTGACCAATGAGGACCTCGCGCCGCTCAAAGAGCAGAAGTGGACCTGGTACAACATCTTCGCGTTCTGGATGTCCGATGTGCACAGTGTGGGCGGCTACGTCTTCGCCGGCAGCCTGTTCGCACTCGGGATCGCCGCCTGGCAGGTGCTGGTGGCACTGATCGTCGGCATCGTCGCGGTCAACCTGCTGTGCAATCTGGTCGCCAAGCCCAGCCAGCAGGCCGGTGTCCCCTACCCGGTGACCACCCGGATCTGCTTCGGCGTGAAGGGCGCCAACATCCCGGCCATCATCCGCGGCCTGATCGCGGTGGTCTGGTACGGCATCCAGACCTACCTGGCGTCGGTGGCCTTCGGTCTACTCGCCCTGAAGTTCTGGCCGTCGCTGGCGCAGTACGGTGAGGACGGCTCCCACTTCTTCCTCGGTCTGTCATGGGTCGGCTGGGGTGGCTTCGTCCTGATGTGGGTGCTGCAGGCACTGGTGTTCTGGAACGGTATGGACACCATCCGCAAGTTCATCGACTTCTGTGGTCCCGCAGTGTACGTCGTGATGATCCTGCTGGCCGGGTACCTCATCTACAAGGCGGGCTGGGACAACGTCAGCTTCGACCTGTCCGCCGGAACCCCCACTGTCGGTTGGGGTTCGGTCACCGCGATGATCTCCGCCTTCGCCCTGGTGGTCTCGTACTTCTCCGGTCCGATGCTCAACTTCGGTGACTTCTCCCGCTACGGCCGCACGTTCGGCGAGGTCAGGAAGGGCAACTTCTGGGGCCTGCCGGTGAACTTCCTCTTCTTCTCGATCCTGGTGGTGTGCACCGTCTCTGCCGGTGCCACCGTGATCGGTCGCGACGCCGACGGCAACATCATCACCGACCCGGTGCACATCGTCGACCAGATCGACAACACCACCGCCGCCGTGCTCGGTGTCCTGACCTTCGCGATCGCGACCATCGGCATCAACATCGTCGCCAACTTCGTCTCCCCTGCCTTCGACTTCTCCAATGTCGCACCCACCAAGATCAGTTGGCGGATGGGCGGCATGATCGCCGCGGTCGGCTCGGTGGTCATCACCCCATGGAATCTGTTCAACAATCCGTCGGCCATCCACTACACGATGGACACCCTCGGTGCGGTGATCGGCCCGCTGTTCGGCATCCTGATCGCCGACTACTACCTGGTCAAGAAGCAGAAGATCGTCGTCGACGACCTGTTCAGCATCAAGCCGGAGGGTGCCTACTTCTACCGCAACGGCTGGAACCCGGTGGCGGTGATCTCGGTGATCCTGGCCTCCCTGCTGCCGATCTCGTTCGTCATCTGGGGCACGTCGTTCCAGGCGAGCTTCACCTGGTTCATGGGTGCCGCCGCCGGCCTGGTCCTCTACTACCTGGGCATGCGACTCGCACCGGCGTCGTTCGTCCACGGCAAGGCCACCGCCACCTCGACCAGTGACATCGCGGTCTCCGCCGACGGCACCACCACCACCCCCGTCGAGGCGACCCTCGACAACGCCGGAGCATCCTCGGATTCATGAAACTGGTCGTCATCAACCCGAACACCACCGACGAGATGACCGCGGTGATCGCCACCGCCGCACGATCGGTCGCCCCGTCCGGCGCCGAGGTCGTCGCGGTCACCTCGTCGATGGGTCCGGCATCGATCGAGAGTCACTACGACGAGGCGCTCGCGGTCCCGGGAGTGCTCGACGCGATCGCCGCGCATCCCGATGCCGACGGTTACCTGCTCGCCTGCTTCGGTGATCCCGGCCTCGACGCCGCCCGCGAACTCGCGGCCGCGCCGGTGCTGGGTATCGCCGAGGCGGCGATGCATCTCGCCGCCCCGCTGGGGCGGGGGTTCTCGGTGGTGACCACGCTGTCGCGGACCATCGGCCGGGCCCACGACCTGGTGGGCCACTACGGTTTCGGCCGCCAGTGCCTGGGCATCCATGCCTGCGAGATCCCGGTCCTGGAACTCGAGTCCCGCCCCGACACCGCCGACGTCCTGGCCAAGGCGTGCGCCGAGGCACTGGTGGCCGACGGTTCGGACGCCATCGTGCTCGGCTGCGCCGGGATGGCCGACCTGGCCCGGCGGATGTCGGCCGAGATCGGGGCCCCGGTGATCGACGGGGTGGCCGCCGGGGTGGGCATGCTGGCCGCGATGGCGGCGATGGGGCTGCGCACCGGCACGTCGTCGGGCGAGTTCGCCCGCCCGCCGGCCAAGACCTACAGCGGCGTCCTGGGCGGCTTCGGGCTCGGCGGCGGCATGCCGTCACGATCGTCCGACCAGCACTGAATCCCCCTATGCGACCGCACGACGAGGCCGCGCCCGGTCCGACCTGGGCGCGGCCTCGTCGGGTCAGACCGCTAGGGTTGGGTCCCATGGACAGCGCTGCCGACCACGACGCCGAGGTCACCCACGCCGCCCTGCTGGCGGCCGAGGGCGACCGCGCCGCGTTGAGCCGGTTCATCCGCGCCACCCAGAAGGACGTGTGGCGGTTCGTCGCCCACCTCGGGCATTCCGGCACCGCCGACGACCTCACCCAGGAGACCTACCTGCGTGCGGTGAAGTCCATCCACCGCTTCCGCGCCGAGTCCAGCGCCAAGACGTGGCTGCTGTCGATCGCACGGCGCGTCTGTGCCGACGAGGTCCGCTACGCACGGTCACGGCCCCGTGTCTCTGCCGACGTCGACTGGGTCAGCGCCGCCGACGCCCACCGCTCGCAGCGGGCCGGCGCCCGCTGGGAGGACCTGGTGGAGATCAACCTGCTGCTCGAGGGACTGCCCGCCGAACGGCGTGAGGCGCTGGTCCTGACCCAGGTGCTGGGGCTGTCATATCAGGAGGCCGCCGAGGTCACCGGCTGCCCGATCGGCACCGTCCGCTCGCGTGTGGCCCGTGCCCGGGAGTCGCTGATCGACGCAGCCGCCGCGCAGCGTCGTCACATCCGCTGACCGATCGGCCTATCGCGAATCGAGATCCGGGTCACAATCGGGAACCGGGTCGGCACGCCCGACGACCTATCCTGGGGAAGCATGTGTACGCGGCTTTCGCCGTGAGAGATCGAGGTTGATGTGACCAGCGTTACCGACCGTGCCGGACTCGACCCCGCCGGTACCGCAGCCGGGACCGCCGGTGATGGAGCCGACGCCGATCACCGGCTCCAGCTCGACGTCACCGGCATGACCTGTGGTGCCTGTGCCGCCCGGGTGGAACGCAAACTCAACAAGGTCGACGGGGTGAAGGCGTCGGTGAACTACGCCACCCGCGTCGCCACCATCGACGCCGCCCCCGGGATCGGCACCGACGAGTTGTGTGCCGTCGTCGACGGCGCCGGATACGGGGCCACCCCGCGGTCGAACGTGCCGCAGGCCCTGCCCGACACCGATGCCGTCGAGGCCACCCGCCTGTTCCGTCGTCTCGCGGTGGCCGTGGTGCTGTTCGTCCCGCTGGCCGATCTGTCGATCGTCTTCGCCGTCGTCCCGTCGATGCGGTTCACCGGCTGGCAGTGGCTGCTGCTGGCGATGGCCGCCCCCATCCTCACGTGGTGTGCGTGGCCGTTCTACCGGGTGGCGTTCAAGAACCTGCGGACCGGCGCGGCCACCATGGAAACCCTGGTCACCCTGGGTGTGCTGGCGGCGACCGGATGGTCGTTGTACTCGATGTTCACCACCGACCCCGACACCGCCGAACCCCACGGCGTGTGGGATGCGATCTGGAGCAGCGACTCGATCTACCTCGAGGTCGCGACGGGTGTGACGGTGCTGGTGCTGGCCGGACGCTACTTCGAGGCGCGGGCGCGGTCGCGCGCCGGCGGTGCGTTGCGGGCGCTGGCCGCGCTCGGCGCCAAGGATGTGGCGGTGCTGCTGAAGGACGGCCGCGAGATGCGCATCCCCACCGAAGAACTCAAGGAGCAGCAGCGGTTCGTCGTGCGCCCGGGTGAGACCATCGCCACCGATGGCCTGGTCATCGAGGGCACCGCGGCCATCGACATGTCGGCGATGACCGGCGAGTCGCGGCCGGTGGACGCCGAGCCGGGCGAGGCCGTCATCGGCGGCACCACCGTGCTCGACGGCCGGCTGATCGTGGAGGCCGCCGCGGTGGGCGCCGACACCCGCTTCGCCGCGATGATGCGGCTGGTCGAGGAGGCGCAGACCGGTAAGGCGCGCGCACAGCGGCTGGCCGACCGGATCGCCGGTGTCTTCGTCCCGGTGGTGGTCGCGTTGTCGCTGATCACGCTGGCGGTGTGGCTGCTGATCGGTGAACCGGCCGACCGTGCGGTGTCGGCGGCGCTGGCCGTGCTGATCATCGCCTGCCCGTGTGCGCTGGGTCTGGCGACGCCGATCGCGGTGATGGTCGCCACCGGCCGTGGCGCACAGCTGGGCATCTTCCTGAAGGGCTATCAGACCCTCGACACCTCCCGGATGGTCGACACCATCGTCTTCGACAAGACCGGCACCGTGACCGAGGGCTCGCTGTCGGTGTCGCAGGTACTCGCGACCGACGGTTTCGACGCCGACGAGATCCTGGGGCTGGCCGCGGCCGTCGAGGCGGCCTCCGAGCATGCGGTGGGTGCCGCGATCGCCGGTGCGGTCGACGAACAGCACCATCTCGAGGTCGCCGACTTCGTCGCCGAGGCCGGCCGGGGTGTGACCGGTGTGGTCGACGGGCGCACGGTGACCGTCGGGTCCCCGCGCTGGGCGCGGCGCGCCTCGGTGATCCCCGCCGACATCGCCCGGGCCCGCAAGCAGGCCGAGGAGCGCGGTGACACCGTCGTGTACGTGACCGTCGACGGCACCCCGGCGGCGATGATCGCCGTCGCCGACACCATCAAGGATTCCGCGGCGCCGGCGATCGCCGGGCTGAAGGCGGCGGGCCTGCGCACGATCCTGCTGACCGGCGACAACGAGGGTGCCGCGCGCACCGTCGCCGCCGAGGTCGGTGTGGACGAGGTGATCGCCGAGGTGCTGCCCGACGAGAAGGTCGAGACCATCCGGCGGCTGCAGGACGAGGGCCATTCGGTCGGCATGGTCGGTGACGGCATCAACGACGGTCCGGCACTGGCCACCGCCGATCTGGGGCTGGCGATCGGTCGGGGTACCGATGTGGCGATCGGCGCCGCCGACGTCATCCTGGTCCGCGACGACCTGCGGTCGGTGCCCGCCGCACTGAGCCTGGCCGGCGCCACCCAGCGCACCATCCGCACGAATCTGGTGTGGGCCTTCGGCTACAACGTGGCGGCGATCCCGATCGCCGCACTCGGTGTGCTCAACCCGCTGATCGCCGGTGCGGCCATGGCCCTCTCGTCACTGTTCGTCGTCACCAACAGCCTGCGACTGCAGAAGTTCGGCGCGGTGCGCAAGCGCTGACGGCCCGCTGCTTCGGCGCCACCGAACGCGCCCACCTCCGAGGTGGGCACCATCCGACGTCGGCCGACCGAGGTTTCGAT
>NZ_BCNF01000011.1 GCF_001485495.1 Gordonia desulfuricans NBRC 100010 | reverse complement strand
ATCGGCTCAACCACCAAAGAACGCGCCGCACACCATCATCGGTGGTCGAGATGTCCGCACCCACCCACCGAAACACGCAGCCCGCCATCATCGGTGGTCGAGTAGATCGTCCTCGCGCGCACCGAGGCCGCCCGGTCGAGCACACGTCACCGAGTCCGACGACGCAGTTCCCGGACCTCGGCCAGTGCGGTGTCGATCGCGTCGTCGTCGAAGACCGGTTCGTCGTCGGACACCGGGGCATCGGGCGCATCGTCACCGGCCGCACGGTGTGGTCGGTCGCGGCGGGCACCCACGGTCAGCGCGATCGTGACGACGACGGCGCAGGCGACGGCCACCGCGACCGCCACCGATCCGGAGGTCACCACGAGTGCCACGATCAGCGCACCGGACACCACGGCCCCGACACCGGCTGCCGTCCACCACATCCGTGTCCGACGGTCGGGTCCCCATCGGGGGGTGTGCCTCCCGCCCTCGGCGGCTTCGAGGATCCGGTCGGTGAGGTCGGGTCGGTCGTCGGTGATCACGCGCAACGAGTCACGGACGTGCGGGATCGCCAGGGACTGCAGCCGTCGGTACCATTCGGCGCAGTCGGGACATCCGGCGACGTGCTCGTCGACCCGCGCCGACGGCACGGTCTCCCGCTCCCCGTCGACCCGCGCCGACAGCGCCTCGCGCGCCACCTCACACCGCATGGTCCCGATTGTCCTCTTCCGGTCAAGCCGATCAGCGACGCGACTTGGCGAGTTCCTCGAGCATCTTGTTGTAGTTGTCGAGCTCGACGTCCTCGTAGGTCTCGGCATGCCGGTCGGCACGACGCGCCTCCCGGTTGTCCGACTTGGCCCACTGCGCGACGATCGCGATCACCACCAGCACCAGCGGCACCTCACTGGCACCCCAGGCGATGGCACCACCGAGCCACTGGTCGTGGGCGCGGTCGGCAACCCACGGCAGGTCGAGCTGACTGTAGAACTTGTCGCCGATCACCGACGACATGGTCATCAGCGCGATACCGAAGAACGCGTGGAACGGCATGACGCCGAACAGGTATCCGATGCGGGCGAGGTACGGGATGCGCTGCGGTCCGGGGTCGATGCCGATGACGACCCAGAAGAACAGGTATCCGATGATGATGAAGTGGATGGTCAGCAGGACGTGACCCCAGTGGTAGCGCGTGAACGTCCCGAAGATCGCCGTGAAGTACACCGCATACAGCGAGATCACGAACAGCACGAAGGCGACCGCCGGATTCGACAGCACCTTGGTGACCTTGGAGTGCAGCGCCCACAGCAGCCATTCACGCGGGCCGGGCGGCCGATGTGAGCCGCTGGTCGGCAGCGCACGCAGCGCGAGGGTGGCCGGTGCACCCAGCACGAGCAGTACCGGAGCGAACATGTTGAGCGACATGTGTTCGGCCATGTGCACGCTGAACATCGCCGATCCGTAGGCGCGGATACCCGATCCGGTCACCACGACCACCATCAGGCAGCCGAGCATCCAGGAGATGGTGCGCCCCCACGGCCAGGCGTCGCCGCGCTTGATCAGATGCCGGACGCCCACGCCGTAGAGGACGGCCGCGACGATGGCGGCGGCGCCCATCACGAAGTCGAAGCGCCAGTAGGAGAACAGTCGCCATGTGGTGGGTGCCCCGGGCAGTTCGTAGCCGAGGAAGACGTCCCAGGAGGTGAACTCGTGGGCGAGCAGCCCCGGTGCGACGCGGGTGTCCATGATCGCCCAGCAGGCCATCGCCAGCACCATCGCGACCGTCCCGACCAGCGCGACGGTGAGGCCACGACCCCGATCGGCGTCGTCGGAGTGCGAGCGCAGGGTGAGCACGCTGGTGACCAGGGCTGCGGCCAGTCCGATCAGCAGCAGCACCGAGGCGATGCCGAACGCGGTGGTGAACAGGTAGCGGGCGGGCACCAGGAAGGCGATCAGCCCGGCTCCGGAGGCCAGTCCGACGAGGTCGGCGATACCGACGATCCACGCGGTCCGACGCTGAAGGATCTGCCGGTCGTCGTCGGGGGTGATCGGCGGGGCGGTCAGCGCGGCCACCCGCACACCGATCGACACCGACACCGCCAGGATGAACAGGATCACCAGGCTGGTCATGTAGTCGTGGTTGGGTCCCTGCCCGCCGTTGCCGGCCATCGGCAGCGCCGCGACCGCGATCCCGGTGGGGATCACGAAGACCAGGTGGGCGATCCACGACAGGAAGAACCGGCTCAGCAGGGCGACGATGGTGGCGAAGATCGCCATCACCAGCCAGGCGACGGCTTTCTCACTGATCCCGATGGCGCTGAACAGCAGACCGTTGGACAGGATCTTGCCGAGGGGCTGCCCGTATCCGTCGGCGGCGGCCACACCCACCATCAGCCACGACAGCACCGCCCAGACGGGGGTGGCCGTCGAGACGAACCGGTGTGCCCGGTAGACGGTGGCGTCGATGATGCCGTCGTGATCGGGTCGGGCCGAGGTGACGACGAAGATCAACGCCCCCAGACACAGTGCACCGAGGGTGGCGCCGACGAAGTATCCGGCCACGTCGAGCACCGCGATCGGCCCACCCGGATACGGGTCGCCGCGTTCGATGTGTCTCGCGGAGCCACTGATCATGGCGTAGATCACGACGCCGAGCAGGGCGGCGAGGATCACGAGTCCCAGCCCTCGGCCCACCTGTGAGACCGACCTGCGTGCTGTCGGTGCTTCATCCACGGAGGTCATGTGAACAAACGTCTCCTAGCGACGCCGCAGCGTACTGGCGTCCCGGCCAGTCTACGACGCCGTGTAGGGGTGCCCCCAGCCCGCCGTCGCGGCCGGTACGCTGAACACCGGCGCAAAGGCGCCTGAGCCCGATGTTGCGGACCAGGAGTGTGAGAAACCAGTGGCAAACAAGCCCCGGAAACCGGTCGTCGATCCGCGAGCAGCCGAACGCCGGCGCTCCCTGTTCATGAAGATCGGCACGGTGGTCGCGGTCGTCGTCATCGCCGTCGTGGTCTTCGTCGCGATCGTCCTCACCAACAAGTCGTCCACCGGCGACGCCACCGCCCCGTCGGTCGCCACCGGCGACGCCTTCCGCATCACCGCGGCACCGGCCGGCACCACTCCCGCGGTCACGGTGACGATCCTCGAGGACTTCCAGTGCCCGGCATGTAAGCAGTTCGAGCAGCTCTACGGTGACGCGCTCGCCCAGTTGCGGACCAACCCCAAGGTGGCCGTCGACTACCGTCCGATCGCGATCCTCGACCGCATGTCGACCACCGACTACTCGACCCGCGCCGCCAACGCGTCGGCCTGTGTCGCGGAATCGACCAAGGGCGCCAACAACTTCGAGGTGTGGCTCAAGTTCCACAACCTGCTGTACTTGAACCAGCCGACCGAGGGCGGCGCCGGGCTCACCGACAGTCAGCTGACCACCTACGCCAACCAGGCCGGGGCACAGAACATCTCCGACTGCGTCAACGACGGCCAGTTCAAGAGCTGGGTCGCCGACCAGACCAAGAGCGCCGACGTCACCGCCACGCCGACCGTGCGGATCAACGGCAAGGACGTCGAGCTCAGCACCCCGGATGCACTGCTCGCCGCCGTGAACGAGGCCGGGGGCGCACAGCAATGACCACCGACGCCGTGACCGAGCCCGACGCCACCCCGGAGCCCGTCGACGCATCCGCCGGATCGTCGTGGGCGGGGTTCCGCCCCTCCGTGGGTGTCGGTACCGGGATCGCCGTTCTCGTTCTCGGCATCATCGGATTCGTCGCGTCGTCGACGCTCACCATCGAGCGCATCGAGCTGCTGATCGACCCGAACTACCGACCCAGCTGCAGCATCAACCCGGTGCTGTCGTGCGGTTCGGTGATGGTCACCGAGCAGGCCCGCCTGTTCGGTTTCCCCAATCCGCTGATCGGTATCGCCGCGTTCTCGGTGATCATCGTCACCGGCGCGCTGGCCACCGGCCGGGTCTCCCTACCGCGTTGGTACTGGCTCGGCCAGACCATCTTCACCGCACTCGGATTCGTCTTCGTCAACTGGCTGGCCTTCGAGAGCCTGTACTCGATCAATGCACTGTGCCCGTACTGCATGGTGGTGTGGACCGTCACCCCGATCATCCTGATCATCAGTGCCGGAAGGCTGTTCGCCGAGACCGACCGCGCCCGCGAGATCCGGTCGTGGCTGTGGGTGCTGCTCCCGATCTGGTACGTCATCGTGATCATGCTCATCGGTATCCAGTTCTGGGACTACTGGTCGACGCTGTTCTGAGCTCGACCGACGTCGGCTTCACCACCTGGTCATACCAGTTCGTGGGGCCGACTCGGGCGGTGACCACCTCGGAGGTGGTCACCGCCCCACGCATGTCACGGAGATCTCGACACGGGTCCTCGCCCTTCCGGCTCGGTCCCGGCTCGATCACCAAGAACTGATGGTTGAGCCGACGAGGAGCGAAGCGACGAGTCGAGTCGAAACCCCCGCAACCCGAACCCGTGACGCAACCACCCCCGAACGTAGTCACCACCCCACACACGTCACGAAGATCTCGACACGGGTCCTCGCCCTTCCGGCTCGGTCCCGGCTCGATCACCAACACCGCCCTTCCGGCTCGGTCCCGGCTCGATCACCAACAGGACCCCCGCAAGCCGAACTCGTGGCGCAACCACCTCGGAAGTGGTCACCACCTATGCCAGGGTCTCCCCCACGCGGTAGGCGACCATCATCGTCGTGGCGTGGGGGCCGCTGCGACCGTCGCCGGGCAGGATCGAACCGTCGACGATCCGCAGACCTCGTACACCGTCGACGACGCCTGCACCATCGGTCGCAACTCCCATCGGCATGGTGCCCCACGCGTGCTGCGATGTCCCGACCGTCGGATCGATCATGATGCTTCCGGATTCGACGATGCCGGCGAACTCTGACGAGGCGAGCATGTCCCGGACATCGTCGGCGATCGCCGACAACGTCTGAAGCACAACGCGTTCCGGGTCGTCCAGGTGTAGTCGCACCTCGCCCGTGTCGTCGAGGAACACCTGCCCGGTACCGGCCGGGCGCATCCCACATACCCCGATGACCGGCCGCCGGCCCGACACTCCCCCGATGTAGCGACCGAAATCGTCGGAATAGCAACGGATCTCGACCCCGCTCTCGGTGTGGACCACCGATTGCAGCAGGGCGGGAAGGTCGGCGGCGGAGGTCTCCTGGCGTCGGCGGTAGCCGACCAGGATCTCCCGGTGCTCACCGACGCCGAGGGTTCGAGGCACCGACAACCCGCCGGAACGCAACAGGATGCCCGCCGTCCCGAGGGTGCCCGCACACAAGATCACCTCGCCGCATGCGATGTCACCCGACGCGGTGCGGACCCCGGTGACCCGGCCGTCGACGACGAGCACCTCACCGACGGTGACCCCGGTGCGGACGGTGAGTCCCGGTCTTCCGATCGCGGGCCTCAGGAAGGCCTCCGCGGAGGTCATCCGGAGGCCGTCGCGCCGATTGCTGACAACGCGGTTCAGGCCGACGATCGGCCAGGGGTCCCCGGGTGGACGAACCGGGATGCGGGTCCGCCAGAAGGATTCGAATGCGATTGCGGTGTCGCCGAGTTCGTCGTCGCCGAAGGGGCTCGCCGACATCCGACCATGCGGTCCGTCGAGCTCGGCGTAGGCGGCCTCGACGGTGTCGAGATCCCATCCGGCGGGCCAGTCGTCGAAGTCGTCGCGGTGCCGGCGCAGGAAGTAGGCGCCGTTGACCGCCGACGACCCGCCGAGTCCGCGACCGCGCACCACCGGCAGTCCGGACGCCTCGGGTACCGGTGTCGCATGCGGTTCCCCCGAACCGATCGGCAGCCGCTGCAGCGAGCGCACGGCGTCGTCCGGCCAGCCCGGGCCCTGCTCGAGCAGCAGCACCGTGCGTGTGCCGCCGCGGGTCAACGCATCGGCAAGCACGGAGCCGGCACTGCCGGCACCCACCACGACGACGTCGAACCGATCGGTCAGCGCGTCACCACCGGACGCAGTGCCCCGAGATCACGTTCGCGCACAACGCCTTCCCACAGCCCGGTGCCGTAGGCGAGGTCGTCCAGGCGGCGACACAGCAGGTAGCTGAACGGCCCCATACTCGGGCCGAGCGACGGATCGCTGATCACCGACCGCACCCATTCGACGAGGCCCTCGATCACCGCCAATTCGATCACCAGTCGCCGGAAGCGACGCGACAGCAGGGCCATGATCAACGCCAGCGGCCAGTAGTGACGACAGATCGCCGCCGATGCCTGCAGCAGCCCGTACCCGGCGGCGCGGCCGGTCATCTGCCCGGCCACCACCGATGCCCCCGGAAGATCGCCGAGCCTGCCACGCAGTCGAGCGGCCGCCTGGGCGAGCACGACGAAGGCGACGACCATGCCGATCTTGGTGCGGGTCAGCAGCGCGGCGACGGCGACCGCCATCGACACGGTCATCACCATCGGCGCGGCCATCGTCCCGTGCCGTTGCGCGAGGAAGGCCGCCCCGGTCCCGTAGTAGCGGCGCCGTGAGAGCACCTGACGCATCCCCGTACGGTGATCGTGGGAGACGCGGGCCACCGGGTCGTAGCGCATCCGCCAGCCCGCCTCGTGCAGGCGCCAGCACAGATCCACGTCCTCGGCCACCCGCAGATCCTCGTCGAATCCGGGAAAAGCACTGCGCCGCAGGATCATCGCCGCACTGGGCACGTATGGGACCGGGGTGCCGGGAACCACCGACGCCTCGGTGGGCCCCATGTCCAGCGAGGAGTGACTGTTCTCGTAGCGCTCGGCGAGTGACTGCCGACCCCGTCCGGGGCCACCGCGCGCCGACAACCCGACGATCCGCGGTGCCGCGAGCGCCACCATCGGATCGGAGAAGTGGGCGAGCAGCATCATCAGCCATTCGGGGTCGGGCACCACATCGGAGTCGAGGAAGGCGACGAAGTCGGTCTGCGCGGCGGCCGCACCGGCGTTGCGTGCGGCGGCCGGACCGCGGTTCTCCTCGAACCGGATCACCCGGACCCGGGGGCGTGCGGTGACGACCAGGCCGTCGGCGGCCGAATCCTCGGTGACCGCTTCGGCGGTGGAGGAATCGCCTGCGGCGCAATCGGTGTGGCTCGCATCGACCCGGATCGGCTCGGCCGATCCGTCGTCCACCACGATCACCTCGTGGCAGTCGAGCGCGGCGATCAGACGGTCGACCCCGGATTGGTTGTCGCACACCGGGATCACCACGGCCACATCGTCGATCCTGGGTCCCGACATCGGGCGCGGATGGGCGATACCCGACTCGAGGAGGGTGCGGGCGAGCGACCGGGTGGGCGGATCACACACCTCGATGCGGCCGTCGGCCGACGTCATGCCGAGTGCGGCGTCGGACATCCGCAACATCCGCGTCGGCGATCCGCCGACCAGGTAACGCAGGTCTCCACGCCGGGCACATCGCATGTCGATCTGCACCTGGAAGCCGTCGGGCAGTACCTGCTCGGCCGGTGCCACGCCCGCCTCCGCGTCCCGTTCGACCGCTGTCATCGAAGTCGTCCCCCGTCGTCGACCGTCCATTCCGTCAGCGCCCGGACCAGATCGTCCACCGCCCCGTCCAACAGCCGGGCGCCGTGTTCGGCCGACGCCGACCGCGGGTCACCCAGGATACCGTTGCCGCTCACCGCCGCGACCCCACCGGCCCGCATCGCGCCGAGCAGTTCGCGCATCGGTGCGACGTTACCCGCCTCGAGCCGGCCGGTGTGCACCAATCCGGGTGAAAGGTGAAGCAGGATCGACGTTTCGGTATGCCCCGCGTGGGCGTCGGCATCCGGGAAGACACACGGGTACCAGGCGACCTCACGTGCCTCATAACGCAACCTGGCCACCGCACCGGCGACGGTCGCGACGTTGCCGCCGTGGCCGTTGACGAAGACGATCCGTCCCGCCCACCGGCACGCACTGCGCCCGTATTCCAGCAGGACCTGGTGCAATGCCTCGTGCCCGAGCGAGATGGTGCCGGCGAACCCCTCGTGTTCACCGCTGGCGCCGTACGACAGTTCCGGGGCCACCCAGCTGTTCGACGGGGTGCGCTCCCCGGCCCGGGTGGCGATCGCCACCGCGATCCGGGTGTCGGTGTCCAGGGGCAGGTGCGGGCCGTGCTGTTCCACCGCACCGACCGGGACCAGCAGCGTGAGGTCGGCGACGGCGTCTTTGCGGGTTTCCACTTCCGGCCAGGTCGCAGTCCCCAACGCCGCCGGTTGTCTCATTCCAGAGAGTCTAGTGCGGTCACGCCGTGCGGGTAACCGTCTCGCCCGCCCGAATCGGGGCGATCGACCGCTCTTCCCCGTCCGCCGAGACCTACTTGGCGAGCGCTCGATCGGTTGTGTCATCCTGGTAACCGAATCGTGATGCCCGACACAGTGGCACACCTCGACCGGAGGGACCGCATATGAGTGACACCGCAGCACCCACCAGCGGTAAGACTGGACCGCTGAATCGGATTCGTGTGATCGAGTTCGCCGGGATCGGCCCCGGCCCGCATGCGGCGATGATGCTCGCCGACCTCGGCGCCGACGTCATCCGCGTGCAGCGCCCCGGCAGTCTGCCCAAGGAGGGCGCCCCGGCCGACGCCCTGCTGCGCGGCCGGCGTGTGGTGGAGGCCAACCTCAAGGATCCCGCCGACAAGGACGTCATCGAGGGCCTGGTCGCCAAGGCCGACGTGATCCTCGAGGGCTTCCGGCCCGGTGTCATGGAGCGGCTGGGCCTGGGCCCGGACGATCTCGCCGCGATCAACCCCGGCCTGATCTACGGCCGGATGACCGGCTGGGGCCAGGAAGGCCCGCGCGCCCAGCTCGCCGGACACGACATCAACTACATCTCGCTGACCGGAATGCTGCATGCGATCGGCCGCAACGGTGAGCGCCCGGTGCCGCCGCTGAACCTGGCCGGCGACTTCGGCGGCGGGTCGATGTTCCTCGTCATGGGCGTGCTCGCGGCCCTGGTCGAACGCCAGTCGTCGGGCCGCGGCCAGGTGATCGACGCGGCGATGGTCGACGGCGCTTCGGTTCTGGGACAGATGATGTGGGCGTTCCGCGGCCTCGGCCTGTGGAAGGACGAGCGCGGTGCCAACATGCTCGACACCGGCGCCCCCTACTACGAGGTCTACGAGACCTCCGACGGCAAGTACATGGCCGTCGGCGCGATCGAGCCGCAGTTCTATGCCGAACTGCTCAAGGGCCTGGGCCTGTCCGACGCCGACCTGCCCGCCCAGACCGACGTCACCCGCTCGGCCGAGCTCAAGGCCGTGTTCACCGAGACCTTCGCCTCCCGCACCCGTGACGAATGGGCCAAGATCTTCGAGGGCACCGATGCCTGCACCTCCCCGGTGCTGAACTTCGACGAGGTGGCCGCCGATCCGCACATGGCCGCCCGCGCCAATCTCGTCGAGATCGACGGCGTCGTCCAGGCGCAGGTCGCCCCGCGCTTCTCGCGCACCTCCCCGCAGACCCCGGCCGGTCCGGCCCGCACCGCCACCGACCCGGCGTCGATCTGGAACGACTGAACACACCCCGATGACCAAGGCCCCCACGGATTCCCGTGGGGGCCTTGGTCATCGGTGGGTCAAGCCGGGGTGTCAGACCTTGGAGTTGCCCATGTCGATCGGCATCTGCATACCGGTGATCGCGCGCGACTGCGGCGACATCAGGTAGAGCACCGCGTCGGAGATGTCGTCGAGGGTCGCGACCGGGTAGTCGTCCATCATCGAGATGAAGTACCGGGTGTACTCGCCCATCTCGGTGAACACCCGCATCGCCGACGAGTCTCCCACCCCCATCGGGGTGTCCACCGCGTACGGGTGGATGGAGTTGACCCGGATCCGGTGCGGGGCCAGTTCTTTCGCGACGGTCTGGGCCATCCCGGTGAGTGCGAACTTCGACGCCGAGTACGACGCCTGCACCGGCATCGCCTTGAGTCCGGCCACCGAGCTCACGATCACGATCGACTGGCTGCGCCGCTCTCCGGCCAGCAGGGCGGGAATGGTGGCGCGCAACGTCTTCCACGTTCCGGTGACGTTGACGTCGAGCACGTCGGTGAACTGCGCCTCCGACAGTTCCCAGGTGAGGCCCCAGGTGAGGATGCCGGCATTGGCGATGACGTGGTCGAGCCTGCCGAACTGCTGGACGCCGTCGGCGACCAGTTGTTCCTGGAAGGCCAGGTCACGGATGTCGCCCTGCCGGGCGAGGATCTTGCCGCCGGCCTCCTCGACCAGCCGGACGGTCTCCTCGAGGTCCTCGGCGGTGGCCGCCGGATAGGTGGTGTGGTCGGCCACGGGTCCCGCGATGTCGAGTCCGACGATCGCGGCACCTTCGCGCGCGAACCGGATCGCATGATTGCGACCCTGTCCGCGCGCGATACCGGTGATGTAGACGACCTGGCCGTCAAACTGTCCCATGACAGAACTGTAACACGTTCTAGTTCTGCCGTGGAGGGTGTTCTCAGGCGTCGCCGTAGGACCGTTCGAAGCCCTCGGGGATGATCAGGTCGTCGCGGCTCAACTCGTGAACACTCTTGCGCCCCAAGCCCATCAGCACACCGTCGAGACCCATCCGGAGCAGGTCGAGGACGTTCTCCACGCCCGGCTGACCGTTGGCGGCCAGACCCCACAGGTAGGCGCGGCCGATCATCACGGCCTTGGCACCCAGCGCGAGCGCCTTGGCCACGTCACTGCCGCGGCGGATACCGCCGTCGAGCAGCACGTCGAGCTCGTTGCCGACGGCGTCGGCGATCGGCCCGAGCACGCGGATGGTGGCCGGGGTGCCGTCGAGGTTGTTGCCGCCGTGGTTGGACACCGAGATCGCCGAGGCACCGATGTCGACGGCGCGCTTGGCATCGTCGATCCGGGTGATGCCCTTGACCATGAACGGCCCGTCCCACTGCTCACGCAGCCACTTGAGGTCCTCCCAGGTGGGCGGAGGGGTGTTCATCCACTCGTAGTAGGCGCCGAAGAAGGTGGGGCCTGCGGTGCCCACGGTCGGCGGCAGGTTGGGGGCGGTGAGGTCGGGGATGATGATCTTGCCGTCACGGATCCAGTCCATGGCGTAACGCGGCTTGAGCGCGATCTCCGGGGCCAGTCGCAGCAACGCCTTGAAGTCGACCTTCTCCGGGATCTCCGGGCTGCCCCAGTCACGACCGATGTTGAACACCCAGTCGGTGGTGACGATCAGACCCTTGGCGCCGGCCTCCTTGGCCCGCTGCACACGGGCGAGGATGTCGTCGCGGCTGCCGAGCCAGTAGATCTGGAAGAAGATCTTGTCGTTGACCGCGGTCACCTCCTCGACGGGGTGACTGGCGAAGCTCGACAGGCCCATCGCGGTCCCGCGGGCGGCGGCGGCCCGGGCGACGGCGACCTCGCCGTCGGGATCGACCGCCTGCACACCGGTCGGGCTGATCATGACGGGGAACGAGATCTCCTGCCCCATCACGGTTGTCGACATCTCGCGGTCGGGCTGCACACCGACCACGTGCGGGGCGAAGCCGAGTTCCTTGAAGGCCTCGGTGTTGTCGTTGACGGTCACCCCCGCCTGTGTGCCGGCGACCAGCGACGAGTACACCGACTTGGGCAGTCGCTTCTTGGCGCGACGCTGCGCCTCGGTGACGGTTTCGAACCAGGGGTTGCGGGCCCAGGGATTGGTGACCATTGTTTTCCTACCTGTTTTCCATCTCGTGTTGCGGGCACCACCGATTCGCCCGGCCGCCGACCGGGCGAATCGATGATCACCGTGTGGGGGTTACAGAGAGAATCCGGCGAGCGGGTTCTCGTCACAGCTCTTCGACGGCGGACCGCCGATCGGAGCCATCTCGCCGTCGGGCCGGCGCGTCATCAACGTCAGCGGCGTCCCGCGCGAATGATCCTTGTTCGCAGTCGGTTTGGAGCGTTCCCCGGCGAGCAGCTCCTCGCCGTAGCCCTGGACGCACTCGGGGTCGGGACCGGCCAGGGGCAGGCCGGTGAAGAACTTGGCCGCCATGCAGCCGCCGCGGCAGGCGTCGAAGTGGGCGCACTTGGTGCAGGCGCCGGCGTTCTGCGGCTCACGCAGTTCGGTGAACAGATCCGATCGCTGCCAGATCTCCTGGAAACCGCCGCCGGTGGTGATGTTGCCGGCCAGGAAGTTCTCGTGGATCGCGAACGGGCAGGCGTAGACGTCGCCCACCGGGTCGATCAGGCAGACCACGCGACCGGCACCGCACAGGTTGAGGCCGGGCAGGCCACCACCGTTGGCACCACCGAACGCCGACAGATGGAAGAACGAGTCACCGGTCAGCACGTTGTCGCCATGTGCGACAAGCCATTCGTAGAGATCACGCTGCTGCGACGGCAGCGGGTGCAGGTCGTCCCACACATCGGCACCGCGACCGGACGGACGTAGGCGGGTGATCCGCAGCGTGGCGTTGTAGCGGTCGGCGAGCGCCTTGAACTCGTCGAGCTGTGCGACGTTCTGGCGGGTCATCACGACGCTGATCTTGGCGTCGGCGAACCCCGCCTCGTGCAGGTTCTCCAGGGCGCGCACGGCCATGTCGAAGGACCCCGGACCGCGAACGGCGTCGTTGACCTCGGCGGTCGCGCCGTCCAGCGAGATCTGGACGTCGACGTAATCCGACGCGGCCAGACGTGCGGCGACCTTCTTGTCGATGCGTAATCCGTTGGTGGAGAACTTGACCCCCACCTGATGGCTGGTGGCGTAGTCGACCAGCTCCCAGAAGTCGGGGCGCACCGTCGGCTCGCCGCCGCCGATGTTCACATAGAACACCTGCATCCGCTGCAGCTCGTCGATGATGGACTTGCACTGCTCGGTCGACAGCTCGCGCGGATCGCGTTTACCCGACGACGACAGGCAGTGCACACACGCGAGGTTGCACGCGTAGGTGAGCTCCCAGGTGAGACAGATCGGGGCGTCGAGACCACGCTCGAACTGATCGACCAGCCGACCGACCGCGGGACGCTGACCGCGTTCGGATTCGGTTGCGATGGGCGGCAACTCGAGGGTTGTCATCGGGTTCTCCTTGGACTAGAGGAGGGGTGGACGAGGACGCCGGGGCAGTCGGCGACCGGGGTGACGAGAAGATCGATCAGCGACGGGTGATCATGCCGGAATCGGCGAGCGTCGCCAGTGCCTGCAGGTACAGCGGGCGGTCGACGGTGTCGATCGCGGCCGCCGACAATGCCTGCTCGGCGGTGTCGAAGGTGGACAGCGACTGCACGATCCCAACCACCGTGAGGTTCTTCAGGAACGAGAGCTTGCGGGTACCGAAGTGATAGAGCAAGGCGCCGAACGGTTCTGGCCGCAAAGCCACCTTGGGGTTGAGTTCCCACGCCGCGTCGAGATCGAAAGCGGTTGCGGCACGGGGCGTATGGGTGGGCGCTGGGTCGGCGCTCCGGCCGCCGGTGACCGCGGGGCGGTCACCGGCAACCGGGGCAGATGTCGGGGAGGACATCAGTAGACCCCGCACATCCCGTCGATCGACACCTCTTCGACGAGCGACTCGCCGACGAGCTCGGTCTCCACGTCAGCGGGAACCGACGCGTCGTGAGTGGACTTACTCGACTGATCTGCCATGATCCAAACCTCCTGTAGATCGGGTAGTGATGCGGATCACGAGTCACTATAATGACACCCGGTGCAGAAACACACCCCCAAAACAGAAAAGCTGCCCAGATGGACAGGTGGAGAACAGGTGCAGGGAGCGTGACCAGCGTGAACAACCCGACCACGGCGACCGAGCCGTCGGCCCAACCCGGCCGCCGCCCGCGGACCTCCCGCGCGGAGATCTCCGGCGTCGCCATCGAGATGTTCACCGCGAGCGGCTTCGAGGAGACCAGCGTCGACGACATCGCCGACGCCGTCGGCATCGCGCGCCGCACCCTCTTCCGGTACTTCCCGTCGAAGAACGCGATCCCGTGGGGCGACTTCGATTCCCACCTCGACGAGCTACGGGCCATGCTCGACGAGATCCCCCAGGACCTGCCGATCGCCGAGGCACTGACCCGTGCACTGACCGCCTTCAACCACGTGCCCGCCGACACCATCGGACACCATCGGCGACGGATGGGCCTGCTGCTCGGGGTACCCAGCCTGCAGGCACACTCGATGCTCATGTACGCCGACTGGCGGCAGGTCATCGCCGAGTTCTGCGCCCATCGCCTCGGCGTCCCGGAGACCGATCACCTGCCACAGACGATCGGCTGGATGAGCCTGGGCACCGCCCTCGCCGCCTACGAGCACTGGCTCGCCGACCCCGACGCCGACCTCGACGAGCTCATCCGGACCGGGTGCACACTCCTCGCCGACGGAGTCCGGGCCCTGCACTGAGCCCTCGACCCGGCCCCGGCGATTACCCTGGTCCCGGAAGCGGCCACTCCACAGCCCCGGAGTTTTCGGCTACGCTCTCAAACTAGAACACGTTCTAATTTCATTCCCCGTACCATCCAGGAGACCGCCGGACATGACCGAACTGACGCCACACGGCTCCCGCAGCGTGATCCTGACCGTGGCCGAGGTCATCGACGAGACCGCCGACGCCCGCTCGATCGTCTTCGAGATCCCGGACACCGCCAAGGAAGCGTTCACCGACTACAAGCCGGGACAGTTCCTCACCCTGCGCATCCCGAGCGATCAGACCGGCTCGGTGGCGCGCTGCTACTCCCTCGCGTCCTCCCCCGCCGGCGACGAACTGCCGAAGGTCACCGTCAAACGAACCGTCGAGGGCTACGGCTCCAACTGGGTCTGCGACAACCTCGCCGCCGGTTCCCAGGTCGAGGTGCTGCCGCCGTCAGGTGTGTTCACCCCCCGATCGTTCGACGAGCCCATGCTGCTCATCGCCGCAGGCAGCGGCGTCACCCCGGTGATGTCGATCCTCAAGACCGCCCTGAACCGCGGCAACCGGCCCGTCGTGTTCTTCTACGCCAACCGTGGCACCGACGACGTGATCTTCGCCGCCGAGCTGCGCGAACTGCAGGCCACCCACGCCGACCGGCTGACCGTCGTCCACTGGCTCGAGTCGTTGCAGGGTCTGCCGTCGGAGGCCACGCTCACCACCCTGTTCCGCGCCTTCCTCGGTCACACCGCCTACCTGTGCGGCCCCGGACCGTTCATGGAGGCCGTGCACAAGGGCCTGGAGAACGCCGGTTTCGCCCACCACGACGTCCACACCGAGGTCTACAACTCGCTGTCGGGGGACCCGTTCGTCGACGTCGTGCTCGAGGAGGTCAGCGACGAGGAACAGGCCGACGCCGCGACCGTCGAGGTGGAGCTCGACGGTGAGACACACGAGTTGTCGTGGCCGCGTAGACGCACCCTGATCGACATCATGCTCGAGGCCGGACTGGATGCCCCGTACTCCTGCCAGGAGGGCGAATGCGGTTCGTGCGCTTGCACTCTCACCGAGGGTTCGGTCGACATGGACAACGCCGGCGCCCTGGACCCGGAGGACATCGCCGACGGCTACATCCTCGGCTGCCAGGCGCATCCGACGTCGGATCGCCTGCGTATCGAGTTCTGAGTCCGCGGCTGCGGCGCCGTGGGCGCCGACGGCATTAAGGTCGATTCGTGCCGCCGCAGAAACCGGACGAGTCGCCCACCCACGATCCCGGCGATCCCGACGTCGACCCCACCACCCGGGTCGTCGTCTGGATGACCCTGCTCGCCGCCGTCGCCGGCGTGATCACCGGGTTCGTCGGCGGCGCCTTCCGCTGGCTGCTGGTACGCGCCGACCGCCTCCGACTCGACATCGTCGCCTGGGCGCATGATGCCGGTCCGGCCGGCTGGCTGGTCCCGATCGCGGTGTCGGCGGTGGCCGCCGGGATCGCCGGGCTGATCGGCGCGCGCATCCCGCTGTCGGCGGGCAGCGGTATCCAGCATGTCGAGGCAGTCGACCGCAAGGAGGCCGACCCGCCGACCGGTGAGGTCATCCCGGCACGCTTCGTCGGCGGCCTGCTGTCGATCGGCATCGGCGGCCTCGTCCTCGGCCGCGAGGGTCCGACGGTGCACATGGGTGCGGCGATCGGCGCGCTGTGCGGCCGGCTCGTCCGTGCCACCGCCGACGAGATCCGGGTGCTGCAGTCGGTGATGTCGGGGGCCGGGCTCGCGGTCGCGTTCAACGCCCCGATCGGCGGCGCCCTCTTCTGTCTGGAGGAGGTGGCCCACACGATCAGACTGCGCTACGTCCTGTGGACGATGTCGGCGGTCGCACTGGCGGTGATGTGCAGTCGGGTGATCCTCGGCGACCATCCCGACTTCCAGGTCTTCGACGTGGCCGAGCCCGCGTTCTCCACGCTGCCGGTGTTCGTCGTGTTCGGCGGACTCCTCGCCCTGCTCGGTGTCGCCTACGGATGGCTGATCCGCGCCTGCCTGACGGCATTCGCCGCGGTCTCACACATCCCCAAGCCGCTCAGGTCCGCGGCCATCGGTGCCGTGATCGGCGCGGTGCTGATGGTCGACGCCGACCTGGTCGGCGGTGGCGACACCCTGACCCAGGCGATCCTCGCCGGGCAGCACCTGACGTTCATCGCCCTCGTGGTGATCATGGTGGTGCGGTTTGCCGCCGGCCCACTCTCATACGCGGCCAACACATCCGGTGGCCTGTTCGCCCCGATGCTCGCACTCGGGGCGCTGTGCGGCGTGCTGTTCGCCCGCGTCCTGGACCTGCTCTGGGCGGGGCTCGGCACCGACCTGCTGCCGGCGCTCATGCTGGTCGGGATGGCGACCCTGTTCACCTCGGTGGTGCGGGCACCGCTGACCGGCGCGGTGCTGGTGATGGAGATGACCGCGACCACCTCGGTCGCGGTCGCGATCCTCGCCGCCGGCGCGGCCGCGATGATCGTGGCGCAGTTGCTCGACGCTCCCCCGATCTACGACAGCCTCCGTCAACGGATGCTGGGCGCCGAACCGGACGAACGCTGACCGGGTACCCGAATCCGTCGACCGGGTACCATCTTCCATCGACCGGGCAGCGAATCGCCTGCGCCACAGGCCGGTCCGGCCGTCGGCACCACTCGAGGACGAGACCTCCGTCATGGTCGGACCGCCAGGCCGGCACGTCCACCTATCGGCTGCAGCCGATCCACCTGCGCCGACACGCTTTTTGTCAGACCCCGTCTGTATGTTCGAACCATGTCCACCGAGATCCCCCCACCACCGTCGGCACACGCCGACGACGGTGCCCACGGCGATCCACACTGGACCGACCTCATCGCCACCGACGACACCCTCCCCGTGCCCGACCGCCTCCGCGGCGACGAACACCTCACCGCCACCGATCTCACCGAGATCATCGCCCACTGCGCCTCCACCCGCGCCACCGCCATGTTCCGCCTCATGCAAGCCGCCTCCCTCATGTACGAGGAATACGAAGAGAACCACCAAC
>NZ_BCNF01000010.1 GCF_001485495.1 Gordonia desulfuricans NBRC 100010 | reverse complement strand
ACCTGACCCTGAACCTTGGACACGTTGAATCCCACCAGTCGGCGGGAGGAAGCGAGATGATCAAGGTATGGCTCGGAAACACTATTCAGAGCAGTTCCGTAAGGACGCGGTGGACTTGTACGAGTCGACCCCGGGTGCCACGGTCCGCAGTGTCGCGGCTGATCTCGGTGTCGAGCGGGGCACCCTGCGGAACTGGTTAGACCGTTACGGCACCGGTCGCAAGACTGCTGCCGATGGCAGCAACGCAGCCAGTCCTCTCAAGGCCCGACCGGACGCCGCAGGCGTGGCCGGTGTGGTCGGCGAGGAGAGCATCGAGGCCAAGGTCGCACGGTTGGAGGCCGAGAACGCGGCATTGCGCAGCGAGAAGCATAAACTGACCACCGAACGGGAGATCTTGCGTGCGGCGGCGAAGTATTTCGCCGGGGAGACGAACTGGTGAGCCGCTTTCAGTTCGTCGCCGACCACCTCGACACCTACCCGGTGAAGTGGCTATGCGAACTCGTCGACCTCGCGTGTTCGTCGTTCTATGCCTGGCGCAAGGCTGCCTCGACTCGGACAGCCCGAGCCGACGCTGATGATGTTCTGGCACAACGTATTCGACAGATTCATGATGGTGACAACACCTGCGGGGTGCCGCGGATCACCGCTGAACTCAACGATGGGGCGCCTCCGGCGGACCGGGTCAACCACAAACGGGTAGCCAGGGTCATGCGTGAACGCGGCATCGCCGGCTACCGACGGCGGCGTCGGGTGGTGACAACGATCCCCGAACCCGCCGATCACAAAATACCTGACCTGGTCAAACGGAACTTCACCGCAGCGGCTCCCAATCAGGTGTACGTCGGAGATATCACCTATCTGCCACTCGCTGATGGCACCAACCTGTACCTGGCGACAGTGATCGACTGTCACTCGCGGAGGTTGGCCGGGTGGGCGGTGGCCGATCACATGCGCACCGAACTCGTCGCCGATGCCCTGCACGCTGCCCGCCAGACCAGGGGCAGCCTGTCCGGGGCGATCTTCCACTCTGATCATGGCTGGGGTGTACACGAGCAAGGCCTACGCCCGACTGTGTGCCGACCTCGGGGTGACCCAGTCGATGGGGTCGGTAGGGACAAGTGCCGACAACGCGATGGCCGAGGCGTTCAATGCCACACTCAAACGCGAGGTCCTCCAGGACGAGCGGTACTGGCCTGATCAACTCGCATGTCGCCGTGAAGTCTTCGGCTGGCTCGTGCGATACAACACCCGTCGCCGACACTCCTGGTGCGGCTACCGCACACCTATCGACTACGAAACCCGTTACGCTGCTACACTATCCATCGCAGCATGAATCCCACCCTGTGTCCAAGATCCGGGGTCAAGGCCC
>NZ_BCNF01000009.1 GCF_001485495.1 Gordonia desulfuricans NBRC 100010 | reverse complement strand
CCGGGGCCGACGGTGCCGCACCCGCCGCCCCCGCCGGTGGTGGCGGTGGTGCCGCGGTCGTCGACGTCACCGACGCGACGTTCGAGGCCGATGTGATCAACCGGTCGATGGCACAGTTGGTGCTGGTCGACCTGTGGGCCACCTGGTGCGAGCCGTGCAAGCAGCTCTCACCGGTCCTCGAGCGGATGGCCGCCGAGTCCAACGGCCGCTGGGCCCTCGCCAAGGTCGACGTCGACGCCAACCCGGGTATCGCACAGGCATTCCGGGTCCAGTCGATCCCGATGGTCGTCGCGATCGCCGGCGGACGCCCGGTCACCGCGTTCAACGGGGTGCAGAGCGAGGCCGAGATCAACGGCTGGATCGACCAGATCCTCGCCCAGGTGGGGGAGGTCTTCACCGGCGTACCCGCCGATGGTGAGCCCGCCGACGAGCCGGTCGACCCGCGGATGGCCGCCGCCGAGGACGCACTCAACACCGGTGACTTCGACGGCGCACTCGCCGCCTACCGGACGATCGCGGCCGCCGAGCCCCACAACACCGAGGCCGCATCGGCCGCACGGAATCTCGAGTTCGTGATCCGCGCCCAGGCACACGACCCCGAGATCGTCGAGACCGCAGCACCCAAGGACGTCGACGCCCAACTCGCCGCCGCCGACGTGCTGCTCCTCTCGCAGCAGCCCGAGGCCGCCTTCGATCGCATCATCGGTGTCATCAAGGTGACCAGCGACGACGATCGCACCCGGGCCCGGACCCGACTCCTCGAACTGTTCGAGCTGTTCGACCCCGCCGAACCGTTCGTCGTCGCCGCCCGTCGAAAGCTCGCCAGCGCACTGTTCTGAGGTATTGGCGCCGACTTCGTCGTCGCGGGCTCTTTAGCTCTTCGTCAGTCCAGACACGCGACGGCGCGCGGCCGTGGGGTGTTGTTTTTGCTGGTTGAGCCGGTGAGGAGCGGAGCGACGAGACGTGTCGAAACCTCCTCCGGCCGACGTCGGAACGTGGGCACCTCGGAGGTGGGTGCGTTCCAGCGTGACGTGGCA
>NZ_BCNF01000008.1 GCF_001485495.1 Gordonia desulfuricans NBRC 100010 | reverse complement strand
CCCTGCTCAACCATCGTGTGGGGTGCGACGATGCGTGTCGAAACCTCCGGCGGCTGATGTCGGGTGGTGACCCGCTTCTGAGGTGGGTACGTTCCGGCGTGATTTTGCTGAGGTTTCGACGACGGTCGGCCTCGCTAGCGCGAGGACGTCCTGCTCAACCATCGTGGGGAACGTCTTGCTCAACCATCGTTTGGGGTGTGAGGACGTCCTGGTCCGTCGGATTGAGCTTGTCGAAATCAACCATCGTGTGGGGTGCGAGGACGACCGGCTCAACCATCGTGTGGGGTTCGTCCTGCTCGACCATCGGCTGTCTACGCCGGGCACAACCAGATCGCGGAGTTGGCCGGGAGCATGACCTCCGCCGACACCGGCCGACCGTGCCACGGCTTCGCCTCGGTCACCACCTGCCCCAGGTTGCCCCGACCGGCGCCGGAGTAGGCCGTGGAGTCGGTGTTGAGCACCTCGGTCCACGTGCCGGCGACCGGCAGCCCGACCCGGTAGTCGTCGCGATCGGAGCCGGAGAAGTTGAACAGACAGGCCAGCACCGAGCCGTCGGCCCCGTAGCGCAGGAAGCTGATCACGTTGTTCGCGGTGTCGTTGGCGTCGATCCACTCGTAGCCGGCGGGCTCGGTGTCCTGACTGAACAGGGCCGGGGTGGCCCGGTAGATGCGGTTCAGGTCGGTGGTCAACGCCGAGATGCCCGAATGCAACTCGCCCTCCCAGCCCGACAACTGCTGCCAGTCCAGGCTGCGGTCGTCGGCCCATTCACCGGTCTGGCCGAACTCCTGACCCATGAACAGCAACTGCTTACCCGGATGCGACCACTGGTAGGCCAGGAACACCCGCACGCCCGCGGCCTTGGTGAACGAGTCGCCGGGCATCCGGCTCCACAGCGTTCCCTTGCCGTGCACCACCTCGTCGTGCGAGAGCGGCAGCACGAAGTTCTCGCTCCACGCGTACATCATCGAGAACGTGATCTCGTGGTGGTGGAAGCTGCGGTGCACCTGATCGCGGCCGAGGTAGCCCAGCGAGTCGTGCATCCAGCCCATGTTCCACTTGAACGAGAAACCCAGACCGCCGAGATCGGTCATCCGGGTCACGCCCGGCCAGGCGGTGGACTCCTCGGCGATCGTCACCACACCGGGGAAGTGTTTGTGGACGGTGGCGTTGGTCTCCTGCAGGAACTGCACCGCCTCCAGGTTCTCGCGGCCGCCGTGAACGTTGGGCCGCCACCCGCCGGCCGGGCGGGAGTAGTCGAGGTAGAGCATCGACGCCACCGCGTCGACCCGCAGACCGTCGACGTGGAACTCGGCGAACCAGTACAGCGCGTTGGCCACCAGGAAGTTGCGGACCTCGAACCGGCCGAAATCGAAGATGTAGGTGCCCCAGTCGAGTTGCTCACCGCGGGTGGGATCGGCGTGCTCGTAGAGCGGGGTCCCGTCGAAACGTGCGAGGGCCCAGTCGTCCTTCGGGAAGTGTGCGGGCACCCAGTCGACGATCACGCCGATACCCAGCGCGTGCAGATGGTCGACGAGGAACCGGAAGTCGTCGGGGCTGCCGAACCGGCTGGTCGGGGCGTAGTACGAGGTCACCTGATAGCCCCACGAGCCGCCGAAGGGATGCTCGGCGACCGGCAGGAACTCGACGTGGGTGAACCCCTTCTCCACCAGATACGTGCCGAGCTGGTCGGCGAGTTCCCGGTAGTCCAGACCCTGCCGCCACGACGCGAGGTGCACTTCGTAGATGCTCATCGGCTCGGCCGCCGGGGTCGACGCCGCGCGTCGGGCGATCCAGTCGTCGTCGGTCCAGGTGTAGGCGGACTCGGTGACCACCGACGCCGTCGCCGGCGGCACATTGGTGTGCTGCGCCATCGGATCGGCCTTCTCCCGGATCACGCCGTCGGCACCATGCACCCGGAACTTGTACTGCGTACCGACGGTGACGTCGGGTACGAACAGCTCCCAGATGCCGCTGCTGCCCAGCGACCGCATCGGCGTGGCACGGCCGGTCCAGCCGAAATCGCCGATCACGCTGACGCCGTGGGCATTCGGCGCCCACACCGTGAACGCCACCCCCGACACCTCGCCGTCGGGGGTGGTGTAGCCGACGCGGCGCGCGCCGAGCATCGTCCACAACTGCTCGTGGCGGCCCTCACCGAACAGGTACAGGTCGGTCTCACCCACGCTCGGCAGGAACCGGTAGCCGTCGGCGACGACGAACTCGCTCGTCGGACCGTCATAGGTGCCGAGATCGTCGACCGGACCATCCGGATAGGTCACCCGATAGCGGTAGTCGATCAGCCCCTCGAACGGCAGGGCCAGCACGAACAGGTCGTCGGTCTGCCGCGTCATCGGATGATCGACGCCGCCCACCACCGCCGACACCGCGAGCGCATCGGGCCGCAGCGTCCGCAGGATGGTGAACCCGGCACCGGTCTCGTGCGCGCCGAGGAAGGCATGCGGATCCGGGTGGGTCAGCGCATCCAGCCGCCGCAGATCGTGCTCGGAGGCGAACGGATCGGCCATACCGCAGGTCGGCGAGGCCGACTCGCCGATCGATTCGTCGTGGCTGGGGTGCTCGGGGGTGTTGGTCACAGGCGTCCTCATCGAATCCGGTAGGAGAGTTCCTCGGCGGTGGCGGGATCCAGGGGCGGCAACGCGAGGATGTGCGCCACCGCCCGCCACGGTTCGAGTCTGATGAAATTGGCCTGACCCCAGGAATACTCCTCACCGGTCACCTCGTCGTGCACCCCGAACCGGTCCTGCCAGTCGAAGCCGAGGGCCGGCATGTCCAGCCACAACGTCGAGGTCTCCGTGCCGTACGGATTGAGGTTGATCACCACGATCACACGGTCGCCGGAGACCGGGTCGATCTTGGAGTAGGCGATCAGCGCGGGATTGTCGAGGTGATGGAAGGTGAGGTTGCGCAGCTGCTGCAACGCCGGATGGCGTCGTCGGATGTGGTTGAGCGCGGTGATCCACGGCTCCAACGACTCCCCGCGACTGGCCGCGGCCTTGTAGTCACGCGGACGCAGCTGGTACTTCTCCGAGTCCAGGTACTCCTCGGTGCCCGCACGCACCGCGCGGTGCTCGTACAACTCGTACCCGCTGTAGACCCCCCACGACGGCGCGAGGGTCGCGGCCAGCGCCGCCCGCAAGGCGAACATGCCCGGACCGCCGTGCTGCAGGCTCTCGTGCAGGATGTCGGGGGTGTTGACGAACAGGTTGGGGCGCGCCTCGTCGGCATGCGCGGCGATCTCGCGACCGAACTCCTCGAGCTCCCACTTCTCGGTCTTCCACGTGAAGTACGTGTACGACTGGGTGAAGCCGAGCCGGGCCAGACCGTAGAGCCGGGCCCGCCGGGTGAACGCCTCCGACAGGAACAGCACGTCCGGGTCGCGTTTCTTGACCTCCGAGATCACCCACATCCACATGTTCGGTGGCTTGGTGTGTGGATTGTCGACCCGAAAGATCTTGACGCCCAACCGAACCCAATGCAGCATCACCTGCAGGACGGCACCGTAGATGCCGTCGCGGTCGTTGTCGAAGTTCAGCGGATAGATGTCCTGGTACTTCTTCGGCGGGTTCTCCGCATATGCGATCGTGCCGTCGGGGAGGACGGTGAACCAGTCGGGATGTTCGACGGCCCACGGATGATCGGGCGCGCATTGCAACGCCAGGTCCAGGGCGATCTCCATGCCGAGTTCGCGGGCACGGCCGACGAAGTACGTGAAGTCCTCCTCGGAGCCGAGCCGGGGATGGATCGCGTCGTGGCCGCCCTGGGCCGAACCGATCGCCCACGGGGAGCCGACGTCGTCGGGTCCGGCGACGAGGGTGTTGTTGGGACCCTTGCGGTTGACCTCGCCGATCGGATGGATCGGTGGCAGATAGACGACGTCGAATCCCATGTCGGCGATGCGCGGCAGATCCTGTGCCGCGGTCAGGAAGGTGCCGTGCACCGGATGGCCGTCGTTGTCCCAGCCGCCGGTCGACCGCGGGAACATCTCGTACCAGGAGCCGTACAGGGCGCGCCGCCGATCCACCCACACGCGGTGATTGCGGCTCTTGGTGACCATCTCACGCACCGGCGACCCGTACAGGATCGTCGCGACGTGCTCGGAGATCGCCCCCGACACCCGCGACTGCAGGCCCAGGTGCTCCGACCGCAACAGTCCGATCGCATCGTCGAGTGCGGTGCGCTCGGCGTCGTCGAGGTGCTCACGTGCGGTGGTGAGCAGGCGGGCGCCGATCTCGAGATCGTTGGCGAGATCGGCGGTGGTCTGGCCGGCCTCGATCTTCTTGGTCACCCCCGAGCGCCAGGTGGTGTACGGATCACTCCACGCCTCGATCCGGAAGGTCCAGTACCCGATCGCGTCCGGCACGAATGCGGCGTCGAACTGGTCCGGCTCCGCCGCCGGGGTCATGCGGATGGTGGACCTGCGGTGTCGGGGGCCGTGCACCCGCAGTGTCACCCCGAGCGCGTCGTGACCTTCCCGCCAGGCGGTGACACTCACCGGAATCATTTCGCCCACAACGGCTTTGGCGGGATAGCTGCCTGCCGAGACCAGTGGTTGGATGTCGTCGATGCCCATCCGGCCGATCACGCACGGCCCCCTTTCTCCCCGACCGTGGCGGTCGGGTGTTCCCTTGGGTCAGGCTCAGCGTAAGGGTACTGCGGTGAGTCTGCTGAGCGCAGACTTCACGACGGATGAGTCGGTGGTCCGCCAGAACGGCGGCAGCGACGCCATCAGGTATCCGCCGTAGCCCGCGGTCGCCAGCCGCGAGTCGAGGATCGCCACCACACCACGGTCGTCGACCGACCGGAGCAACCGGCCGGTGCCCTGCGCGAGCAGCAGGGCGGCGTGATTGGCCGACACCGACAGGAACCCGTTGCCGCCGCGCGCGTCGATCGCCCGCTGCCGGGCGGTGGCCAGCGGATCGTCCGGCCGCGGGAACGGGATGCGGTCGATCAGGACCAGCGACAGCGACGGCCCGGGGACGTCGACGCCCTGCCACAGCGACAGCGTGCCGAACAGGCAGGTGGCCGGATCGTCGGCGAACCGCTTGACCAACGACGACGTGGTGTCGTCCCCCTGGCAGAGGATCGGCACGTTCAGGCGGGGTGTGAGTGCGTCGGTGGCCTCCCGGGCGGCCCGCATCGACGAGAACAATCCCAGGGTGCGTCCGCCCGCCGCGGTGATCAGGCCGGCGATCTCGTCGAGGGTGACCGGCGCCAGTCCGTCCCGGCCGGGGCGGGGGAGATGGCGCGCCACGTACAGGATCGCCGACTTCGGGTAGTCGAAGGGTGATCCCGCATCCAGGCCGGTCCAGCGCACCCGGCCCGAATCCGACGGCGCGATCTGCCCCGTCGCGGTCAGGTCGCGCAGCGGGACCGGGTCGTCGTCGGCGGCCGGGGTGTCGGCGCCCTTGCCGGGGGAGGGGCCGTCGGTGCGGGCGTCGGCGGGCAGTCCCCACGTCGCGGCCAGTGCATCGAAGTTGCCGCCGATGGTCAGCGTGGCGGAGGTCAGGATCACCGTGGCGCCGCTGAACAGGGTGGAGCGCAGCAGCCCGCCCACCGACAGCGGTGCAACGTGCAGCACCGGTCGCGTGGAGGCGGCCGGGCCCCGGCCGATCCGCTCCAGACCGACCCACACCACATCGCGGCGTTTGGACGCATCCGGCTCGTCGAAGGTGCCGAGCAGCCGCACGATCATGTCGTGGGCGTCGTCGATGCCGGTCAGTGCCGCCGAGCGCGCGGCCGCGGTGGACTCGTCGGCGCCGGCCCCGCGCGCCGGTCCGATCGCGGTGCGGGTCTGCCACAGCCGGTCACGCAGCATCGCCAGGATGGCCGCGGCGCCCGACGGCAACGACGTCCACTCGCCGGGCGGCATCGATTCGAGCAGTTCGCCGAGCTGTTCGCCGGCACCGAGCAGTGCGTCGACGGTCTCCTCGTCGACGAGCTTGCCGCAGCGTCGGGACAGGTTGGCCACCGACGCCGCCGACACCTCGTCGGTGGTCACCGCGGTGATCCGGTCGACCAGTTCGTGGGCCTCGTCGATGATCACCACGTCGTGCTCGGGCAGCACGTTGGCCGGGCTCATCGCGTCGATCGCCAGCATCGCGTGGTTGGTCACGATCACGTCCACCTGGGCACTCGCCCGGCGCGACCGTTCGGCGAAGCAGTCATCGGCATAGGTGCAGTGGGCCGCGCCGAGGCATTCCCGCGCCGAGACGCTCACCTGCCGCCACGCGCGGTCGGTGACGCCCGGGGAGAGGTCGTCACGGTCGCCGGTCTCGGTGTCGGACAACCATTCCCGCAGGCGGGTGACCTCACGGCCGGTGCGCGAGAGCTCGAAGGCGTCGAACAACTCGTTGTCGGGTTCTTCGACGGTGCCGGCATGGATCTTGTGCAGGCACAGATAGTTGGCGCGACCCTTGAGGATCGCGAAGGTCGGCTTGCGTCCCAGCGGGCCGGTCAGGGCATCGGCCAGTCGCGGCAGGTCCCGCTCGACGAGCTGACGCTGCAGCGCGATGGTGGCCGTCGACACCACCACGGTGTCGCCGGAGTCGACGGCGTGGCGGATCGCCGGCACCAGATAGGCCAGCGACTTGCCGGTGCCGGTACCGGCCTGGACGGCCAGATGCTCGCCGACGTCGATCGCGTGCGCCACCGCACTCGCCATGCGGACCTGCCCGTCGCGGCGCCGGCCGGACAGGGCGGTGACCGCCCCGTCGAGCAGTTCGGTGACCGGGGGAAGTTGTGACATGGCGGTGGGTCTCAGTCCTCGGGGCCGTCGTGGTGGGGTGCCGGGGCGTCGTGCGAGGAACCGCCGTACGCCAGATCGCCGACGAGATCGATTCCGGCCGAACGCATCTCGTCGAGCGCAGCGGCGGCGGTGGCCGGTGCGACGGCGGCGGTGTGCTCCAGCAGCACCCGGGTGTGGAATCCGGCGCGTGCGGCGTCGAGCGCGGTGGCACGGACACAGTGATCGGTGGCGATACCCACCACGTCGACCCGCTTCACCCCACGCTCGTGCAACCAGTCGGCCAGCACCGTCCCGGTCTCGTGGGCGCCCTCGAATCCCGAGTAGGCCGCCGCGTACTCACCCTTGTCGAACACCGCCGCGACCGTCGAGGTGTCGAGGGCCGGGGCGAATGCGGCGCCGTCGGTGCCGGCGCGGCAGTGCGGTGGCCACGTGTCGACGAAGTCCGGGGTGTCGGAGAAATGCGCACCCGGATCGATGTGGTGATCGCGGGTGGCCACCACCGTCGGGTACTCGGCGAGCAGGGCGTTGACCGACTCCGACACCGCGTGCCCACCACGCACCCCGAGTGCGCCACCCTCACAGAAATCGTTCTGGACGTCGACGATGATCAACGCATCACCGCGCGCGGTCTCGCTCATGGTCTCTCCTGATGGTGACGGGGCCGGGTACGGGCCGGGCGCGCCGTCGGGGCCGGCCGGGCTCGTGCAGCTCCGGGCTCGTGCTGGGCTGGTGTCGGTACGGGGCTGGTGTCGGTACGGGGCTGGTGTCGGTACGGGGCTGATATCGGTACTGGGCTGGTGTCGGGATGTGGGTGGGCTCGGGCGGGCAGGGTGTGGTGCGGGTCGGGGCCGGTGTCGGATGGATCGGCCGGGTCCCGCGCCGGGGTCAGCCGACGACGTGGCGGGTCGGGACCGCCGGGTCGCCGTGCGACAGGCCCAGCCCCTCCCACGGCAGACTCACCAGTCCGCGTGCGAGGTGTTCACGGGCGTCGGTCAGCGTCGGCAGTCCGTCGAGCACATCGCCGCCACGTACCAGCGGGATCTGCAGTTCGCGGGTGATCAATCCATTCGTCTCGGGGACCTTACCGCCACCCTGTGACACGATCTCCTCGACGATGGTGCCGCTGGGCCGGGCGGCCCGGAACGCGGTCTTGCGGCCGCCCCGGGATTCCTTGTGGCTGGAGCGTTTGGACACCGGGATGCCGTCCACCTCGACGAGTTTGTAGACCATCCCCGCGGTCGGTGCGCCGCTGCCGGTGACCAGCGAGGTGCCCACCCCGTAGATGTCGACCGGTTCGGCCCGCAGCGAGGCGATCGCGTACTCGTCGAGGTCGCCGGAGACCACGATCTTGGTCTCGGTGGCACCCAACGAGTCGAGCTGGTCGCGCACCTGCCGGGCCAGCACCCCGAGATCACCGGAGTCGATGCGCACCGCACCGAGTCCGGGGCCGGCCACCTCGATCGCATTGCGGACACCCTGGGTGATGTCGTAGGTGTCCACCAGCAGCGTCGTGTCCACCCCGAGCGCCTCGATCTGGGTGGCGAAGGCCGCCTTCTCGTCGGTGCCGTCCGGGCCGGTGAACCCGAGGGTGAAGGCGTGCGCGGCGGTGCCGGCGCTGGGCACGCCGTAGAGACGTGCGGCCTCCAGATTCGACGTCGAGCCGACCCCGGCGATGTGGGCGGCCCGGGCCGCGGCGACCGCCGCACGCTCGTGGGTGCGGCGCGACCCCATCTCGATCAGGGGGCGACGGCCGGCGGCGGAGACCATCCGGGCGGCGGCCGAGGCGATCGCGCTGTCGTGATTGAGGATCGACAGGATCAGCGTCTCGAGCAGGACCGCCTCGGCGAAGGTCCCGCGGACGGTGAGGATCGGCGATCCCGGGAAGTACAGCTCACCCTCGCGATAGCCGTCGATGTCGCCGGAGAACCGGTAATCCCGCAGCCAGGCGACGGTGTCGGGGTCGAGGAAACGCTCCACCACCGCGATCTCGGCGTCGCCGAACCGGAACCGTGCCAGCTCGTCGAGCACCCGGCCGGTACCGGCGACGACGCCGTACCGGCGGCCGTCGGGCAGCCTCCTCGCGAACACCTCGAAGACGCACTCGCGGTGCGCGATCGGTGCCCGGAGCGCCGCCGCGACCATCGTCAGCTCGTAGTGATCGGTCAGTAGCGCGGTGTTGTACACGTTTGAGATCCCTTACCCTTGGACGTATGGCGCCTGACGTGATTCGTGCGCATGAGGCTACTCCCGGTGGTGCGGCGGTTGCCGAGCCCTCCGTCGCCGACAGTGCGTCGGATCTCGACCGTCCCTGGATGACGATCGTGTGGGACGACCCGGTCAACCTGATGCGCTATGTGACCTTCGTGTTCCAGAAGATCTTCGGTTACTCCGAGGCCAAGGCCAACGAGCTGATGATGCAGGTCCACACCGAGGGCAAGGCCGTGGTGTCCTCCGGCGACCGCGACAAGGTCGAGTCCGATGTCCGAAAACTGCATGCCGCGGGGCTGTGGGCGACAATGCAGCGCGACTGCTGATCGAAGACGAGTGACACGTGCGTACCTGGAAACGACATGGACGGGGATCTCGCCTGCGGATCTGTTCGAGCCTCGACCGCAACGAGGTGGAACTGCTCCTCTCGATGGTGGGGTCGCTGACCGAACTGCTGTCCGAGCGTGCGGCGAGCGCCCCGACCGACGAACTCGCCGAACTGACCGGCATCACCACCGGCCACAGCACCGCCCCGGCCGACCTCACCCTGGGTCGGCTGCTGCCCGACTTCCACCGGCCCGACCAGGAACGCGAACTCGGCGCCGACGTCGTCAACGGTGATCTCAACTCCGCGCTGCGCAGCATCAACGAGCCACGCATCATCGACGCGAAGCTGTCGGCGGCACAGATCCTGGTGGAGTCACTGCCCGACGGCGGCGGCGAGATAGCCCTGACCGAGGAGCAGGCGCTCGCGTGGCTGACCGCCCTCAACGACGTGCGGCTGGCGCTCGGTGCGATGCTCGGGATCTCCGAGGACACGCCCGACCGCTATCCCGACGACCATCCCCATGCCGCACACCTCGACGTCTATCACTGGCTGACGGTGATGCAGGAACTGCTGGTCGAGGCCCTGATGTGACCGATCCGGGAAGCGTGATCGGCCACCCCACACGAGAGGCGCCGCTGTGACCGGACACCCCGACCACCACCGTGCAGCTCCGGGCAACCGGATCACCGACGTCGCCGGGATCACCGTCGGACATCACCATCGGCTCGACGCGGAGGTCGGTGTCGGCGGGGACGGCCCCGACGATCCGCCCGGTTTCGGCTGGGCCACCGGCACCACGGTGGTACGGATCGCCGCACCCACTCCCGACGGTCCGGCACCGACGGTCGCCGTCGACGTCCGCGGCGGAGGTCCGGGCACGCGTGAGACCGATCTGCTCGACCCGTCCAACACGGTGACCACCGCGCACGCGATCGTGCTGTCGGGTGGCAGCGCGTACGGGCTGGCCACCGCCGACGGGGTGATGACCGAACTCGAGGCGCAGGGTGTGGGACTGCCGATGGATCGCCACGGTCATGTGGTGCCGATCGTCCCGGCCGCGGTGATCTTCGATCTGCCGGTGGGGCAGTGGACCCGCCGGCCCGACGCCGACTTCGGGGTGCACGCGGTGCGCTCGGCGTCGGCCGACTTCGAGATCGGCTCGGTGGGTGCCGGTACCGGTGCCCGGGCCGCCGGGCTCAAGGGAGGTCTGGGTACCGCGGGCCGTCTGATCGACTCCGGCCCCGCGGCCGGGATCCGGGTCGGCGCGGTGATCGCGGCCAATCCGGTGGGCGCGGTGATCGATCCCGACACCGGGTTGCCCTGGGGTGCGACGGCCGCGGATCTGCGCCGGTTCGGTCTGGTCCACCCGAATGCCGACGACCTGCGCGACCTGTCGACGATCGCGGCCAAACAGACCGTGCTCAACACCACCATCGGGGTGGTGGCGACCGACGCGGTGCTGGCGCCGGCCTCGGTGAAGCGGGTCGCGATGGCCGCCCACGACGGTCTGGCCCGTGCGATCCATCCGGTGCACTCACCGCTCGACGGCGACACGATCTTCGCCGTCGCCACCGGTGCCCGCGCGGTGGAGCCGAGTCCGCAGATCCCGCCCGGGATGAATCCGGAGGCCGTGGTGCTCGCCGAGATCTGCCGGGTGGCCGCCGAGGTCGCCCGCGAGGCGATCGTCTCGGCCGTCGTGCACGCCCGAGCGGTGGCCGACATCCCCGCATACACCGAGGTGGCGCCGTCGGTGCTGGGCTGAGAGCCGGCTCCGACGACGCCACCGCGGTGTATGGGTGAGGTCGTGTGGGTGAGGACGGTCAGGAGTGACCGCTGGTGCACACCCAGGTGTAGATGTAGCCGCCACCGGCCGCCGACAGCGCATTGGACTGCGCGCGGTAGAGGCTCGGGGCGCGGCCGTAACCCCAGTAGTTCGTCGACGAGGCGACGGCGCCGCAGCCGTTGACGAAGTCGGTGACCACCCGGCAGCCGTAGCCGCACGAGCCAAGCGCGGCCGAACGCGCCTGACCGTAGGACCCGTAGTCCCATGAGCGTCCGTACGCACCGGTGGAGGTGTTGAGCGCGATCGCGCCGTAGTAGTTGGTGTAGGCGTTCGCCGGGGCCGGCTCGATGGCGGCCGGCAGGACCAGTGCGGTCCCCAGCGCGCCCACGGTGGCGGCAGCCGCGGTCAGGCGTGTGCGAAAACTCATGGTGGCTCCTCGGTGATGAGTGGCGGGCGGGTGGTGAGTGGTGGGGCGATCAGGGGATCGGCGGCCGGGGTGAGGGTTCGGGCGAGCGCTCAGGCCGGGTCGCGGGAGACGTCGCCGGACGGCGGCGGGGTGGCGGGGGTCGGGGTGGTGATGTCCGACGGCCTGGTGACCTCGACGGTCTCGTTCCACTTCGAGAGGGAGATGGTCATCGAGGCGTTGGGTGCGGGGGTGAGGACCACCCGGGCGAGCTGGTTGTCGGGGGTGATCCACATCGTCACCGGGACCGGGGTGTTCTGGTCGGCTGCGATGTTCACGCCGGTCAGCGGCGCCAGGTCGGAGGCGGGAACGGTGCCGGCGACCTTGGTGGTGGTGACGCCGTCGATGTTCTCGGTCCCGGCCGCGGTCGGTGCGGTGACCGAGCGCAGCAGATGCGCCAGGCCCTTGTCCGGATTCAGCACCACCGACACGTCGTAGATCGACGACCCGTTGCCGTAGTCGAGGTAGCCGTGATCGTCGATGTTCGCGTACAGGTGGTCGTCGACGTAGACGAACGGTGCGGTGGCCTCCGTGGTGCCGAGCAGGACCGTCGCGGTGCCCTCGGCGGCGGTCTTCGGCTGCGCGACCAGATCGGCGTCGACGGACTTGGCGGTGAGATTCGGGATCTTGCCCTGGACCGCCAGGTTCAGGTGGGCGCCTGTGAGGGCTGCGGTGTTGTCGGCGGCGGCCGACACCAGTGCGGCCGGATCGGTGATGGTCGATGTGGCGGTCGTGGTGGGATCGCCGGACCCGCCGCCGGAGCCGGACGAGCATCCGGTCAGGACGATGGCGGCGGCGATGCCGGCCGAGACCGCCGCGGCGGCAACTCGCTGGGCACGGTGCATCAAAGGACTCCTCATGGTGTGTTTCCCCCGGGCCGGCACTCCCCGTCCGGCTCGATCCCCGGGTTGCTCGGCGAACTGTCGTCGGCGAAACCCGGTGTGGCGAAACACTATCGCGAGATCGTCGGGATTCGCGGAACTGTCTGTCGCATGGATGACGGGCCGTGTCCGGAATATCGGCGGGTCCTGCGGCGTTGGTCGCAGACGATGTCCGACGTCTGCGAGGCGGCCGAACACCGAGGCCGGCGGCCGTGGTGACGGGGCAGTGTGAGAGGCGCGGCGGTGAGAGGCACGGCGGCGAGCGGGGCAGCGGTGAGAGGTGCAGAGGTGAGAGGGCAGGAGCGAGGGTGCTGAGAATCGGTCAGGAGCTGGTGGACGCGATGATTGCGCACGCGCGCGCCGATCACCCCGACGAGGCATGCGGGGTGATCGCCGGGGCCGAGGGTGCCGACGATCCGCAGCGGTTCATCCCGATGGTCAACGCCGAGCGCTCACCGACGTTCTACCGCTTCGATTCCGTCGAACAGCTCAAGGTGTGGCGCGAGATGGACCGTCGCGACGAGGAACCGGTGGTGGTCTACCACTCGCACACCGCCACCGAGGCGTATCCGAGCCGCACCGACATCTCCTACGCCGGCGAACCGAACGCACACTATGTGCTGGTGTCCACCCGTGATCCCGAGGTTGCCGAGGTACGCAGCTACCGGATCGTCGACGGCGTGGTCACCGAAGAACCGATCGAGATCAGGAGCTGAGAATCCATGGCGGTAACCGTGTCCATCCCGACCATCCTGCGCACCCACACCGGTGGTGAGAAGCGGGTCGACGCAACGGGTTCCACGTTGGCCGAACTGATCGACAACCTCGAGTCCGGTGCTCCGGGCATCCGGGATCGGCTCGTGGCCGACGGCAAACTGCACCGGTTCGTCAACATCTACGTCAACGACGAGGACGTCCGGTTCTCCGGCGGTCTCGAGACCACGATCGACGACGGCGACGAGGTGACCATCCTGCCCGCGGTCGCCGGCGGCGCCCCGGATGTCTGCTCCCCGGATGTCC
Organism: Gordonia desulfuricans NBRC 100010; assembly: GCF_001485495.1. Classification (GTDB taxonomy): domain Bacteria; phylum Actinomycetota; class Actinomycetes; order Mycobacteriales; family Mycobacteriaceae; genus Gordonia; species Gordonia desulfuricans. The sequence goes on along the minus strand of NZ_BCNF01000008.1, from coordinate 92,782 downwards.
CCGTCCTGGATGTGATCGCGGGTTTCTGAGCGGTGGCACGGTATGAGTCGCTGATCGCCTCGGTCGGCAACACACCCTTGATCGGTCTGCGCCGGCTCTCCCCGCGCTGGGACGACACCGCCGAGGGACCGCATGTCCGGCTGTGGGCCAAACTCGAGGACCGCAACCCCACCGGGTCGATCAAGGACCGTCCGGCGCTGCGGATGATCGAACAGGCCGAACGCGACGGGCTGCTGAGTCCCGGGTCGACGATCCTCGAACCGACCAGCGGCAACACCGGGATCTCGCTGGCGATGGCGGCCAAGCTCAAGGGCTATCACCTGATCTGCGTGATGCCGGAGAACACCTCGGAGGAGCGCCGCTCGCTGCTGCGCATGTACGGCGCCGAGGTCATCTCGTCGCCGGCGGCCGGCGGGTCCAACACCGCGGTGCGGGTGGCCAAGGAACTCGCGGCCGAACATCCCGACTGGGTGATGCTCTACCAGTACGGCAACGAGGCCAACATCGCCGCGCACTACGAGGGCACCGGTCCGGAACTGTTCGCCGACCTGCCCGAGATCACCCACTTCATCGCCGGACTCGGCACCACCGGCACCCTGATGGGGGTGGGCCGCTACCTGCGTGAACGCAACCCCGACATCGAGGTCGTCGCCGCCGAGCCGCGCTACGGCGACGAGGTCTACGGGCTCCGCAACATCGACGAGGGGTTCGTCCCGGAGCTCTACGACCCGTCGGTGCTGACCCGCCGGTTCTCGGTGACCGGCGTCGACGCGATCGCCCGGGTCCGTGAGCTCATCGACGCCGAGGGCATCTTCGCCGGGGTGTCGACCGGGGCCATCCTGCAGGCCGCGCGCGGAGTCGGACGCGGCGCCCTCAAGGCAGGCCGACGCGCCGACATCGGCCTGGTGGTACCCGACGCGGGCTGGAAGTATCTGTCGACCGGGGCGTACGACGGTAGCCTGGAGGATGCCGAGCAGGCCCTCGAAGGTCAGCTCTGGGCCTGACCCACGCGCCCGCGAATACACCGCCGAGCACGAGACCGGGTCGTGGAGATCCGCGGACGACCCGCGAGCCCACCGAGAACCGAGCCCACCGAGAACGAAGAGGACATGACCGTCACGCCGCCGCCCACGACCCTACCGGCCCCGCGGCCGTTGTGGCAGCGGTCGATCATCGTGATGGCGTGCATCGTCGTGCTGCTGGTGGTGATCGAGGCGATCGACGCCGCGACCAGTTTCCGGCTCGACGACAACGGCATCGAACCCCGCCAGGTCGACGGCCTCGACGGCATCGTCTGGGCGCCGCTGCTGCACGCCGACTGGGAACATCTGTGGGCCAACCTGGTCCCCGGGGTGGTGCTGGGCTTCCTGCTGTTGCTCACCCGCCGGTTCCTGATCGTCACCGCGATCGTATGGGTGGTGTCGGGGCTGGGGGTGTGGCTGTTCGCGCCGCCCTACACCGTCACCGTCGGCGCCTCCGGCATCATCTTCGGATGGCTGGCATACCTGCTGGTCCGTGGCCTGTTCAACCGTGACTTCTGGCAGGTCCTCGGCGGTATCGTCCTGTTCCTGATCTACGGCTCGATCCTGTGGGGTGTGTTCCCCGGGGCGGTCGAGGTCTCGTGGCAGGCGCATCTGTTCGGCGCGATCGGAGGTGTGCTGGCCGCCTGGTCCCTGGCCGGCCGCGACCGTAAACGCAAGTCCGCACCCGCTGTCGGCGGGCCCACCCCGGGAGTTCCGTCATAACCGCATCCATCCGCCCCGACGCCCCGATCGGCATCTTCGACTCCGGCGTCGGTGGACTCACCGTGGCCCGCGCCGTCATCGATCTCCTGCCGGACGAGGACATCATCTACATCGGCGACACCGGCAACGGTCCGTACGGTCCGCTGACGATCCCCGAGATCCGCAAACACGCCCTGGCCATCGGCGACGAACTCGCCGAGCGTGAGGTCAAGGCGATCGTCATCGCCTGCAACACCGCGTCGGCGGCCTGCCTGCGTGACGCACGGGAACGGTACGCGCCGATCCCGGTGGTCGAGGTGGTGTTGCCGGCGGTGCGTCGGGCGGTGGTCGCGACCAAGACCGGCCGGATCGGGGTGCTGGGCACCGAGGCCACCGTCTCCTCACGGGCCTACCAGGATTCGTTCGCCGCAGCACGCGACGCCGAGATCACCGCGGTGGCCTGTCCCCGGTTCGTCGACTTCGTCGAGCGCGGCATCACCAGCGGCCGGCAGATCCTCGGACTGGCCCAGGGCTACCTCGAACCCCTCCAGGAGGCCGACGTCGACACGGTGGTGCTCGGCTGCACGCACTACCCGTTGCTGTCGGGGGTGATCCAGCTCGCGATGGGCGATCAGGTGACGTTGGTGTCGAGCGCGGAGGAGACCGCCAAGGATCTGTTCCGGGTGCTCACCGAGGCGGATCTGCTGCATCCGCACTCCAATCGCGACGCCCACCGCGTCTTCCAGGCGACCGGTGACCCGGAGATGTTCGCCAAGCTCTCGCACCGGTTCCTCGGCCCGACGATCGGTGCGGTCGGGCATCTCTGAGCATCGGTCATCGCGGAGTGTCGGTCATCTCTGGGTGTCGGACGCATGGCGTCGCCCGGCGGCGGGCATGGCTGCGTACGACGGTCCCGGCGCCGCGCGCCTGAGACGTCCTTGCTCGGAACCCATGACATCTCCGCACCTGGTGTGTCAGACGACGTTTCACCCGGCGTCAAAGACACAGTGAATGACTTGTGACCCATACGTGGTCGGCGGGAAGCACGCGCATGGCAAGGTAGGGCTTATGCGTGTCACCGTCCTGGGTTGTTCGGGAAGCGTCGGCGGGCCGGGGGTCGCCTGCTCCGGCTACCTGTTCACCGTTCCCGGCGAACAGCCGGTGCTGGTGGACTGCGGCCCCGGTGTGTTCGGTGAACTCCAGCGGGTGGCCGACCCCGATTCGGTGGCGGTGGTACTCAGTCATCTCCACGCCGATCACTGCCTGGACCTGGCCGCGATGCTGGTGTGGCGGCGCTATGCCCCGCCCGGGCGGGCACCGGTGGCCGCCCCGCTCTACGGGCCGTCGGGGGTGGCGGCCCGGATCGGTGCCGCATCGTCGGAGTTCCCCGGCGAGATCGACGACATCGGCGACACCTTCGACGTGCGCGAGTGGAGTGACGGCATCGAGGTGACGCTCGGGGGGATGAGCATCCGGGCGTTCCAGGTGGATCATCCGCCGGAGACCTACGGTCTGCGCATCACCTCCCCGGAGGGCAAGGTGGTGGCCTACTCCGGTGACACAGCGCTGTGCGACGAACTGATCGACCTCGCCGCCGGCGCCGACGTGTTCCTCTGCGAGGCGTCATGGTCGCACGACCCGGCCGCACGGCCCGAGCATCTGCACCTGTCCGGGATCGACGCGGGGGAGGCCGCCACCAAGGCCGACGTCAAGTCGCTCGCGATCACCCATGTGGCGCCGTGGAGTGACGCGGAACTGATCCTTGCCGAGGCGCGCTCACGGTTCCACGGGCCGGTGGAGCTGGTGCGACAGGGTCAGGTGTTCGAACTCTGAACCCGGCTGACTACAGTTGGCACGGTGACCACACGCGCTGACGGCAGGGCCGACGACGAACTGCGACCGATCTCCTTCACCCGCGGATTCACCTCACATCCCGCGGGCTCGGTGCTCGTGGAATTCGGTCAGACCAGGGTGATGTGCACGGCCAGCGTCACCGAGGGTGTGCCGCCGTGGCGCCGCGGCTCCGGTCTGGGCTGGCTGACCGCGGAGTACTCGATGCTCCCCGCCGCCACCCACGAACGGTCCCGGCGCGAGTCGGTCAAGGGCAAGATCGGTGGCCGCACCCATGAGATCAGCCGCCTGATCGGCCGTTCGCTGCGGGCATGCATCGATCTCGGCGCGCTCGGCGAGAACACCATCGCCCTCGACTGCGATGTGCTGCAGGCCGACGGCGGCACCCGCACCGCCGCCATCACCGGCGCCTACGTCGCCCTCGCCGACGCCGTCACCTGGATGGGTGCGGCCGGCAAGCTCAACGACCCGCAGCCGCTGTCGTGCATGATCGCCGCGGTCAGCGTCGGCGTCGTCGACGGCCGGGTGCGGCTGGACCTGCCGTACGAGGAGGACTCGCGTGCCGAGGTCGACATGAACGTCGTCGCCACCGACGCCGGCACCCTGGTGGAGGTGCAGGGCACCGGTGAGGGCGCCACCTTCCCGCGCGCCACCCTCGACAAACTCCTCGACATCGCCGAGGTGGGCACCGCCAAGCTCTTCGAGGCGCAGCGTGCGGTGCTGGCCGACCCGTACCCCGGCGTGCTGCCGACCGCGAACTGAGCGTCGGCACCGATGACGACACAACGCATCCTGGTCGCCAGCCGCAACGCCAAGAAACTCGCCGAGCTGCGGCGGGTGCTCGACGCCGCGGGGATCGTCGGACTCGACGTGGTGGGTCTCGACGCCGTGCCGGAATACCCGGAGGAACCCGAGACCGGGGCGACCTTCGAGGAGAATGCGCTGATCAAGGCGCGCTCCGGTGCCGCCGCGACCGGACTGGTGTGCCTGGCCGACGATTCCGGGCTCGCCGTGGACGCGCTCAACGGCATGCCCGGCGTGCTGTCGGCGCGGTGGAGCGGTGGTCACGGTGACGATGCGGCCAACAACGAGTTGCTGCTCAACCAGATCTCGGATGTGCCCGACGAGCGTCGCGGTGCGGCGTTCGTCTCGGCGTGCGCGCTGGTCGGTCCGAACGGCGACGAGACCGTGGTGCGTGGGGAGTGGCGCGGCGTGATGCTGCGGGCACCGCGCGGCGACAACGGCTTCGGCTACGACCCGCTGTTCGTGCCGGACGACGCCGTGGCTTCCGGCCGGGCTTCGGCGGAGCTGTCGGCGTCGGAGAAGGATGCGCTCAGCCACCGCGGAAAGGCGCTGGCCCAGCTGGTTCCGGCGCTGCGGTCGCTCGCGGGACAGTGATCCCCACCCGCTGATCCACCCACTCGGGAACACCCTCGATACGAGAACACCGCCCTTCGGTCATGCCGGAGGGCGGTGTTCTCGGTTTCGGTCGGACGACCGGTGCGCTCAGAGGCTGCCGCCGGTCAGGCCGAACTGCTCCTTGACCTCCTTGGTCCGGATGTGTTCGACATAGAACGACAGGAACGGGATGGTTCCGGCGATCGCGGTGAGGATGATCTTGCCGACCGGCCAGCGCACCTTGATGGCGAGGTCGACGGTCAGGATCAGGTAGATGAAGTACACCCAGCCGTGTGCGATCGGCACGAAGTCCAGCGAGTTGATGTCGAAGCCGTACTTCAGGATCAGCTCGACGACGAGCAGCAGCAGCCACAGACCGGTGATCCACGCGAGGATGCGGTAGCGCAGCAGCGCCCCCTTCACCTTCTCGACGGGCACGGTGGCGGGCTGGGCGGTCTCGGTCACTGAGAATCCTCACTGGTCAGGGAATCGGGGCGGGTCGTTCCGACACGCGCCGTGCGATCGGGGTTCTGGTCGTCGGCCTCGGCATGATCGGCGGCGTCGAGGTCGGCGAGAAAGCGGTTGTACTCACGCAGCGAGACGTCGTCGGGGGAGGAAGCATCGGCCGCCGACGAGGCACTCGGGGTGGACGGCCGTTCCGGGAGCAGGCCGGCGGGGATCTCGGTGACGCCCTTGTCGGCCATCTTGGCGGCCTCGTCCGGATCGCTCTCGAGGACCACGAAGCGCCGATAGGCCCAGATCACGGCGAAACCGAATGCGGGCCACTGCAGCGCGTAGCCGAGATTCTGGGCGGTGCCGGCCGAGGATTCGTAGGTGTCCCACTGCCACCAGGCCAGTCCGAGGCAGGCGACGGCGGCGATCGCCACCAGCACCAGGAGCGCGGGTCGGTGCCGACGACGTGCAGACTGCGGGGACATACCCTCGACGGTACCCAATCGGGGTCATCCGGCCGCCGCCCGGGCCGGTGATCTGCGGTAACGGTCACATCGCCGGCGGCAGATCCGAGGGCATACCCGGTGGCGAGACCACGGCGGTCGGGCGGCAGGCCGGTGAAGGGCGGGTCGGTGGTGTCGACCGGTGCGCGGTAGGGTTGTGCACGCACGCGCGAGTGGCGGAATTGGCAGACGCGCTGGATTTAGGTTCCAGTGTCCGGAGGACGTGGGGGTTCAAGTCCCCCCTCGCGCACCATGAAACCTTTGCCGACCTCCGGTCGGTGTGTGCCCACTGGGTTCGAACGACATGATCGCGGGCGCACGGTGACATCCCTGCCGACCTCCGGTCGGTGTGCGCCCGCCGAGTTCGAGGGCATGACGGAGGGCGCACCGGAACGGATGGCGGTCACGGCCGACGCGCCGACCGAGCGAGTCGGCGCCTCAGTGTTTCCGGGCGTGCGCCTCAGTGTCCGGCGAACGCCTCCGCCAGCCACCAGGAACCGCCGTCGGTGGCGATCTTCGCGTCGATCACCAGCGGGCCGACGTCGGCACCGGTGGTGGTCCCGGCGACCCACTCGGAGACCGCGGACAGGTCCGACACCGACCGCACGGTGATGCCGGTGGCGCCGTAACCCCGTGCGATGGAGGCGATGTCGACCTCGGGGAAGGTCACCGTCGTCATGTCGGCGTCACCGAAGTGGTGCACCTCGGCGCCGTAGGCGGAGTCGTTGTAGACCACGACCACCAACGGAAGCCGCAGGCGAACCGCGGTCTCCAGTTCCGAGATGGCCATCAGGAAGCCGCCGTCGCCGGTTCCGAGCACCGGTATCCGGTCGGGGCGTGCGGTGGCCGCGCCGATCGCCGTGCCCAGGCCCAGCCCGATCGACTGGAAGGCCTGGGTGAAGCAGAAGCCGTTCTCGTCGGGCACGCCCAGATGCGTCGACGGGTACCCCATGAAGTTGCCCGAGTCGATGGACACGATGCGCTCGGCGGGCAGCAGATCGTCGAGCGCGATGGTCAGCGCCCGCGGATCGATCCGGTCGGCGGTGGAGATGTCGTCCACCGGCACGTCGCGCCAGCGCGACGACGCAGCGATCCGGGCGGCGACATCGGGGGTGCGGTAGCCGACGGTGGTCGGGGTCCGGTCGGCCTGGCGTGCCGCGAGGGCGTCGGCGGCGGTGAGCGCACAGTCACCGATCACGCCCAGCTCGACCGCACGATGCGCGCCTACCGCATCGACGTCCACATCCACTTGTGCGACAACGGTATCCGCGCCGATCAGCTTGCCGTGACGCATCGTCCACATGTTCAGGGCGCAGCCCCAGCCGACGATCAGGTCGGCGCCGGCGACGAGTTCGGCGGTGGTCGCCGACGAGAATCCGCCCGAGATGCCCAACGCGAACGGGTCCCCGGTGAACAGGCCGTTGGCCACCGCCGAGGTGGCCACGAGCGCGCCGGTCGCCTCGGCCAGCGCCGCGATCTGCGGCCCGGCCTCGCGCCCACCGCGACCGGCGACGAACACCGGCCGCCGCGCTTCGGCCAGCAACCGCAGCAACCGCGCCACCGAGTCCTGGTCGGGCCGGACCCGCGGACGCACGATATCGGCGGTCACCGGACCCGGCACCGAGGCGGGGGCGGCGGCCACGTCGATCGCGACGTTGACCACCACCGTCCGGCGTTGGGTGATCGCCGTGCGGACCGCACGGATCACATCGGCGACGACGGTCGATGCACCGTAGACGCGCTCGCTGACCGCCCCGACGCCGGTGACCAGGGCGTCCTGATCGATGCGGAAGTTGGAGCGCAGGTCGGCGGCCGGGGCGTCGGCGGTCAGGACCACCATCGGTGTCCGGCTCTTGGCGGCCTCACCGATCCCGGTCATGGCATTGGTCAGTCCACACCCCTGGTGCAGCGACACCACGCCGACCTTCCCCGACATCCGGGTGTACGCGTCGGCCATGGTGGCCGCACCACCCTCGTGCCGGGCGGCGGTGTAGCCCACACCACCGGCGCGCAAGGCGTTGGTCATCGTGAAGTTGCCGCTGCCCACCACGCCGAAGGCATGGCCGACGCCGAGATCGGCCAGCACCCGGCCGACGACGTCGCCGACGGTCGGCCCGTAGGTGAGCGGGGTGCCCGCAGAGCCTGGTTGTGCTCCCGAGGTGGATGTGGCGGATGCGGTGGGGGTGGTCATCAGAAGAACCTTGCGATCGGGTTGCGGGAGGCCGGGGCAGCGACGGGTGGAGCCGGCCACGTCATCGCTGCGAGAAGTCCGAGGCGAACTCAGGCGTCCGTCTCGACCAGCGCGAGCACGCGGGACGGGCTGCCGGTACCGCCGACGATCGGCAGCGGCGCGACCACCAGCATGGCACCGGTCGCCGGGAGCCGCCCGAGGTTGCGCAGCGAGGTGATGCCGTACTTGTCGTTGCCGAGGAAGTGGTAGTGGACCGGGAAGGCGGGTTCGAAACCGCCGGCCATCCCGGCGTCCACGCCGACGGTCTCCACGCCCAGGCCTGCGAGGGGGCGGCGGGTGGCCAGCCATTCGGCACACTCGACCGCGACTCCCGGTGTGTGCGAGCCGGTCTCGTCGGCGTTGAGGAACTCCTCCTGCGATCCGCCTCGCGACTCCCAGCCGGTGCGCAGCAGCAGCCACGCACCGTCGGCGAGGGTGCCGTGCTCGGCTTCCCATTCCTCGACGTCGGCCACGGTCAGCAGGTAGTCGGGGTCGGCGGCGACCTTGTCGGTGAGGTCGATCACCGCGGCCGGCCCGATCAGCCGGCGTGCGGGGATCTGCGAGACGTCGTGTCCGTCGCGCCCGCTGATCCAGTGGATCGGTGCGTCGAGGTGGGTGCCGATGTGCTCACCGGTGTGAATGTTGTTGTGCCGCCAGAACGGTCCCGGCTCGTTGTAGGCACTGACCTCTTCGAGGCTGAAGTCGATCAGGTTGACGAACGGGTCGGGCAGCACGAGGGCAGGCGTCGCACTGCTCAGGGGAGTGGTCAGGTCGATCACGGCCACCGAGCCGTCGGTGAGAGCGGCGAGAAACGATGCGACGGCACCGGACGAGGTGGTGAGCGGCTCGGTCATCAAGGGGGCCTTTCGTCGGGGTGGGGCGGGGCGGATGCAGCGGTCTCCGGCCTGGATCGAGTCTAGGTGCGGCTCCGGCGGTTCCGGTCACCCGATGGTCGTCGAGATCGCCATTGCCGAACGGGATTCCCCCTCATCGCGCGTGGCGATGAGGGGGGCGGGACGGGTGTGATGGCGATCATCGCCGTCCAGAATGCGCAGTTCATCGTCGAGGAAATGCGGTGAAAACACCACGATAGGTGGTCTCGGAATGGTCACGAATCGTAATCGTTAGCCCCGCTAATACACCAACGCACCGCAGCCGAAATGTCGGCTGCGGTGCGTTGGAATATCAGGTCACACCGTCGAGAATCAGGCCTCGGCCTCGTAGGCCTCGATGATCTCCTTGGGCAGACGCCCGCGCGGGGAGATCTCGTAGCCCGCCTCGGTCGCCCACTGGCGGATGGCGGCGGTGTCGCGACGCGCGCGGTCACCGGAATCCTGCGGGGTGGTGGAACGGACCCGGGGAGCCGTCGACTGCCGCCGACCGCCGATCCGGGTGGACACCTCGAGCAGCTTCGACACCGGAACCTTGCCGTTCTCGATCTTCTCGAGGTTGGCGCTGGAGACGTCGAGCTGATAGTCGACGCCGACCCACGACCACGAAATGGTGTGCGCATCGTCCAGATCGAGCTCTTTGCCGTCGAGGTCGTCGACGAACGAGATCACTTCAACTTTGGCCACGTGTTTGACGATAGCTTATGTGGCGCAAAGTTTCGTGAAACGGGTCTCGCTATCGTTTCTCCGGATGTGATTCTGTCCGAACCACGGTAACTCCGGATCGGCGGGAACGGCTCGGGAATGAGCCGTCGACCTCGATTAATTCACCCCCGGAATGCGGATCGGAAGTCCGGGAACCAGCGGGGCAGGCGTCGAGGAACTCGTCGACGGCGTGCTGCTGGCCCCGGCGCGTCGGGTCGGCGAGGCCGGGTTGTTCGATCCCTGACGGGTCGAGCCGGGCCGGGCCGCGGTGGGCGTCGTGGTGCTCGCCGACGGCAGCGTCGCCCGATCACGATTGTTCTGGGCGCCACGACCGTTGCCGTTGGTGTCGTCCTCGACGAAGCACATCGACCGGACCACGTTGTGGTAGTTGACCAGTCCGTAGGTGAGCGGGATGTTCGCGAGAGTGGTGAGCGCCCGGATCGGGGAGAGGTAGCCCACCTCCTGGCCGTTGGTGAGGACCTGCCCCTCGAGGAGGCCTCCGATGGTGGTGAACAGATGCAGCGACAGGTAGTACGTGAAGTACGCGGCAGTCAGCGACTTGGTGACGGTCAGATCCGACAACGGGACCATCTCGAACATGTCGTCGCCCTGGCCGAGGTTGTGGCTCAGGCCCAGGATGATGTCGATAGGTGCACCACCGATGACTGGGATGATGCCACCGAAGGTGGAGATGAGCGACTCGGCCTGGGTGAAGTCGGACGGATCGGCCGGGATCAGGTTGTGCGGCACCTGGGCGCCGCGCAGACTCGCCAGGATCTTCTTGGTCTCGGCGGCGATCGCCTTCTTCTCCTGCGGGGTCTGCGCCAGGTTCTGTGCGTAATCCCCGGTACGGGTGACGATCCGGCTCAGCGGCACGTTGCCGACGGCCGAGCAGTCGTCGTTGTCGGCGAGGGCGAGCTGGTTGGCGGTCTCGCGGACGATGGCCGGGATGTTCACGGGGTAGGTGACGGTGTCACTGGGCCGGCCCGCCTCGGCGCGCTGTTCCTCGGTGACCCGCGCGATGCACTGGCTGACGATCGCATTCGAGATCGACTGGTACAGAGACTGCCCGGCCATCGTGGAGCCCTGCACCATCAGCTGCAGGATCAGGTTGTAGGTCACCGAGTTCAGGGCGTCGGTGCCCTCGAACGGGCGGCCGAGATAGGGGGTGAGGCCCACGCCGATCTTCGCCGGGGTGAAGATGGTCGCGAAGAAGTAGAGCCAGACCGTCTCGACCGCCTGGGCCAGGGTGATGTTGCCCAGCGGGATCGCCTCGGCCTCTTTGCCGTCGCGGATCTTGAGCAACTGCACGACCATCCACTGAGAGATGGCGCCGCGGTAGGTCAACGACGGATCGTCGCGGTCGGCGCCCAGTGCCATGGGATGGTCGGAGATCGCGAGCGTCGAGACGTTCAGCCGGTCCATGTCCCGGTGCGCGGCCGCCCGCGCGGCGTAGGCGTTCTGGTGCAGCTGTTTGGGCAGCGACGGCAGCACCGACTCGAACAGCGAGTCGTAGACGACGCGAAGGGTGGTGAACTCACCGCTGACGCAGACGGTCGGTTGGCCCTCGTTCTCTTCGAGGGTCGGCAGCATGGAGCGCGGGCTCTGCGCGATCCGGTCGATCCGCTCCTGATAGGTCTCGGCAGGCTTGCGGGTCTGGGGCTTGGGCTTGGTCTTCTCGGCGACCGGAATGGGTGCGGGGACGAGGGCGGGGTTCAGGACCGCCGCGGAACCGTTGGCGCTCATCACACTGGCCGAGAACGCCGTGAGCGTGGCGACCGCCGTGGCCCGGACGAACCAGATCTTGCCCTTCGACTGCCTCGGACCCATCGACGACCCCACACTCTTCACACGTACTCCTTGACCCCGGACGGACGGCGACGGGACGTGGGTGATCAGACGCCGCCGGTGCGATCCGCCCGAGGCCACGTTTCGTCAGCCGAAAACCTGAGGGAAACTTAGCATACCCTTTGAAGAGTACGGGGATCATGACAGGGCTCACGCATCCGGTGCGTAACGGAGTGGCGTAACCGCAGGTCGGGGCGGGTCTGTCCGTCCGGCGCGACGGTCAACCACGGTTGACCGATCATCGGGCTCCCGTGCAGCATGAGCGCATGCAGACATCGGTGGGAGGCCGCGGCGGCGGCCCAGACGATCCCGTGGACGAACTCGCACAGGTCGCCGCACGACGCCGGCAGCTGGCGCGCGACGAGGAGGTGGCCGTGCGCCGAGCTCGCATCGCCGGATTGTCCTGGGCCGAGATCGGCGTGGTACTCGGCGTCACCAAACAGGCGATGCACAAGAAGTATCGGCAGGTCGGCTGATGAGCGACATGCCGCTGCGGGACGAGGCGGTCGTCGCTGCACTCGGTGCCGATCTCCGCGGTGCGGACTACACCTCCGACGGGGTCGCAGCGCTACTCGGTGACCAGGCGAACGATGCTCTGGGGCAAGGGATCTGGTGGCCTGCACTGCGGGCCACCCGAGCTGTCGACCGGCCCGCGCTGGGTACCCTGGTCCGCCTGTTCCTCCTCGGTTCGGACGAGACGGATACGGCCGTTGCCGCCGCATTCCCGACGGCGGGGGTGCCCGCGCTGCTGGATCAGGGCGTGTTGGCGCGGACCGCCGACGGCGCGCTGCGGGCGAACCTCGACATCCGGCCGCACGCCGACGACGTGCGCGACCACCTGGTGGTCTCCGACCAGGACGCCGCGATGCGCAGCGGTGCCGTCGCCCACGACCACGTCCTGGGCATCGGTGGCGCATCGGTGTCGCTGGCCCGTGCGGTGATCCGTGACAAGGTCGGTGCCGCACTCGATCTCGGCACCGGATGTGGGATTCAGGCGTTGCACATGAACGCGCACTGCGAGTCGATCGTCGCCACCGACACCAACCCCCGCGCCCTCGCCCTGGCGGCCGCCACCGCCCGGCTCAACGGGATGTCGTGGGATCTGCGCGAGGGCAGCCTGTTCGATCCGGTCGCCGGCGAACGGTTCGACCTGATCGTGTCCAACCCGCCGTTCGTCGTCGGGTCGGGCGGCCAGGACTACATCTACCGCGACTCCGGGATGGTCGGCGACACGATCTGTGCCGACCTGATCCGGCAACTGCCCGACCATCTCACCGATGGTGGTACCGCACAGCTACTGGCCAACTGGATCGTCCGGGAGGGGGAGGACTGGCGCGACCGGGTGGGCGGCTGGCTGGCCGGTACCGACCTCGATGCCTGGGTCGTCCAGCGGGAGCTCGCCGATCCGGTCGGCTACATCTCGCTGTGGCTCTCCGACGCCGGCGAGGAACCCGAGGAGATCGCCGCCCGCGGAGCCGCGTGGCTGGACTGGTTCACCCAGGAGAACATCGTCGGCATCGGGATGGGATCGCTGACCCTGCGCCGGCGCCGCACCGGCACCCCCGACCGTGTCCTCGAGGAGATCACCGGAGCCGGCGAGGAGGTCACCGGCTACGAGGCCCGGGCCTTCCTCGACCGCCGCGCCTATCTCCGCGACACCACCGACGAGCACCTGCTCGCCGCCCGGTTCAAGACCGCGCCGGTGTTCCTGGAATCGCAGTCGCTGCCCGGCGACGACGGGTGGCAGGAGGTCGGCGCCTCGGTACGCCGGCCCGGGGGCCCCGGTGCGGTGCTCGGCGTCGACGAGGTCTCGCGCGCCCTGCTGGCCGGATGCCGTGGAACCGTGTCGCTCGGTGTGCTGATCGACCTGCTCGCCGACTTCCACGGCGTCGACGCCGACGCCCTCGCCCAGGCCGCATTGCCGGTGGTGCGCGAGGCGATCGGTCGCGGAATCCTGTTCGAGGTCAGGTGAACTCGCGTCGTCGACGCTGACAGGCATGTGCGCGCCGGAAGTCGCGGCGGCGGAGGTCTGCCGGGGGAGGACGGTCGCCGGTCAGGCGAATGTGGCGTCGAGCGCCTGACGCAGATCCGCGGCGAGGTCGTCGGCATCCTCCAGCCCCACCGAGAACCGCAGATGCCCGTAGGTGCGGAACGGCTCGGGGTAGGCGGCCACCCGCGGGCCGTCGGTGCCGACGTGCACGATCAGCGTCTCGTCGTGGCCCAGCGACACCGCCGAGGTGATCACCTTCAGATGCGACACGAAGCGGTTCTGTGTCCCGGGATCCCCGTCGACGGCGAAGGCCATCATCCCGCCGAATCCGCGGCCACCGAACTGCCGGCGGGCGAGGTGGTGCTGCGGATGATCGGGGAGGCCCGGATAGGTCACGTAGGCGATGCGCTCGTCGTCGGCGAGCATGTGCGCCAGCGTCTCCGCGGTCGCCTGGTGCTGGGCCAGACGCAGCGGCAAGGTGATCGACCCGCGTGCGATCAGCCAGGCGTTGAACGGTGAGATCACCCCGCCGACGTCGACCATCGCCTGCCGCTTGATCTGCCCGATCAGCTCCCCGGCGCCGATCACCGCACCGCCCATCGCGTCACCGTGGCCGTTGATGTACTTGGTCAGCGAGTGCACCACCAGGTCGGCGCCGTCGGCCAGCGGCCGGTACAGCGGCGGCGGGGTGAACGTGGAATCCACCATCAGCAGCAGACCGGCGTCGTGGGCGATCACGGCCAGCGCGGCGATGTCGGCGACCTTGGTCGTCGGATTGGCGATCGCCTCGGTCACCACCATCTTCGTCGTCGGGCGGATCGCCGCACGCACCGAGTCGGGGTCGGTGACGTCGACGAAGGTCGCCTCGATCCCGTACTTCGTCGGCATCAGGTCCGACCACAGTTTCCAGGTGGCCTCGTAGGTGACATCGGAGACCACGACGTGGTCGCCGGTGGACAGGAACGTGAAGAACACCGCATGCAGGGCGGCCACGCCGGACGCCAGGACGACGGCGTCCTCGCCGCCCTCCAGCACCGCGAGCTTGTCCTGCAGCGCGACCTGATTGGCGCCGGTGTTGCGGGTGTAGAACAGCTGCTCGGTACCCGACCAGTCGGCGGTCTCCGGCTCCGGCGGCAGGTGATACGAGTTCGCCATGGTGATCGGTGTGCGCACCGACGGACCGCTCGAGTCGTTGCCGGCATGCACGCTGACCGTCATGTCCCCGGCCGAACGCAGGATCTCGGACAGGTCGGCGTCACTCATCGGGGCACTCCTACGGGAAGGTCGTCGGCAGACGGGGATTCAGCGGGACGGGACTCGAGGCAAGGGTGCCCGCGATGCTCGCCGGCGGGATCGGCGGCCGGGTCCGCCGCCGCGATCGTGACGGTGGCCGCGATGTCGGCGGTGCTTCGGGGATCAGGGGCGCTCGGGGAATCGGGGGTACTCGGGGAATCGCGGGTGGCAGCGGTATCGGCGGGGGAGTGACGTCTGCCCGGCAACGCCGCGTCGACGACGATCACCGGCAGGCGATGCAGCTTGTCGATCTCGCAGGCCCGCCGGAACTCCGCCCACGCCCAGCAGCACGCGAACACCGTCACCGCGACCGCCGACATCGTCAGCGGGCTCCACGGTCGATGGGCGACGTGGATCGGCACGACGATCAACGCGATGGCCTGGATGACGTAGGAGTCGAGACTGCGGGTCCCCGTCATCACCAGCGGTCGCAGCCAGTCGTGATGGCAGAACCTGAGCACCAGCCGGAAGACGCCGTACACCACCGGCACCAGCACCCACGCCCCGAGCGCGCGGGCCGGACCGAACTCGAGCTTGTCGGCCAGCGTCACCAGATGCGGTGTCAGCGGGCCGTCCTCGATCAGCAGATGGAACGAGAGCGCCACCCCCAGGGCCAGCGCCACCAGCAGCGGCAGCAGCGGCAGCAGCCGATCGATCCGCGCGGCCACATCCCAGCGGCGCCAGTTCCAGCCGATCACCACGGCCGGGACGAACATGATCTGCCACCCCGCCCAGTTCTGGATGCGCGGACCGGCCATGTCGGCGGTCAGGTAGAACCAGTCCGGTGCCGCGGTCTGCGACACGACGTACAGGGCGAGGGAGGCCACCAGGATCAGCCACCACCCGCCCCGCATCAGCACCGGGAACAGCACGAATGCCGACGCCATGAACACCATGTACATCAGCAGGATGTTCCCGCCGCTGGGCAGGTAGGTCAGGGTCAGCGACCGGAGCAGCCCGTCACCCCAGCCGTCGACGGGCAGCAGCAGGGTCAGCCACCGGTGCCCGGCGAGGGCGGCGGCCACCGCGACCACCGCGAGCAACACCTGGCACAGGTAGAGCACGACGAGCCGTCTGGTCAGCCGACGGTAGGCGAAACGCAGACCGTGGCGGTCGATCCAGCGGTGATACACCAGGCCGAGCACGAATCCGGACAGCAGGACGAACGCGCTCATCCCGTCCACATACGGGAAGGCGTGTGTCGGTGAGGCGATGGCCGCGCCGGTGGCGAAGTGGGCGGTGATCATGCTCCAGATCGCCAGGCCGCGCGTGGCGTCGATCGCGAGGTCCCGGTTCATCGACACCGAGCCTAGGACCTCGCCCCTGCATCGGGCACACCGACTCACTGCCGAGTCCCAATCGTCACATAAGAAACACCCGTCACAGGCCGTGGTCGGTGACGGGTGCTTCTCGAGGCGGTCGGGTGGGTACCGAGGTACCGGTCCGATCAGGTGTAGAGGTCGGCGATGGCCTGCTTGTAGGCGTCGTTGACGACGTTGCGCTTGAGCTTCAGCGTCGGGGTCAGCTCACCGGACTCGATGGTGAAGTCGGTGGCCAGGACCGTGAACTTCTTGATCGCCTCGGCCTTGGACACCTTGCCGTTGGCCTCGTCCACCGCGTCGCTGATCTCGCTCCGCAGGGCGGCGTTGTCGACGAGGTCGGCGATCGGGGTGGTGGCGGGCAGGTCGTGACGCTCCAGCCAGCCGGGGACGGCTTCCGGGTCGATGGTGATCAGCGCGCCGATGAACGGCTTGTTGTCGCCGACCACCATGCACTGGCTGATCATCGGATGCGCGCGGATCGCATCCTCCAGCGGCGCCGGGGACACGTTCTTGCCGCCGGCGGTGACGATGATCTCCTTCTTGCGGCCGGTGATGAACAGGAAGCCGTCGTCGAGGCGACCGATGTCGCCGGTGTGGAACCAGCCGTCGCGGATCGCATCGGCCGAGGCCTCCGGGTTGTGCCAGTAACCGTTGAAGACCACCGGCCCCTTGAGCAGCACCTCGCCGTCCTCGGCGATCGCCGCCGACACCCCGGGCACCGGGCGGCCCACCGAGCCGACCTTCTGGCAGCCCTCGTAGTTCGCGGTCACCGCGGCGGTGGTCTCCGACAGCCCGTAGCCCTCGTAGACCGGGATGCCGACACCGCGGAAGAAGTGACCCAGGCGGGCGCCGAGCGGGGCGCCGCCGGAGATCGCACCCTCGCAGTTGCCGCCGAGCGCCGCGCGCAGCTTCTTGTAGACCAGCGCGTCGAACAGCATGTGCTTGAGCTTCAGTCCCAGTCCCGGGCCGCCGTTCTCGAGCGCGGTGCTGTAGGCGATCGCGGTCTCGGTGGCCTTGTCGAAGATCGAACCCTTGCCGCCGTCGTAGGCCTTCTGCTTGGCCGAGTTGAACACCTTCTCGAACACGCGCGGCACCGACAGCACGTAGTTCGGCTGGAACACGGCGAGGTCGTTGATCAGGTTCGGGATGTCGTTGGTGTGTCCGAGGATCACGCCGTTCTCGACACAGCCGACCGCCACGACGCGCGCGAAGACATGCGCCAGCGGCAGGAACAGCAGCGTCGACTTGCCCTCCTCGAGGCCTGCGCCCACCGCGTCGCGGGTGGCGGCACATTCGGCGAGGAAGTTCGCGTGGGTCAGGACCACGCCCTTCGGGCGTCCGGTGGTGCCCGAGGTGTAGATCAGGGTGGCGGCGTCGGTGGCCAGCTGGTCGGCGTGGCGGGCGTCGAGCTGGTCGTCGCCGAGATCGGCACCCCGCTTGGTCAGCTCGTTGATCGCGCCCTCGCCCGGGCCGCCCTCGATCACCAGGGTCTCGCGCAGCGCCGGCGCCGCGTCGAGCACCTCGCGGTGGTGGGCGTGGTGGGTGTCGTTCTCCACGAACAGCAGCGTGGCCCCGGAGTTCTCCACGATGTAGCCGACCTGGTCGGGGGCCGAGGTCTCGTAGATCGCGACCGTGACCGCGCCGGCCCGCCAGATCGCGTAGTCCAGCACGGTCCACTCGTAGCGCGTGGAGGAGAGCAGGCCGACGCGGTCACCGGCCTGGACGCCGGCGGCGATCAGGCCCTTGGCCACGGCGTCGACCTCATCGGCGAAATGCTTGGCGGTGACGGTGACCCATACGCCGTTGGAGCGTTTCTTGAACAGCGGCATGGTCGGCCGCTCGGCCCGGTATCGCAGGATCGCGTCGACCGTCGTGGCCTTGTCGTCGATGTTCAGGTCGGACGGGGTGGTGTATTGCTGCAATGTCGCTCCTGATCCGAAAAGCGGGCAAATCGGGCGGACGCCGCCGTGCTGCGACGCCCCGGGTTTTTGCTGCGACCGAGAGTAGCAGTAATCAAGTGGTTTTGATCACACCATGGGGAAGGCGTGATTCCGGAGGCGATCGGCGGGGGTGCGGGTTGTGCCACATCGAGGGCTCGCCGTGACCGGCCGGAGCTCGGATGCGGCTTTCACGCGGTCCGAGCATTACAGTTGTCCTCGATGAATGGGAGACACAACGCATGACCGGACCCACAGACGCGGGTGATCCGTCGGCGATCACCTTCGACGATCTCGACATCGCACCCAAGGTGCGCAGTGCGATCACCGAAGTCGGATACGAGAAGCCGTCACCGATCCAGGCGGCCACGATTCCGCCCCTGATGGCCGGCCGTGACGTCGTCGGTCTCGCCCAGACAGGCACCGGCAAGACCGCTGCCTTCGCGATCCCGATCCTGTCTCGGATCGACCCCTCGGTGCGACGCCCGCAGGCCCTGGTGCTCGCACCCACCCGCGAGCTCGCCCTACAGGTGTCGGAGGCCTTCGAGAAGTACTCCGCACACATGCCCGACGTGCGGATCCTGCCGATCTACGGTGGCCAGAGCTACGGCGTGCAGCTCGCCGGACTGCGCCGCGGTGCGCAGGTCATCGTCGGAACGCCCGGCCGTGTGATCGATCACCTCGACAAGGGCACCCTCGACATCTCGCAGCTGGAGTACCTCGTGCTCGACGAGGCCGACGAGATGCTCACCATGGGCTTCGCCGAGGACGTCGAACGCATCCTCTCCGACACCCCGGAGAGCAAGCAGGTCGCCCTGTTCTCGGCCACCATGCCGTCGGCGATCCGCCGGCTCGCGCAGCGCTATCTGCACGACGCCGAGGAGATCACGGTCAAGGCCAAGACCGCGACCGCGCAGAACATCTCCCAGCGCTACCTGCAGGTGTCCCACCAGCGCAAACTCGACGCGCTGACCCGGTTCCTCGAGGTCGAGACGTTCGACGCGATGATCGTGTTCGTCCGCACCAAGCAGGCCACCGAGGAGCTCGCCGAACGGCTGCGCGCCCGCGGTTTCTCCGCGGTCGCGATCAACGGCGACATGGCGCAGGCCCAGCGTGAGCGGACGATCAACCAGCTCAAGGACGGCACCATCGACATCCTGGTCGCCACCGACGTCGCCGCACGCGGCCTCGACGTCGACCGGATCTCACACGTGGTCAACTACGACATCCCGCACGACACCGAGTCCTACGTCCACCGGATCGGCCGTACCGGCCGTGCCGGACGGTCGGGCAATGCGCTGCTGTTCGTGTCCCCGCGTGAGCGTCACCTGCTGCGTGCGATCGAGCGGGCCACCCGCCAGCCGCTCGCCGAGATCGGGCTGCCGTCGGCCGAGGACGTCAACGCCCAGCGCGTGGCACGGTTCGCCGACTCGATCACCGAGAACCTCGCCTCCGAGCATCTCGACACCTTCCGCAAGCTGGTCGAGGACTACGCCCAGGACAAGGACGTGGCGATGGCCGACATCGCCGCCGCCCTGGCCCTGGAGACCCGCGACGGCGGCTTCCTGATGGCACCGGATCCGCCCGAGGGGCACCGTGCCGAACGCCGCGACCGCGATCGTGATCGTGATCGTGACCGCGGGCCGCGCAAGTCCGGCGGCAGCTTCGCCACGTACCGGATCGCCGTCGGCCGCAAACACAAGGTGTCGCCGGGTGCCATCGTCGGTGCGATCGCCAACGAGGGCGGCCTGACCCGCGGTGATTTCGGCAACATCAGCATCCGCGACGACTTCTCGCTGGTGGAACTGCCGGAGAATCTCGACCGCAACACCCTCGACCTGCTACGCGACACCAAGATCGGCAAGAACCCGATCGACCTGCGTCGCGACATGGGGGCGCCGCGCACTCGCGGTGGTGCCAAGCGATCCGGTGGTCGCGACGGTGGCCATCAGCGTGGTGGCGGCGACTGGGGCAAGCGGGGGACCCGCCGGGTCGCCGGTCGCGGACGCGGCTGACACCTACCCCGCAGGCCCGGTCCTCCGCCGGCCTGCTGATCGATCGGTTCCACTCGACGGCCGACGTGCTCCGCGCACGTCGGCCGTCGTGTTTCTCGGGGCGGGGGCGAACATCGGCCGATACCGGGCGTTGTCGCTGGTGACACCGGTTTGTCTCACTCTGAGAATCACTGTTGGGCGTTTCGAGATTCTTCCGTAACCTTTGTGGAGGGTGTCAACGACATACCCAACGGGACCCGCCGACAGTCGGTCCCGACCTGCGAACGATCGACCAGCAACTTCAGGAGCGTCACCAGTGTCAGTGGTGGATCCCATCTCGGCAACCGAAGCCCTCGCCCACACCAGCGCCGTCGTCGTCGACGCCCGACCGCAGGTGGTCCGCCACCAGGGCAGCTTGCCCGGTGCGGTCGTCGTCGACCCCGCCGACATCTCCGCACGATTCGCGCCGACCCCCTCGGGTACCTTCCCGGTGATCGACGACCTCGACACCGAGATCAACGTGGTGTCCGTGTCGTCGGAGGCGCCGCGGATCGCCGAACAGATCGCCGAACTGGGTTACACCAACGTGCATTACGTGGACGGCGGTTTCCGCGCCCTCCGCAGCCGTACCCGCTGACCGCCCGACCGAGGCGTATTCGGCCCTCGCCATCCCGACTTGGTAGCGTGAGACATCAAGCTCGACCATAGGTCGAGCCCATCACCGCTGGTCGGACACAGGAGGGCGGCCCCATGGACGAGGGGGAGATTCGCGACGAGCGTCGCGATCAGGTCTTCCGTCTCCTCGGCTATCTCCGTGACCTGGTGCGATTACGGTCGGTCACCGTCCGCGACCTCGACGAGCACCCCGCGTACGTCCCGGTGGGGTCGGGCACCCGGATACCCATCCGGACCGGCGCGGTCGGCGGGCAGGTGCTGATCACCGCAGACGCCGACGCCGACGGTCACGCAGAGTTGTCGGCGCTGATCGACGAACTGCACGCCCGTCCCGAATCCCGACAACTCGTGCTCGCCGCCGGGCTGGTCACGGTGGCCGGCGCCGGCTCCGAGGCCGCTCCGCTCGTCCGCGATCATCTGCTCACCCAGGAGGTCGTCGGCGAGCGCGACGACGAGACCGGTGCCATCCGGATCACACTCGGCACCGGGTCGGTCCCGGTGCTGCAGGACTCCCACCTCCTCGCCGCGATCGACGGCATCGACCTCGAACCGGTGGTCCGGTTGCGTGCCAAGATCGACGCCCTGCCCAACGCCGCACACGCCAAGGCAGCCGAACTGGTCGACGAGTGGGCCGAGCGAGTCGAGGTCGACACCGCTGTGGTCGATCTGACCACCTCGCCATCCACCGCGCTCGTCGTCCGCGAACGAACCGCCTCGGCCGTACTCGACTTCTACGACGCGATGCTCGCGGCGCTCCGCGACTCCGACGACGTGCCGATCGGACTCGCCCAGCTGATCGCCCCGGTCGAATCCGACGACCGCATCACCGCGCTGGCCGACGCCGGCGCGATGCCCGCCGACGAACTCGTCGCCGACGCCCTGTATCCGCTGCCCGCCAATGTCGAACAGCGCGACGTCTTCGCGCGGCTCGGCGTCGACAGCGGTGTGGTGGTGGAGGGCCCGCCCGGCACCGGCAAGACCCAGACCATCGCCAACATCGTCGCCGCACTGCTCGCCAAGGGCCAGCGCGTCCTGGTCACCAGCGAGAAGGCGCACGCCCTCGACGTCGTCCGCGACATGCTGCCGCCGGAGCTCCAGGCGCTCACCGTGTCCACCGCCGATGTGTCCCGCGACCGGTTCTCCGCCCTGGTCTCCGGGGTGGAGGCGATCGCCGAGCGCAAGGCGACGTACACCGAGAGCGTGGCCACCGCCGAGATCGCCGACCTCGCCGACCGCCGGGAACAGGCGGTCCAGCGGCGCGAGCGTGCCCTGCGCGGCCTGTGGGAGCTGCGTCGCGACGAGACCGAGGTCCACGACTGGGTGGCCGGTGACTACCGGGGTACCGCAGCCGAGATCGTCCGCCAGACCACCGCCGACGCCGGTGAGTACGACTGGCTCCCCGGGCCGATCGACGGCGCGGTGCCGCCGCTGGACACCGCCGAGTTCGTTCGGCTGCTGGATCTGCTGCGGCGCACCGAGGGCCAGCCCGACCGGCTGGCACAGCGATTCGTCGACCTCGACGCGCTGCTGCCCGACGCGGCCACCACCGATCAGATCTGCGCGCGCATCGCGCGTCGCCCGGCCGAACCGGTGAGTCCCGGCGGGTCGCTGCTGTCGATCCTCGCCGGTGTCGACAGCGCCCGGCTGGTGCGGCTCAAGGAGATCTGCGATCACCTGGCGATCGCCGCGGGGGAGGTCCAGACGTATCCGCCGACGATGGTGGACATGGCAGACCGGTTGCTCGCCGGTCAGGCCGCACACCTGTGGTCGCGGGTCGCCACGCTCTCACCGGTGATCGCCGACGCCGCCGGCCGTGACCGGGAACTCGGTGCGCACGCGGTGAGCGTGGACGGCGCCCAGCCCGGCGACGGCGCGATCTTCGCCGCCGCGGCCGGCTACCTTCGGTCCGGCGGGAAGTGGCGCGGCCGTCTTCGCCGGTCCGAACAGCAACGCGCGGTGGAGGAGTCGGCCGTCACCGCCACCGTGGACGGGCGGACGCCCACCGATGCCGCGGGCCTGCAGCTGGTCGCCGATCACCTGGCGGTGGTCGACGCCATCCATCAGGTCCATCGCGTCCTCGCCGATCTGCACGTACCGATCGACACCTCGGGATCGCGATCGTCGCAGCTGAACCGGCTGGTGCAGCTCGACGGCCAGCTGGGATGGATCTCCACCCTGCTCACCGAACGCGACGCGCTCGTCCGCGAGCTCGAGGCGATCAGTCCGGCCGGTCCACGGCCCCGCAGCGTCGACGAGGTGGCCGCCGTCGCCCACGAGGCCGGTGCCGTCGCGGCTGCCAACGACGGCCTGCTCGCCGAGGCCGAGCTCGCCGACCACATCCACGCACTGGCCGCCGAATTCGAGAAGGGTCCCTCACCCGAGGGTGACGACCTGCTCGCGGCGCTGTCGGAGGGCGACGCCGTCGCGATCCGTGCCGCCCGTCGTGCGGCCGTCACCGCGCATGCCCAATGGCACGACCAGACCACACTCGACCTGCTCCGACTCCGGTTGCACGCCAAGGCTCCAGCGCTGATGGCCTTGCTCGCCGACACCGCCGGCGATCCCGCATGGGACACCCGGATGCGATCGGTGAGCGGTGCGTGGGCATGGCGCCGCGCACGCGCCTGGATCGCCGAACGCAGCGACCCGCGCGGCGAGGTGGTGCTCCAGGCGGCACTCGACGAGGCCGAGGCCGACATCGCGCAGCTCACCACCCAGCTCGCCGCGGCGCGGGCCTGGCGGGCCTGCCTGTCGCGGGTGACCGTCGGCCAGGTGCAGGCCCTGCAGGCCTACCGCGACCACATGATCAGCCTGGGCAAGGGCTCGGGCAAACATGCGCCCCGATTCCGCGCCGCGGCCCGCGAGGCGATGGCGCAGGCGCAGGACGCCGTCGCGGCGTGGGTGATGCCGCTGTCGCAGGTCGTGGAAACCGTTCCGGCCCACCAGAACAGCTTCGACGTGGTGATCGTCGACGAGGCCAGTCAGGCCGACGTCACCGGCATCCTCCTGCTGTGGCTGGCGCCCCGGGTGATCGTCGTCGGCGACGACAAGCAGTGTGCACCCAACGGATTGACCGCCACCACCCTCGACGAGGCATTCGCCACCCTCGACTCGCATCTGCCGGACCTGCCGCACTACCTGCGTGACGGCCTGACGCCGCGATCGAGTCTGTTCTCGTTGCTGCGCAGTCGATTCGGGCACCTCATCCGGCTGCGTGAGCACTTCCGGTCGATGCCGGAGATCATCGGTTTCTCCTCCGCTCAGTTCTACGGTGACGCCCCGCTGATCCCGGTGCGCCAGTACGGTGCCGATCGACTCGACCCGCTCCGGACGGTGGCGGTGGACGGTACCGCGACCGGATCGGGAGCATCGATCGCCAACGAGGCCGAGGCCGAGGCCATCGTGGATGCGCTGTGCGCCTGTCTCGCCGACCCCGCGTACGACGGCCGGGATTTCGGTGTCGTGGTGTTGCAGGGCAACAAACAGGTGGACGTGATCGAGCGGATCCTGGCCGAGCGGATCGACGAGACCACGCGCCGTGCACGGCGGATCCGGGTGGGTAGCCCGCCGGACTTCCAGGGCGACGAGCGTCGTGTGATGTTCCTGTCCATGGTGGTGTCCGATCCCAGCGCCATCGCCGCGTTGACCCGCGCCGAATCCCAGCGCCGGTTCAACGTCGCCGCGTCACGGGCGATGGACCAGATGTGGCTGTTCCACTCGATCGGGCTCGACGATCTCGGTGCCGGTGACCTGCGGAGGTCACTGCTCGGCTACATGGTGGCCAATGCGGGCCCGGCGCTGCCGCCGATGCCGACCGATGTGCCGACCGACGTTCGCGTGGAACCGTTCTCGAGTCTGTTCGAGCAGCAGGTGTTCGATCATCTGGCCGCCCGCGGCTATCACGTGACCCCCAAGATGGTGGTCAACAACCGCACCATCGACCTGGTGGTGACCGGCGCCGACGGCCGTGTGGCGGTCGAGTGTGAGGGCGACGAGTTCACCTCGACGGGCGCCCAGGCGCGCTCGGACATGGAACGCGAGCGCGAGCTACGACGCTGCGGGTGGGAGTTCTGGCGGATTCGCGAGTCGGAGTTCGAGCTCGACCCCGAGGCCGCGCTGGAAGGTCTGTGGATCGCCCTGCAGGCTCGTGGCGTCGAACCGACGTCGGTCGTCGTCCCCGATGCTGCTGAGCAGATCCCCTGGGCGCCTGTCGACCTGGGGCCGGGGGAGTAGCCGGCAGCCGGGCTCGGCACGTGGCCACCGCCGGAGGTGGTCGCCGACATCGTCGTGTCACCGGGTTTCGACACGGGTCCTCGCCCTTCGGGCTCGGTCCCGGCTCAACCATCAAAATATGTTGTGGCGGTTGGCAGTTGGCGGTTGATGGTTGAGCCGGTGAGGAGCGGAGCGACGAGGCGTGTCGAAACCTCTGTCGGCCGAGTGTCGGAGGTGACCACCTCGGAGTCGAGCCGGCTGGTCACCCCCGACGACGGATCGCGTCGACGAGTGCGGGTAGGGCGGTGGCCGCGCCGGCTCGGATGCTGTGGGTCGCGACCTCGGTCAGGGCCGACGGCTCGGGATTGATCTCGATCACGGGGACCCCGGACGCCGCGGCTCGTTCGGGCAGTGATGCGGCCGGGTAGACGATGCCGCTGGTACCGACCACGAGGACGACGTCGGCGCCACGGAAGGCGTTCTCCGCCCGCTCCCAGGCGTCGGCGGGCAGATGCTCGCCGAACCACACGATCCCGGGCCGGACGGCCCCGCCGCAGACCGCACACGTCGGCGGGGTGAGCCGCGGGTCGTGTTTCGAACCCTCGGGCTCGACCGCCGAATCGGCGTCCGGCCCGTCGTAGGGGGTGTCGCACACCGAGCAGCGGGGTGCGAACAGGCTGCCGTGTAGATGACTGAGTACCGGAGTTCCGGCACGTTCGTGCAGGTCGTCGACGTTCTGAGTCACCACCATCAGCGCACGCTCGTCGTCGCCGGCGCCCACCGACGACAGCTCGGCCAGGGCCAGATGCCCGGCGTTGGGGCGGGCATCCCGGACCAGATGCGCACGCCAGTGGTACCAACCCCAGACCAGCGCCGGATCGGCGTCCCATGCCTCGGGGGAGGCGATCGTTGCCGGATCGAAGTTCTCCCACAGTCCGGTCTGTGCGTCCCGGAAGGTGGGGACGCCGCTGTCGGCAGACATTCCTGCACCGCTGAAGACCGTGATCCAGCCGGCGTCGGCGACTGTCGCGACCACCTCGTCGGGGATGGTCGGGGTGCCGGTGGTCATGAATGGTCCTCTGCGGTCAGGGCATCCCGCAGGATGCGTGCGGTGGTGTCCGGGTCGGGATCACGCCGGACCACCAGGCCGCGGACGAATCGGACCCGATCGCCGTCGGTGCGCGGCACGACGTGCAGGTGCGTGTGGAAGACCGTCTGGAATGCGGCGCGGCCGTCGTTGATCGCCAGGTTGATCCCGTCGGCCGACAACTCCGACGAGCGCATCGCGGCGGCGACCTTCTGGCCCGCCCAGAGCACACGGGCTCCGGCGTCGGGGTCGAGATCGGCAAGCCCGGCGGAATGTCGCCGGGGGACGATCAGGGTGTGTCCCCGCACGATGGGCCGGATGTCGAGGAAGCCGACGACGTGATCGTCGGAGTAGACGATCCGGGCCGGCGACGTCCCCGACACGATGTCGCAGAAGACACAGTCGGTCATGTTCGATGACCTTACGTGGGAGTAGCCCACGGTGTGCGCGGTGGCCCGCCACCAGCACATTCATTTAGTGTCACACGTCACATAACGATTAAATAACGAACCATCTCTGACCTGCGGAGCGATCGCTCGGTGGCTGAAAATATGCCGTGAACTGCCGTGATTGTCGGCGGGTGAAAAAGGGGATCGGAAAAGGCCTTTGTTACCCGTCGGAATACTCGTGAGTATACCGAGGGGTCAGGTCTGAACATGAGGAATCCCTCACTTTTGTGTGCCATGATGGTGCTCACGAACACGTCGATGGTGTCTCGAAGCCGAGACATGATCCCTGAAGTGATTGTCCAACAGGCGCGTTCGCAAAACAGTGCAACCAGAGGGCCAGGCCGGCGAACACCCGGGTGAGGTCGCGATACCGCATGTCCGGGGTCGGCTCGGGTTGCCATACATCACGAAGCCATCAGGAGGCCATGTGACCGTCGATCACCACCGCACCGGAGCCGGCGCCGCCCACAGTGGGCGCGCCACGCAGACACTGATCGACCGCCTCACCGGCGGCGAACCGTACGCAATCAGCTTCGGCGGTCAGGGCGCGGCATGGCTGCCGACCCTCGCGGAACTGGTGATCGACGCCGACCTCGAGCATCGCATCGCGGCGATCGTCGATGCCGCCGAGCGTCTCGTCGAGCCGGTCGCCGAGCAGGTCACCATGGCCCGCCCCGACGGCTTCCACCCGCTGACCTGGGTCCACGCACTCGACGCCGAAGAGACCGTGCCGGCCGAGGCCGAGCTCGCCGACTTCACCCTGTCCGGGCCTGGCGTCCTGCTGACCCAGCTCGCCGCGATCGAGTCCCTCAAGAAGCAGGGCCTCGACACCGCGCAGATCACCCCGGCCGCCGTGATCGGCCACTCCCAGGGCACCCTCGCGACCGGTGCGGTCGGCGTCAACGGCGAGATCGCCGAATCCGGTCAGGGCGGTCTCCTGGCGATCGCGCACCTGATCGGCGCCGCGGGCACCATCGTCGCCCGTCGTCGCGGTCTGGCCACCGCCGGCGACGGCACCCCGATGCTGGCGGTCACCGGCATCCGTCCCGAGCGCATCGACGCCCTCCTCGCCGACTACCGCGCCGGTCTCACCGGCGCCGAGCTCGAGACCGCTCCGGTCGTGGCGATCCGCAACAGCCGCACCTCGGTGGTCCTGTCCGGCGCCCCCCGTCACCTCAAGGGCTTCGCCGCCCACTGCGAGAAGGTTGCCGCCGAGGAGGCCGACGAGCGCAAGCGCAAGGTCACCGGCGGTGCGCCGTTCGACCCGACCTTCGACCACCTGAGCGTCAGCGTCGCCTTCCACCACCCGGCGATGGCCGCCGCGGTGGACCTGGTCTCCGAGTGGGCCCGGGTCTGCGGCATCGACGTCGAACTCGCCGCCCGCTTCGCTCGCGAGATCCTGGTGGAGACCGTCGACTGGGTCGGCACCGTCGATTCGGCCGTCGCCGCCGGCGCCTCCTGGATCCTCGACCTCGGTCCCGGCGACCTCGCCACCCGTCTGGCCTCGCCGCTGGTCCGTGGCCAGGGCGTCGGCCTGGTGGCCGCTGCGACCCGTGGCGGACAGCGAAACCTGTTCAGCCCCGGCGGAATCCCCGAGGTGGCCCGACGCTGGAACGAGTTCGCGCCCAGCCTCGTCGAGCTGCCCGACGGACGCCAGGTGGTCGAGACCGCCTTCACGCGTCTGACCGGCCGTTCGCCGATGCTGCTGGCCGGCATGACCCCGACCACCGTCGACCCGGCGATCGTCGCCGCCGCGGCCAACGCCGGCCACTGGGCCGAGCTCGCCGGCGGTGGCCAGGTCACCGAGGCGATCCTCGCCGACAACGTCGCCAAGCTCACCGAGCTGCTCGAACCCGGCCGTCAGGCACAGTTCAACTCGCTGTTCCTCGACCCCTACCTGTGGAAGCTGCAGCTCGGCGGCAAGCGCCTCGTGCAGAAGCACCGCGCCCAGGGCGCCCCGCTGGACGGCGTGATCGTCACCGCCGGTATCCCCGAACTCGACGAGGCCGTCGCGCTGGTCGACGAGCTCGTCGAGGCCGGCCTGCGCTACGTCGCCTTCAAGCCCGGCACCGTCGAGCAGATCCGCTCGGTCATCCGGATCGCCGCGGAGGTCCCGCACCACCCGGTGATCGTGCAGATCGAGGGTGGTCGCGCCGGTGGTCACCACTCCTGGGAAGACCTCGACGACCTGCTGCTGTCGACCTACGGTGAGCTGCGCGCCCGCCCGAACGTCGTGATCTGCGTCGGCGGCGGCATCGGTACCCCCGAGCGCGCCAGCAGCTACCTCACCGGCGCCTGGGCCACCGAGCACGGATTCCCGGCCATGCCGCTCGACGGCATCCTGGTGGGCACCGCCGCGATGGCCACCAAGGAGGCCACCACCGCTCCCGAGGTCAAGCAGTTGCTGGTCGACACCGTCGGTTGTGACGAGTGGATCGGTGCCGGTCGCGCCACCGCCGGAATGGCCTCGGGCCGAAGCCAGCTCGGCGCCGACATCCACGAGGTCGACAACGCCGCCTCGCGCTGCGGTCGCCTGCTCGACGACGTCGCCGGTGACGCCGACGCCGTCGCCGAACGCCGCGACGAGATCATCGCCGCGATGGCACCGACCGCCAAGCCCTACTTCGGCGACGTCGCCGACATGACCTACCACGCCTGGCTCGACCGCTACGCCACCCTCGCGGTGGGCGACGCCAACGACGACCAGCTCCCGTGGGCCGACATCACCTGGCAGCAGCGCTTCGTCGACATGCTGCGCCGCACCGAGGCCCGGATGAACCCGCAGGACTCGGGCGAGATCCCCACCATGTTCGCCGAGGCCACCGCCGTCGCCGATCCGCATGCCGCGATCGACGCCCTCGTCGGTGTCTACCCGTCGGTCGAGGTGGATCTGCTGCATCCGGCCGACGTCGCGTTCTTCCTCGAGCTGTGCCGCACCCCCGGCAAGCCGGTCAACTTCGTCCCGGTGATCGACAAGGACGTCCGCCGCTGGTGGCGCAGCGACTCGCTGTGGCAGGCCCACGACGCCCGCTACCCGGCCGACGCCGTGTGCATCATCCCCGGCCCGGTGGCCGTCGCCGGTATCACCCGGGTCGATGAGCCGGTCGGTGACCTGCTCGACCGCTTCGAGGCCCGCGTCGTGTCCGATCTGTCGGCGGCGGGGGAGACCCCGGTGCCGGTGGAGTCGCGCAAGCAGGCCGGACTGGTCGAGGCCGACGGCGCGCTGACCACCGTGCTCGAGGCCGACGACGTCAACTGGGCCGGCCGTATGGTGCCGAGCCCGATCGCACGACTCGGCGACCGCGATCGCTGGACCGTGATCTCCGGCGAGCGCGCCGAGCACGAGCCGTCCGGCGCGGTGCTCGAGCACATCACCGAGGACCGTTTCGACCTGGTCGTGCCGATCTCCGGTACGTCCGTGCGTATCCCGCTGCTGGTCGACATCTCCCTGCGTGACGGCGGCGCCCCGCGGGTGCTCGCCGACGACGCCTCGACCGCGATGCGCGAGATCCTCACCGTCGCCGCGGGCGGGTCCCTCGCCCCGGTCACCGGGGGAGTGTCCACCACCACCGTCGCCTGGCAGCCCGACTCGGTCGCCGACCACGCCGCGGTGACCGGCTACACCCTGCCGGCGCATCTGCACCCGACCACCCCGGCGCAGCCCTACGGCTTCGCCGTCCCCGACACCCTGGTCCGCTCCTGCTGGCCGAGCGTCTTCAGCGTCATCGGTGCGGCCACCACCGACGCCGGACTGTCGGTGGTCGAGGGCCTGCTCGACCTGGTGCACCTCGACCACGCCGTCGAGGTCACCGGTCAGATCCCGGCTGCGGCAACCGAACTCGTCGTCACCGCCACCCTCGGTGCGGTCGCCGACACCGAGGTCGGCCGCGTCGTGGAGGTGTCGGTCGACATCCGTGACGGTGACACCCCGGTCGCGGTGATGGCCGAGCGCTTCGCCATCCGCGGCCGCCTGGGCGAGGCCGAACTGGCCGACCCGGCACGTGCCGGTGGCGCCCTCGACGACGAGCGGTCGGCCACCCGCAAGCCGCTGCGCATCGCCACCATCACCGCCCCCGCGCGGATGCACGGCTTCGCCGCGGTCTCCGGTGACCGCAACCCGATCCACACCGATGCCTCGGCCGCCAAGCTGGCCGGTCTCGGTGACCCGATCGTCCACGGTATGTGGCTGTCGGCGGCCGCGCAGCAGGTGGTGACCGCCACCGACGCGAAGAACCCGCTGCCGTCGCCGCGTCCGCTGCTCGGCTGGACCGCCCGCTACCTGGGCATGGTGCGCACCGGTGACGAGATCACCGTGCGCGCCGACCGCGTCGGTCTCGACGCCGGCCGCGAGGTCGTCGAGGTCACCTGCAAGGTGGGCGACGACCTGGTGATGAGCGCGACCGGTCTGCTCGCCGCCCCGCGTACCGTCTATGCCTTCCCCGGACAGGGCATCCAGCACAAGGGCATGGGCCTCGACGCCCGGTCGCGGTCCAAGGCCGCCCGCGAGATCTGGGACCGTGCCGACAAGCACACCCGCGCCGCACTCGGCTTCTCGATCCTGGCCGTCGTCCGCGACAACCCGACCACCCTGGTCGCCGGTGGCACCACCTACCACCATCCCGACGGGGTGCTGTTCCTGACGCAGTTCACCCAGGTCGCCATGGCCACCCTGGGTGTCGCGCAGATCGCCGAGCTCAAGGAGGCCGGGGGCTTCGTCGAGGGTGCCATCACCTGTGGCCACTCGGTCGGTGAGTACAACGCCCTGGCCGCCTGCGCCGGTGTGCTGCCGCTCGAGGCCGTCCTCGAGGTGGTCTTCCAGCGTGGCGAGGCGATGCACCACCTCGTCCCGCGAGATGCCAAGGGGCGCAGCGACTACCGTATGGCCGCCATCCGTCCGAGCCAGTTCGGCCTGGACGACGCGCAGGTCACCGACTTCGTCGCCGGGGTCGGCGCCGAGGTGGGCGAGTTCCTCGAGGTGGTCAACCTCAACCTGCTCGGTTCGCAGTACGCGATCGCCGGCACCGTCAAGGGCCTGGAGGCCCTCGAGGCCGAGATCGAGCGTCGCCGTCTGGAATTCGGTGGCCGCCGTTCGTTCATCGTGGTGCCCGGCATCGACGTGCCGTTCCACTCCACCGTGCTGCGCGCCGGTGTGCCGGAGTTCCGCGGCAAGCTCGACGCCCTGCTGCCCGAGCAGATCGACCCGGAGATCCTGGTCGGCCGCTACATCCCGAACCTGGTGCCGCGCCTGTTCAACCTGGGCCGCGACTTCGTCGCCGAGATCGCCGCGCTGGTCCCCTCGGACCCGCTGGATGCCGTTCTCGCCGATTGGGATTCGTGGGCCGCACGCCCCAGCGATCTGCTGCGCGTGGTGCTGATCGAGCTGCTGGCCTGGCAGTTCGCCAGCCCGGTCCGCTGGATCGAGACCCAGGAACTGCTGTTCGCCGGCTCCGAGCGTGACGGGCTGGGTGTGCAGCGCTTCGTCGAGATCGGTGTGAAGGGTGCCCCGACCCTGGCGGGTCTGGCCACCAACACCCTCAAGCTCGACCAGTACGGCTCGGCGACCACCGAGGTGGTCAACGTCGAACGCGACAGCGCGGTCATCCTGGCCCAGGACTCCGCTCCGGAGCCCGAGGCCGACGAGCCCGCCGACGCCGCACCCGCGGCCGAGACAGCCACCGCCGCACCGGTTCCGGCCGCAGCGCCGGCCGTCGTTCCCGCCGCGGCCGCAGGCCCGCGTCCCGACGACATCGCCTTCGGCCCCGCCGATGCGGTCAAGTCCGTGATCGCGCTGTGGACCAAGATGCGGACCGACCAGATCGGTACCGCCGACACCATCGAGGCACTCTGTGACGGTGTGTCCTCGCGGCGCAACCAGCTGCTGCTCGACATCGGCGGCGAGCTCGGGCTCGGCGCCATCGACGGTGCCGCCGAGGCCGACATGGCCGCACTGGCATCCACCGTCAGCAGCCTGGCCCGCGGCTACCGTCCGCTCGGCTCGGTGCTGACCGACGCCGTCGGCGACCAGATCCGCAAGGTGATCGGCCCCACCGGCAAGCGCCAGGGCTACATCACCGACCGTGTCACCGGCGTGTGGCAGCTCGGCCCCGGCTGGGGTCTGCACACCACCGTCGCCCTGGCCCTGGGTACCCGTGAGGGCGCAAGCGTCCGTGGCGGCGACCTCGGTGACCTGCTCGACGGCGCGGTCGCCAACACCGACGCCCTCGACGCACTGATCGACCGTGCGGTCACCGCCGCCGGTGCCGCCCGCGGGATCGCGGTGGCCAAGCCGGCCGCCGAATCCGGTGGCGGGGCCACCGTCGACGCCGCTGCGCTGGGTGAGTTCACCGAGCAGATCACCGGTCGCGACGGGGCCCTGGCCTCGGCCGCCTACACCGTGCTGTCCAAGCTCGGCCTGGCCGAGGAACTCTCCACCCCGGAGAACGTCGAGGACCCGAACGCGGTGATCGCCGCACTGGTCAGCGACGAGCTCGGTTCGGACTGGGCCCGCACCGTCGCCCCGGCCTTCGACGAGGCCAAGGTGGTGCTGGTGGACGACCGCTGGGCCAGCGCCCGCGAGGATCTCGCCCGCATCTGGCTGACCGAGGCCACCGAACTGGAGGCCGGTCTCGACGCCCGTGTGGCCGGATTCACCGGCACCGGCGCCACCGTCGCCGAGCACGCCGGCTGGTGGCAGGCCAAGGCCGCCGCTGCCGGGAACCCGGTGCACGAGCGCGCCTTCGGCGAGATCGTGTCCGCCGCACAGGCACCCGGGACCGGTCGCTGGAGCAACGAGGTCGCCGTGGTGACCGGCGCCAGCAAGGGCTCGATCGCCGCATCGGTGGTCGGTGGCCTGCTCGCCGGTGGTGCGACCGTCGTCGCCACCACCTCGCGTCTGGACTCCGGTCGCCTGGCCTTCTACAAGGAGCTCTACCGCACCCATGCCCGCCACGACGCCGCCCTGTGGGTGGCCCCGGCGAACATGGCCTCCTACACCGACATCGACGACCTCGTCGCCTGGCTGGGCGGCGAGCAGACCGAGAACCTCGGCGGCACCACCGCGGTGGTCAAGCCGGCGCTGAAGCCGACGCTGCTGTTCCCGTTCGCCGCCCCGCGCGTCGCCGGTGATCTCACCGACGCCGGCGGTCGCGCCGAGCTGGAGATGAAGGTGCTGTTGTGGTCGGTGGAGCGGCTGATCGCCGGTCTGTCCGACATCGGCGCCGACCACGATCTCGCGGCCCGTCTGCACGTCGTGCTGCCCGGATCGCCCAACCGCGGTCTGTTCGGCGGTGACGGTGCCTACGGCGAGTCCAAGGCCGCCCTCGACGCGCTCACCAACCGGTGGGCCGCCGAGGACTGGGGTTCACGGACCACGCTGGCCCACGCCCTGATCGGCTGGGTCAAGGGCACCGGTCTGATGGGCCACAACGACGGGCTCGTCGACGCCGTCGAGGCCGCCGGGGTCCGCACCTGGACCACCGAGGAGATGGCCACCAACCTGCTGGGGCTGTGCGAGGCCAACACCCGCGCCACCGCCCGGGAGACCGCGGTCACCGCCGACTTCACCGGTGGGCTCGACCCGTCGATCGACCTGAAGGCGCTGGCCTCGCAGGCCGCCGACGCCGCCGGCCCCGACACCGATGAGGCCGTCGACGCCGACGAGCAGATCACCGTCGCGGCGCTGCCGGCACCGGCCCGCGCCAAGCAGGGACTGCGTCCGGAGTGGGCGCCGATCGACGCCCGCCCCGAGGACCTCGTGGTGATCGTCGGCGCCGGTGAGCTCGGGCCGTACGGCTCGGCGCGCACCCGCTTCGAGATGGAGGTCGACGAGAAGCTCAGCGCCGCAGGTGTTCTGGAACTCGCCTGGAACACCGGCATGATCAACTGGGACACCGCGCCCAAGCCGGGCTGGTACGACACCGAGTCCGGTGACCCGGTCGCGGAGTCGGAGATCGCCGAGCGGTACCACGATGCGGTGGTCGAGCGCTGCGGTATCCGCCGCTACGCCGACGACGGTGCGATGATCGACAACACCTCGCCGCTGATGACCTCGGTCTTCCTCGACGAGGACCTCACCTTCACCGTCGCCTCGGAGGCAGAGGCCCGGGCCTTCGCCTCGGCCGAGCCGGGCAAGACCCGCGTCGTCGCCGACGAGGAGACCGGCGAGTGGAAGGTGACGCGCCTGGCCGGCACCGAGATCCGCGTGCCGCGCAAGTTCGCCCTCACCCGCACCGTCGGCGGTCAGATCCCCACCGGCTTCGACCCCACCCGCTGGGGCGTGTCGGCCGACATGGTCGAGTCCATCGACCGGGTCGCGCTGTGGAACCTGGTCGCCACCGTCGACGCCTTCCTCTCCTCGGGCTTCACCCCGAGCGAGCTGATGCGCTGGGTGCACCCGGGTCTGGTCGCCAACACCCAGGGCACCGGCATGGGCGGCATGACCTCGATGCGCGAGCTGTACATCAACACGCTGCTCGGCGAGGCCAAGGCCAACGACATCCTGCAGGAGGCGCTGCCGAACATCGTCGCCGCGCACGTCGTGCAGTCCTACATCGGCAGCTACGGCGCGATGATCCACCCGGTCGCCGCCTGCGCCACGGCCGCGGTGTCGGTCGAGGAGGGTGTGGACAAGATCCGCCTCGGCAAGGCGCTGTTCGCGGTGGCCGGCGGATTCGACGACCTCGGCATCGAGGGCATCGTCGGATTCGGTGACATGTCCGCCACCGCGGAGTCGGCCAAGATGGCCGCCCGCGGGATCGACGAGCGCCGCTACTCGCGGGCCAACGACCGTCGGCGCGGAGGCTTCGTCGAGTCCCAGGGCGGCGGCACGATCCTGCTCGCCCGCGGTGACGTGGCCGCGCAGATGGGCCTGCCGGTCCTCGGTGTGGTCGCCTGGGCGCAGAGCTTCGGTGACGGTGTGCACACCTCGATTCCGGCCCCGGGCCTCGGTGCCCTGGGTGCGGCCCGCGGTGCCACCGACTCGCCGCTGGCCTGCGCGCTGAGCGCACTGGGTGTGGGCGCCGACGACGTGGCGGTGGTGTCCAAGCACGACACCTCCACCCGCGCCAACGATCCCAACGAGTCCGAGCTGCACGAGCGGCTGGCCGGTGCGATCGGTCGCGGTGACGGTGCCCCGCTGTTCGTGGTGTCGCAGAAGTCGCTGACCGGACACGCCAAGGGCGGTGCGGCGGCCTTCCAGCTGATCGGGCTGTGCCAGGTGCTGCGCGACGGCGTCATCCCGCCGAACCGCAGCCTGGACTGCGTCGACGAGAAGATGCGCGAGTACCCGCACCTGGTGTGGCCGCGCGAGACCCTGCGGATGGGGGAGCGGTTCCCGCTCAAGGCCGGTCTGCTGACCAGCCTCGGCTTCGGGCATGTGTCCGGGCTGATCGCGGTGGTCCATCCGGAGGCGTTCATCGCCAGCCTGCCCGAGGCCCAGCGCGAGGTCTACCGCACCGCGGCCGCCGAGCGTGAGCGCAACGGCAACCAGCGCCTGCTGGAGGCCATGTGCGGTGGCGAGGCCGCCTACCGTCGTCCGGCGAACCGCCGCTTCGACGAGGCCCTCGACGAGCACGACGCCGAGGCCGGCCTGCTGCTCGACCCGTCGGCACGGCTGTCGGCGACCGACGCCTACGCCACCCCGGGATACGCGGGCTGACCATGGCAGTGCTGGGAATCGGGATCGACATCGTGTCCGTCCCGGAGTTCGCCGAGCAACTCACCCAGCCGGGTACGACGTTCGCCGACCGTTTCACGGTCGGCGAGCGTCGGGACTCGGCGGCGGGCACCGGCGACGACGCGCGGCATCTGGCCGCGCGGTGGGCGGCCAAGGAAGCCGTGATCAAGGCGTGGTCGGTGAGCCGATTCGCGCGGACCCCGCTGTTGCCGTTGATCCGGCACAGCGACATCGAGGTGGTCACCGACAACTGGGGCCGACCGGCCGTCCGGCTGGCCGGCGAGATCGCCGAGCACCTCCGGGACACCCGCGTGCACGTCTCGCTGACGCATGACGGCCCCAGCGCCGCGGCCGTGGCGATCCTCGAGGAGTGATGCGGCCTGCGGGAGGCGTCCGCCGGTTCAGGCCGAGGCCTCCTCCAGGAGGAGATAGCCGGCGAGCATCCGCTTGAGTTCGGCGACGGTCTCGTCGTGGTCGTGGCCGTCCTGCACCGAGAAACTCAGCAACGAGTAGGCGGTGTGCACCAGGACCTGCGACATCATGTCGCGCCGGTCGCGCTGCGACGGGGTCAGCGGTGCGATCAGGCGTGAGACCTGTTGCGCCAGAACGAGTTCGTTCTCCGAAGCGGTGGCCCGGGTGGCTGGGGTGGACTGCACCGCCAGCCACACCGCGCGCCGTGACGGATCGTCTCGCCACAGGGCGGCGAGATGGTCGAGGAACTTCTCGAGCAGCGCCGGCCACTCCAGCGACGGCACCTCGGTGGCGAACTCGGTGAGCTCCTCGCGCACGGCGACGGTGTCCTGGCGGTCGAGCTCGCACACGATCACGTACTTGTTGGCGAAGTACTGGTAGAGCGTGCCGATCGGCACCTCGGCGCGTGCGGCGATCTCCTCACAGGTGAGGGATTCGAATCCGACGTCGATCAGCAGTTCCCGCGCCGACGACAACATCGCCGAGAACTTGCGTTTGCTGCGTTCCTGCGTCGGTCGTTTACGGGGGACCAGGGGCTGGGGGGTCATGTGACTGGCGGGCTCATCCGGTGGGAAGGGTGCGCGGTCGGGGATCAGACCGACAGGTCACGACGCAGTTTGGCGACGTGCCCGGTGGCGCGGACGTTGTACTGGGCCTCGGCGACGGTGCCGTCCTCGGCCACCAGGAACGTCGAGCGGATCACGCCGGTGACGACCTTGCCGTACAGCTTCTTCTCGCCGAACGCACCCCACTCGGTGAGCACCGTCTTCTCCGGGTCGCTCAGCAGCGGGAAGGTCAGGCCCTCCTTCTCGATGAACTTCTCGAGTTTGGCGGGTTTGTCCGGTGAGATCCCGACCACCGCGATCCCGGCGTCGTTCAGCTCGGCCAGGTTGTCGCGGAAGTCGCAGGCCTGCTTGGTGCATCCCGGGGTCGACGCGGCGGGATAGAAGTAGACGATCACCTTCTGTCCGGCGTAGTCGGACAGGGAGACCGGGTTGCCATGGGCGTCCGGCAGGGTGAACGCCGGGGCGCGGTCGCCCACCTCGAGACGCTGAGTACCTGACATGACGCTCAGGCTAGCCCATCGGAGACCACGTACGGTTGCGGCGATGGCGTAGCCTTGTGATGCATTTCGCTGTGCTGTGCCTCGAGCCGGGTGTCTTCGCCCGGCCCTTGGTGTGTCGGGCGGATGTGACAGGGCGTCTCGCCAACCTTTTCATCTCTCTGGGAGGACCACGTGGCCGGGGATACCGACCGTATCGAGCAGGACATCGCGAAGGCCCGCGAAGACCTGGCCAACACGCTCGACGAGCTGGCTGCGCGCGCCAATCCGCAGCGGCTGGCCGACGACGCCAAGGCCACCGCGCTGGCGACACTCAACAAGCCGCCGGTCAAGTACACCCTGGTCGGTGTCGGGGCGGTCGTCGCGCTCCTCGTCATCCGCAGGATCATGGCGTGATCCCCGCGCGGGGCCATCGTGCCCGAAACGCGCTCCTCCTACTCACCGTCGGCGCCGCTGTGACCGTTATGCCAGGTTGCACGGCGTCGTCGTCGTATCCGGACACGGTGGGTGACGTGCCGGCGCTGAGTTCTCTGGGGCAACCGACGATCGATGTGACCGGGTGGGGCAACCGTCCGGTCCGCGACGATGCGGTGGGTGTGATGCCCGGTGCGCCGCTGACGGTGACCGCTCACGAGGGCGGCCTGACGTCGGTGACCGTCACCGGGCCCGACGGTCCGGTCGCGGGCTCGATGTCGTCCGACGGCTCCACGTGGACCGCCACCGACGGACTCGACTTCGGCACGCACTACACGCTGACCGCCGCGGCCGACGGTGTGCAGGGGACCGGCGCACGCAAACTCGGGTTCTCCACGGCCTCGGCGGATTCGACGGCGAGTGCGACCAGCGTCACCGACGACGGCGAGACCGTCGGCGTCGGGCAGCCGGTGATGATCAACTTCGATCAGCCGATCACCGACAAGAAGAACGCGCAGCAGGCGATCACCGTCACCACCGATCCGCCGGTGCAGGGGGCGTTCTACTGGGTCAACGACTCGATGGTGCGGTGGCGTCCGGAACACTTCTGGAAGCCCGGCACCAAGGTGAGTGTGAAGGTGAACACAAAAGGCATCGACCTCGGTGACGGCGTGTACGGCGACAACACACTGAACACGCACTTCACGGTGGGTCGCAGCTTTGTCGCGGCCGCCGACGACAAGACCCACATGATCACCATCACAGTCAACGGCAAGGTGGTGAAGACCATGCCGACCTCGATGGGCAAGGACTCGACCCCCACCAACAACGGCACCTACATCGTGGCCGAGCGGGAGCCGAGTGTGATCATGGACTCATCGACCTATGGTGTCCCGGTGAATTCGGCCGGCGGCTATCGCGAGGTGGTCTATGACGCCACCCGGATCTCCTACAGCGGCATCTATGTGCACTCCGCGCCCTGGTCACTGGGTGATCAGGGGGTCGACGACGTCAGCAACGGCTGCCTCAACGTGAGCCCGGAGAACGCCGAATGGTTCCTCCAGCACGCCAAGCGTGGCGACATCGTCACCGTCGAGAACGCCGTCGGACCCACCTTGCCGGGGGATGACGGACTCGGTGACTGGAACGTCCCGTGGTCGGTCTGGTCGAAGGGCAACGCCTGAGCCAACACCGCGGATTGCGCCCAAAACCCGTCCTGACCAGGCGATTTCATATCTCGGCAAACTGTCATGTAATGTTCTCTTCGGCTCAAGGAGCGGAACGCGGAGCCAAGGCCAAGCGCCATTAGCTCAATTGGCAGAGCAGCTGACTCTTAATCAGCGGGTTCGGGGTTCGAGTCCCTGATGGCGCACCGACGGGAAACCCCCGCCACCGGAAATCACCGGCGGCGGGGGTTTTCTCGTACTCGGGTACCGGTGTCCGTCGGATCGGTGTCGGGTGACGGCATCGGGGTGACGGCAACGGAGTGGGGGAGCCGGGCGGCGCGACGGCTCCGGTGGATCGATCCTCGTCTCG
Source organism: Gordonia desulfuricans NBRC 100010 (assembly GCF_001485495.1). Taxonomy (GTDB): domain Bacteria; phylum Actinomycetota; class Actinomycetes; order Mycobacteriales; family Mycobacteriaceae; genus Gordonia; species Gordonia desulfuricans. The sequence continues at coordinate 53,064 of NZ_BCNF01000008.1, read as the reverse complement.
GCCTTGCGAACTCGCCGGAGTTCTCGACCCGTGCGCGACGACGCCGCGCGGGACGGCTGAGACCCGGGCGGTCCCGCGTTCGGACCCGCACCGACCATCGAAGGGCGGCCGGTCCGACGTCGCCGCCTCCGGCGGCGGTACCGGGCAGACCGAAGCAGACAGACCGAAACGGGCATCACCGGCGCGCGCAGTGGCGTAAACGGTCGCGGCTGACAAGGATGGACAACCATGGGAGCTCTCGACAAGGCAGGGTCAACACCGCCACCACCGCCGCCGCCATCGTCGTCGCCGGCGAAGGTCCAGACCGGCTGGCCGTCGTGGGCCAAGAAGACGGTCTGGACGGTCATCCTCATCGCGGTGGTCGTCGCGGCCTACTTCATCCTGGCCGCGTTCCTGCCGCGATGGTGGGCGCAGCGGGTGGGCAACATGGCCGCCGAGAGCATGGGGCAGGGGATTCTCACCGGCCTCGGATTCGGTCTGGTGTGCACCCTGGTGACGCTGCTGTTCCTGTTCCTGGCGTTCGGTGCCCGACGCTGGTCGCGGCGCAAGTTCTTCGTCCCGGCGTTCCTGATCCTGGCCATCGTCGTGTCGATCCCCAACCTGCTGACCCTGGGGATCGTGCTCGGCGCGGGTAACGGGGCGCACGCCGGTGAACGGATTCTCGATGTCCAGGCGCCCGGATTCCGCGGGGCGACGCTGATCGGCGTGATCATCGGTGCGGTGGTCTTCGCGGCCATCACGCTCGTCGGATTCCAGATGCGTCGCCGGCCCGCGAAGGGGGCCGATGCGCCCGCCCCGGCCACCGGAGGCCCGACCGACACCCCGACGCCGCACTAGACATCGCCCGGTATGTCGGACTGGTTCTGCGAAATCTCCTGGTAGCATCGTCGGCAGGCATGGACGCCCCGCTGTGCACGGGGCGTTCATTCATGTCGGCTCACGTCATCTCATCCGCGCCGGACCCCCGGCGCGGACCCCGGATGTCATGCGGCCGACCGACTCGGGCATTCCCGAGTTCTCGTACACTCTGGGTGCGAGGCAGCAGGTCAGTTGTGGGCCAGACAGTGGTGGCCCCGTGAGGTTTTGGAGTGACATGGGGAGCAATCGGACTCGGCATCGGTCTCGGTCGATGGTGTTGGTCGTCGGGGTCTTGATGGCCGTCGTCGCCCTGGTCACCTCCTGCTCGCAGGAAGCCTCCTATTCCAGCGACGTCTCGAGCTCGGTGCTCTTCGACGATCTGCTCAAGCCGGGCCTGACCATCACCGAATGGGGCGAGAAGCCGCTCGTCGACGACGCCGTCGGCGTGCAGCCGGGCGCCCCGATCACGGTGAACGCCAGCGAGGGTGCGCTGACCAACGTCCGTATCAACAAGGCCGACGGATCGCAGCTGACCGGCACCATGTCCGACGACGGTGCCAGCTGGACCAGCGCCGAGGCGCTCGGTTACAACCGCTCCTACACCCTGACCGCCGACGCGGTCGGTGTCGGCGGCGCCAGCACCAAGAAGGTCAGCTTCACCACCCGAGCCCCCAACAGCCTCACCCAGGCCTACCTCACGCCCAGCAACGGTGAGACCGTCGGCGTCGGGCAGCCCGTGGCGGTGAAGTTCGACGAGTCGATCCCCGATCGCAAGGCCGCCCAGCAGGCCATCAAGATCACCACCAACCCGCCCACCGAGGGTGCCTTCTACTGGATCAGCGACTCCGAGGTGCGGTGGCGCCCCAAGGAGTACTGGAAGCCGGGCACCACCGTCAGCGTCGCGGTGAACACCTACGGCATCGACCTCGGTGACGGCCTGTTCGGACAGGAGAACGTCAAGTCGACGTTCAAGGTGGGTCGCTCGATGATCATCACCGCCGACGACAAGACCAAGCAGGTCTCGTTCGTGCAGAACGGCAAGACCATCCGCACCATGCCGACCTCGATGGGCAAGGACTCCACGCCCACCGACAACGGCGTGTACCTGGTGTCGGACAAGCACGACAACATCATCATGGACTCGTCCACCTACGGTGTTCCGGTCGGTTCGGCCGACGGATATCGCACCCCGGTCGACTATGCGACCCGCATGTCCTACAGCGGAATCTTCTTCCACTCGGCCCCGTGGTCGGTGTGGGCGCAGGGCAACACCAACACCAGCCACGGATGTCTGAACCTGAGCCCGGAGAACGCGTTGTGGGTCATGAACAACACGCTGCGCGGTGACCCGGTGGTCGTGAAGAACACCGTCGGCGGGGAACTGCCGGGCACCGACGGCCTCGGTGACTGGAACATCCCGTGGGAGAAGTGGTCCAAGGGCAACGCCTGATCACCGACGCCGCCGACACAGACGACGCAGGGGCGCGACCGGAGAATTCCGGTCGCGCCCCTGCGTCGTCTGTGTCGGGGTGGGAACGACTATTTCTTCTTCTTGGCGTCCTTGATGATCGCCGCCACCTCGTCGGCGTCGATCTTCTTCGCGACCAGCTTGCCGCTCTTGGCCTTACGGACCGAGTAGGTGTCTTTTTTCTTACCGGGGGCGACGTGGAGACCGACCTTCTCGGCGGCCTTGTTCAGTTCCTCGAGCATGGACCGAGAGAGTAGGTGACGAAGGTGAACACCGACGAATCGTCTGCGTGTCGTGGTGACCGGTCTCGCAGGATTGCGCTCGGGTGACCGGGGCGGGCACCCGCCGACAGGCGAGTCCGTGGTCTGTCCGCCACCACATCCCGGCACCGACACCGCACGGGGCGGACATAGCGCACGTCGCCGCCGACACCGGGAACCCGGTCAGGTGAGCGTCTGGGGGAGCAGCTCGCGGTAGGTGACGACGAGGGGTGCGTGGTCGGAGAGGCGTTCATCCGGTGCGGCCTCTTTGTCGACGGTGACGTCGACGGCCAGGCGTGCGAGACCGGGGGTGGCGAGCTGATGGTCGACGCGCCAACCCACGTCCTTGGTGAACGACTGTCCGGCCCAGCTCCACCACGTCAGGGGACCGGGGCGCTCGCCGTGGGTCTGCCGGACCACGTCGACGAGCCTGCGGCTGCCCAGCACGGTGTCGAACCACTCGCGGTGCTCGGGGAGGAATCCGTCCATCTTCTGTGCCGGCCGCCAGTTGGTGACGTCGTGCCGGGTGTGTGCGACGTTGAGGTCGCCGACCAGCAGGAACTCGCGGCCCGCCCGGGCCGCGGCGAGGCGATTGCGATTGACCTCCCGGGTGAAGGCATCCAGGAAGCGTCGTTTGCGTTCGTATCTGGCGCCCCCGTCGGGCGCCTCCCGCATCGATCCGGGCCGTTGCAGGTGCGCGGGTAGGCCGCCCTTCGGCAGATACAGGGAGGCCACCGTGAGCGGCCGGTCGGCCAGATCGGCCTCGATGTAGCGCCCGTGCGCGGCGAACTCGCCGAGGCCGCGGGCCCGAGGCGGATGACTCACCCAGGTGCGCACGGCGACCGGCGGCCGTCGCGTGAGCAGCGCCACGCCGTTGCGGCCGGGCACCGAGCCGACGTCCACCGCGGCCGAGTACCCGTCGAACTCGCCGACCTCGGTGGCCGGACACCGCAGTTCCTGCAGCGCCACCACGTCGGGGCCCCGCGTGGCCAGCCACTCGTCGAAGCCACGACGCCGCGCCGCCCGGATGCCGTTGACGTTGAACGACGCGACCGTGAACGAGCCGGTGCCGGATCGGTCTGGGGCAGTCATGTCCGATACTGTGCCGCATCGTCGCGCAGATGGTTCCAGGGGGCCGGAGCGCGCCCTGGAACGCTCTGGAACGCGCTCGAACGCCGCCGTATCGACTCGGGCGCCCGCGAACCCGGATACGTGTCCCGCGGCCGCTGACGGCCCGCTGAGCGGTCGGTGGTCGCGGGAGTGGGTCGCGGGGGGTGGGTCGCGGGGATGGGGCGGTGGCCCCGGCACACGGACTCGTGTCGCCGTGACTCGTCATCGGGTCTCGCCGGGCCGGATCGACGGCGATCCGGTGCGGGATGCGGGGGAAGTGATCGCCTCGGCGAACAGGTGCCGAAACCCGAAGTGGGAGGCCCCGTTCGGGGCCTCCCACTTGTTCGGGGTGAGTGACGGGACTCGAACCCGCGACAGCCAGGATCACAACCTGGTGCTCTACCAACTGAACTACACTCACCATCGGCATCTGGGGCCCGGGGTTTTCACCGGGTTCCAGAGCCAGGAACATACTCTAGCGAATGGATGACATAAAACGCCAATCGCCTCTCTACCAGCGGTTTCAGGCCGGTCCGAGGTCGGTGGTGATCTGGGTCAGCGCATCGGCGTCGGGTCCGGGGGCCGGGACGAACGCCGCGGCCCGGTAGTACTTGAGTTCCCGGATGGACTCCCGGATGTCGGCGAGCGCCCGGTGGGCGAGTCCCTTCTCCGGCTGTCCGAAGTAGATCTTGGGGTACCAGCGCCGGCACAGCTCCTTGATCGAGCTGACGTCGACCATGCGGTAGTGCAGGAAGGCGTCGAGCTCGGGCATGTCCCGGCTGATGAACCCGCGGTCGGTGGCGATGGAGTTGCCCGCCAACGGCACCGTCCCGGCACTCGGGATGTGCTTGCGCAGATAGTCCAGCACCAGCTTCTGCGCCTCGTCGAGGGTCACCGTGGAGCGTCGGACCTCCTCGGTGAGCCCGGAGTTCGCATGCATCTTCTGCACCACGTCGGGCATCGCGGCCAGCGCATCGTCGTCGGCATGGATGACGACGTCGACACCCTCGCCGAGGATGTTGAGCTCACTGTCGGTCACCAACGCCGCGATCTCGATCAATTTGTCCGACTCCAGGCGGAGTCCGGTCATCTCACAGTCGATCCACACCAGTTTGTCCTGCACCCGTCAACTCTAGCCAACCGCAGGTCCCACCCCCGGCGAAGTCGGGCGGCTATCGTGATCGGGTGCATTCGTGACCGGGCGGCGCCCGCCGGTCACATACCGGCCACCCCACCCGACGGAAGGAACCGCCGCAGTGACCGATCCCGCTCAGGCGGCCGCGACGATCGCGGCCGGTTATGCCTTCTCCTCGACCGCGCTCGAACTCGGCTCGGTGTCGGTGGACGGCCAGGTCAGTGCCGATGCGCGGGTGCGGATTCCGCTGTCGATGATGAACCGGCACGGGCTGGTCGCCGGGGCCACCGGCACCGGCAAGACCAAGACCCTGCAGCTGATCGCCGAACAGCTCTCCGCCAACGGCGTGCCGGTGATCATGGCCGACATCAAGGGCGATCTGTCCGGGCTGAGCAATCCCGGTGAGTCCAACGACAAGATCACCGAACGTGCCGGGCAGACCGGCGACGACTGGCAGCCCACCGCCCACCCGGTGGAGTTCGTCTCGCTCGGTGATTCCGGGATCGGCGTACCGATCCGCGCCACGATCACCTCGTTCGGGCCGATCCTGCTGGCAAAGGTGCTCGGACTCAACGAGACCCAGGAGTCGGTGCTCGGCCTGATCTTCCACTGGGCCGACCAGCGCGGTCTGCCGCTGCTCGACCTCAAGGACCTGCGGGCGGTGATCGCCTACCTGACCGGTGACGAGGGCAAACCCGAACTCAAGGCGATCGGCGGGGTCTCCACCCAGACCGCCGGGGTGATCCTGCGGGCGCTGACCAACCTGGCCGCCGACGGCGGTGACACCTTCTTCGGTGAGCCGGAGATCGAGCCGACCGATCTGCTGCGCCTCGCCGCCGACGGCCGCGGCGTGATCACCCTGTTCGAACTCGGCGCGCAGGCCACCCGCCCGGCCCTGTTCTCCACGTTCCTGATGTGGATCCTGGCCGACCTGTTCGAGTTCCTGCCCGAGGTCGGCGACCTCGACAAGCCCAAGCTGGTGTTCATCTTCGACGAGTCGCATCTGCTGTTCGCCGACGCGTCCAAGGCGTTCAAAGAGCAGGTGGTGCAGACCGTCAAGCTCATCCGGTCCAAGGGCGTCGGCGTGTTCTTCTGCTCACAGCTGCCCACCGACATCCCCAACGACGTGCTCTCCCAGCTGGGTTCACGGATTCAGCACGCATTGCGCGCCTTCACCCCCGACGACCAGAAGGCCCTGGCCAAGACGGTCAAGACCTATCCGGTCTCCGATGTGTACAAGCTCGACCAGACACTCACCGCGCTCGGTACCGGCGAGGCGGTGGTGACGGTGCTCTCGGAGAGGGGTGCGCCCACACCGGTGGCGTGGACGGTGATCCGCCCGCCGCGGTCGTCGATGCAGGCGGTCGGGGCCGAGGGCATCACCGCCGCGGCCACGGCGAGCCCGCTCTATGCCGAGTACGGCCAGTCGATCGACCGGGAATCGGCCTACGAGAAGCTCGCCGCCAAGACCCTTGCACCGGGGGAGTCGCCCGACGCACCGGCGCCCGTTCCGGCCCCGACCCCGGCCCCGACTCCGAAGTCTGCACCGGCCCCGAAGCCGGTGCCGGAGGAGCCGGGCATCCTGACCGAGGTGCTCACCAGCAAGCCGATGCAGAACTTCCTGAAGTCGGCGGCAACCGCCGCGGGCCGTGAGTTCAGCCGCGCGATCTTCGGTACCGGCCGGCGCCGGCGCTGAGGTGCCGACGCTGAGGCGTCGGCGCCCGCCGGGGCGGACAGCCCGGGCGGGCGGGTGCCCGGCTACTGCTCGCCGTCGCCGAGCTTGCGGTAGAAGGTGCCGACGATGGGGGCGACCACCGCGCGCGGACTGTAGCCGCCGGCCACCGACATCGCCTTCGACAACGTGCCTGGCACCACACGCATCTTGTTGTGCTCCAACGCATCCAGGCTCATCTCGGCGACCTTGTCGCTGGAGTGCCAGAGGAAGTCGGGGACGAGCTTGTCGACGATCGAGGCCTCCTCGGCCGACGGCGTGTGCGTGCGCACCGGCCCCGGCGCGAGCAGTGTGACGTGCACGCCCTGCCCCGACACCTCGCCGCGCAGTGACTCGCTGAAGGTGTTCACGAACGCCTTGCTCGCCGCGTAGGTGGCGTTGTTGGGGATCGGCATATTGCCCGCCGCCGATCCCACCATCAGGATGCCGCCGGCGCGCCGGGCCACCATCTGTGGCAGCACGGCCAGGGTGAGGTCGTGAACGGCGTTGACGTTCAACAGGACCTGGGCGCGCTCGTAGTCGGCGTCGAGCTCGGCGACCGGGCCGAAGGTGGCGATGCCGGCGTTGTTGGCCAGGATCGAGATCTCGCGTCCGGCGAGTTCGGCGGCGAGAACCGCCACCGCCGTCGGGTCCGCGAGGTCGGTGGGCCGTACCTCGACGACGACATGCAGCTCGGTGCGCAGCTCCTCGGCGAGTTCCTCGAGGATCTCGCCGCGGCGGGCGACCAGGATGAGGGAATGGCCGCGGCGGGCGAGGGTCCGGGCCAGGGCCATACCGATCCCGGAGGAGGCTCCGGTGACGACGGCGCGGGCGGAGGCGGACGGTGCGGGGACTGCCATGCCGCTCATCGTAATCAGCAGTCCCCGCCGGTGATCGATCCGCGTCCCGGTGTCACCGTCTCCGGTGCCACCGGGACGCCGTGGGATCAGGCGCCGTGGGATCAGACGCGGTGGGATCAGGCACCGTGGGGATCAGGCGCCGTGGGGATCAGATCCCCGCGGCGACCTCGGTGCCCTGCCGGATGGCGCGCTTGGCGTCGAGTTCGGCCGCGAGGTCGGCGCCGCCGATCACATGCGTGGTGATCCCGGCCAGGGTGAGCGGGTCGACGAGTTCACGGACCGACTCCTGTCCGGCGCACAGCACGACGTTGTCGACCTCGAGGATGCGGGTCTCGGTGACGGTGCCGTCGGCGTCGTGGAAGCTCAGATGCAGCCCCCGATCGTCGATCCGATCGTAGGTTGCGCCCGAGATCTGTTCCACGCCTTTCATCTTCATCTGTGCGCGGTGCACCCAGCCGGTGGTCTTGCCGAGTGTCTTACCCTGCTTCCCGGGCTTGCGCTGCACCAGATACACCTGCCGGATCGCCGGCAGCGGTCGTGGTCGGGTGACGAAGCCGGGTGTCTCCGGGTCCTCGGTGACACCCCATTCCTGTTCCCATTCCTTGAGATTGAGCGTCGGTGACTCGTCGGTGGTGAGGAACTCGCTGACGTCGAAGCCGATGCCGCCCGCGCCGATCACCGCGACCCGCTTGCCGATCTCGCGGCGGCCGAGCACGGCGTCGGCGTAGGACATCACCATCGGATGGTCCACCCCGGGGATGTTCGGGACGCGCGGGGTGACACCGGTGGCGACGACGACGTCGTCGAACTTCCCGGCGACAATGTCGTCGGCACTCACCCGGGTGTCGAGGTGGACGGTGACGCCGAGTACCTCGAGGCGGCGGGTGAAGTAGCGGATGGTCTCGGCGAACTCCTCTTTGCCCGGGATCCGGGAGGCGATCGAGAACTGGCCGCCGATGCTGCTGCCACCCTCGTAGAGGTCCACCCGGTGGCCGCGCTCGGCGGCCGAGACCGCCGCCGACAACCCGGCCGGTCCGGCGCCGATCACCGCGACCCGCTTGGCCCTGCGGGTGGGGCCGAGGATCAGTGTGGTCTCGCGTCCGGCACGCGGATTCACCAGGCACGACACGTGTTTGCCGACGAAGGCGTGATCGAGGCACGCCTGGTTGCATCCGATGCAGGTGTTGATCTCGTCCGCGCGACCCTCCTGCGCCTTGTTCGCCAGGTGCGGGTCGGCCAGGAACGGGCGGGCCATCTGGATCGCGTCGACCCGTCCGCGGTTGAGGATCTCCTCGGCGAGTTCGGGGGTGTTGATCCGGTTGGCCGCGATCAGGGGGATCGAGACCTCGTCGCGCAGGCGTTCGGTGAACTTCACGAAGGCCGCGCGCGGGACCGAGGTGACGATGGTCGGGACTTGCGCCTCATGCCATCCGATGTCGGTGTTGATCGCGTCGACGCCGAGCGCCTCGGCCTTGCGGGCCATCAGTGCGATCTCGTCCCACGTCTGGCCGTTGCGGACCAGATCGGCGATGGACTGGCGCAGGATCACCGGGAAGTCGCGTGGCACCTGCCGGCGGATCTCGGTGATCACCTCCACCAGGAAACGCTGCCGGTTCTCGGTGGAGCCGCCCCACTTGTCGGTGCGGTCGTTGGTGTGCGGGCACAGGAACTGGTTGATCAGGTAGCCCTCGCCACCCATGATCTCGATCGCGTCGTAGCCGGCCTCGCGGGCGAGCTTGGCGGACTGTCCGAACGAGGTGATCACGTGCCGGATGATCGGCTCGGTCATCCGCAGGTGTTTGAACGGGTGGATCGGTGACGGTTCCTTGCCCGGCGCCACCTTGAACGGCGTGTAGCCGTATCGGCCGGCGTGGATCAGCTGCATCGCGATCTTGCCGCCCTCCTTGTGGACGGCCTTGGTGATGCGCTTGTGGCGCATCATGTCGACGACGTTGGTCATCTTGCCGCCGAAGGCCATCAGCAGGCCGGTGCGGCTGGTGCCGAAGCCGCCGGTGATGATCAGGCCCGCACCGCCGCGGGCGCGTTCGGCGAAGTAGGCGGCGAGTTTGTCGGTGTCCCAGATCCGGTCCTCGAGTCCGGTGTGCATGGAGCCCATCACGATCCGGTTCCGGATGGTCATGCCACCGATGTCGAGGGGATCGAACAGATGGGGGTAGTAGGCGTTGCGCTCGGTCGACGGGGCTGTCATCGAGTCACCTCTCTGTGTGGAACGTCGCGTGCGGACGTCGGAATCTGTGGGAGTTCAGGAGTTCTCGTCGAGTTCTCGCTGGAGTGCGGTGAGCACCTCGTCGCACCAGTCGATGAATCCCTCCTCGATCCGGACGCCGCCACGCAGCACCAGGTACTGGTGCAGGCGTCGGCCGGTCAGCCGGTCGGGATCGGGATAGTCGTCCTTCTCGAATCCCCGGTACAGGTCGAGGCGGGCGACGTGGAGGTCGCGGTGGCGGTGCAGCTCGGTGATCACCTCGGGGAGGTCCTCGATCTGGGCGGCCCGGATCTTCAGGCCGAGATCGTCGCGCAGCTTCTGGATCGGGGTCGGGGTGGCGACCCAGTCCCGCAGCGCTTCCCGCCCGGCGTCGGACAGGGTGTAGACCTTCTTGTCCGGTCGGCCCTCCTGCACCACGGGCTCATAGCTGACGAGGCCGTCGGCGTGGAGTTTGCGCAGCGTCCGATAGATCTGCTGATGGGTCGCCGACCAGAAATGGCCGATCGACCGGTCGAATTGACGACCGAGTTCGTAGCCGGTGCCCGGTCGTTCGGACAACGACACCATGATCGCGTGTTCGAGTGCCACGCCTCAGACGCTAGCAGTGCAACAACGCACTATGCAATGGTGACACTATGCGCGTAGGTGCATAGGGCTGGGCTCGGCGGCGTCCTGCCCGATGATCGCGGGGGCGTCGAGGTCCTCCGGGAGGATCCACCGGGGCTGCTCCTGCAGGTGCCCGGCGTGGAGCTCGATGATGCGGTCGGCGATGTCGGCGACCCGCTGGTCGTGGGTGATCAGCAGCGTGGTGCGACCCGAGGCGATACGCCGCAGCGGTTCGAGGATGCGGGAGACGGTCCGGTCGTCGAGTCCCGAGGTGGGCTCGTCGAGGATGAGTACCGGCGTGTCGCGGATCATGGCACGCGCCATCGCGATCCGCTGACGCTGCCCGCCCGACAGGGTCAGGCCGCCGTCATGCAGTTCGGTGTCGTAGCCGTCGGGCAGTGCCCGGATGAACTCGTCGGCATCGGTGGCCTGGGCGGCACGGATGATGGCCGCGCGGTCGGCGTCGGGCCGGCCGTAGGCGATGTTGTCGGCGACGGTCGCGCCCTTGATCACCGGCGACTGGGGCAGCAGGGTGACCTGGTCGCGGATGGCATGACCGGTCAGGGTGTCGTAGTCGCGGTCGCCGAGGGTGATCGAGCCGGAATCGGGGTGCTCGAAGCGGCACAGCAGCGACGCCAGGCTCGTCTTGCCGGTACCGCTGGGCCCGACGAGGGCGGTGATCTGGCCGGGCGACAGTGTCAGGTCGACGTCGTCGAGGACGGGGAGGGCGTCGCGGCGCAGCGATACCGACCGCAGCACGACCGGTACCCCGTAGGTGGTGTCCGACGCCGCGGGGCCGACCGCGGGCGAAGCGGCGGCGCCGGCATCGGGTCGGGCGGTGGCATCAGGTCGGGTGGCGGCATCGAGTGCACGCGCCGCGTCGGAGTCGTGCTCGGTGGGTTGCAGGTCGAGTACCTCGGCCACGCGTTCGGCGCTGACCACCGCGGAGGCGACGGCGAGGCGGACGTCGGCGATCTCCTGCATCTTGGGGTACAGCATGCCGAGATAGCCGGTCAGGGAGAGTAGCTGGCCGATGCTGAGACTGCCCTGGCGGACCTGCCAGACACCGGCGACGGCGATCGCCAGGGTCACCACCACCTGGCCGAACCCCATCACGGCGCCGAATCCGGCCTCCACACGGGTCTGTGCCATCCGGGCATCGCGCCAGGCCGTGCCATGGCGGTGCAGCCGCGCGTGCTCGCGGGACTGCTGGTTGTAGGCGACGGCGGTCTCGTGGCCGACCAGTGCGGTCTCCACGGCGTCGGCGATGTCGCTGTTGGCGCCGCGCTCGTCGCGGGTGGCGGCCACCTGCCTGCGCGCGAAGATCGACGAGACCGACCACAACAGCGGTACCGCGGCCAGGGCGACCAGCGCCACCTGCCAGCTCATCAGGAGGGCGGCGATGACCAGCCCGACGGTGTTGAGGATGGCGATACTCAACTGCATCACCCCGGACCCGACGAGGTATTCGACGGCCTCGAGGTCGCTGGAGTGGCGGCTGACCAGGTTGCCCAGCCCCAGCCGACGGTGCAGGACCGGATGCAGCCGCTGGACGTGCGCGAACAGGCGGTCCCGGAGGCGGAGGACGACCCCCTCGGAGACCCCCACCGAGATGATCTGACCGTAGTAGTCGGCGACGGTGGAGACGGCGGTGATACCCAGCCAGATGCCCGCCAGCTGTGCGAAGGACGCGATGCTGTCGGAGTTGAGTGCCCCGTCGATGACGTCGGCGAGGACGAAGACCGCATAGATCTCACAGATCGCGGCGACGGCGAACAGGAATCCGGCGAAGGTGAAGCGCCGGCCCATCCCGTGCAGGGCGGGGGCGAAACGTCGGAGGGCGGTCATCGTCGTCATCGGGCAACTCCACGGGTGTGTTCAGAACGCGACCGGACCCGGTGCGACGAAGGGCGCCACACCGGGCCTGCCGGTCCGTACCCGGTCAGAGACGCACAGGGCGATGCGATGTGACCGGAGGAAAGAAGGGAATCTAACGGGTGTGGCTCACTGCCAGACCCAGATCCAGCGGAAGGTCCGCCAGTCCCACACGCGGACACGACGACGGCGACGCGGCTGCTGCTGATTCTGCGGGCGATTCTGCGGGCGCTGCTGCTGGGGCTGGCGCTGCGGTCCAGGCATTGTCTACTCCTTGTCGATGGACACGCCGGCATCGATGCCGACACGGAAGAAACTATGACCGTCACCTTCGGCTGAGCTGCTCCCTTCCTGTATGCCCCCTGTCAACCGAAAACTGATGAGTGCCTGTTTATTTCACGTGAGACAGGTGTCAGTCGGCGTGGTCTTTACACATGTGTGACCAGCGGCGTGCAACGGGGTTTGTGCGCGCCGGACCGGCCCGTCGCGCACACTGTTTCGCATGACAAACGGCGATGACCGCGGGTTGCGGATGCTGAGTTGGACCAAGGTGGACGACGGGGTGGTGATCGCACCGGGGGAGCGGCTCAGCTGGCCGCGCACCATCGGGATCGGCCTGCAGCATGTGGTCGCGATGTTCGGCGCCACCTTCCTGGTCCCGGTGCTCACCGGGTTCCCGCCGTCGACGACGCTGTTCTTCTCCGGTATCGGCACCGTCCTGTTCCTGCTGATCACCCGTAACCGGCTGCCGAGCTACCTCGGCTCGAGTTTCGCGATCATCGCCCCGGTGACCGCCGCGGTGGCCTCGCACGGACATTCGTCGGCACTCGGCGGCATCGTGGTGGTCGGCGCACTGCTCGTCGTCATCGGTGTGATCGTGAACTTCGTTGGTACACAGTGGATCGAGGTGACGATGCCGCCGATCGTCACCGGCACCATCGTCGCGCTGATCGGTCTCAACCTGGCGCCGGCGGCGAAGAACAACTTCGAGCAGGGCGCCGTCACCGCGACCGTCACCCTGGTGCTGCTGCTGGCCTCGATCGCATTCTTCCGGGGGCTGCTCGGACGTCTGGCGATCTTCCTCAGCGTGGTGCTCGGCTACCTGTTCGCCTTCGTCCGCGGTGAGGTCGACACCTCCGGGATCGAGTCGGCGGGCTGGATCGGGTTGCCGGACTTCACCACTCCCACCTTCTCGTTGTCGGTGATCCCCACCTTCCTGCCGGTGGTGCTCGTCCTGCTGGTCGAGAACATCGGGCACGTCAAGTCGGTGAGCATGATGACCGGCGCCGACTACGACAACCGGATCGGCCGTGCGCTGGCCGCCGACGGCCTGGCCACCGTGCTCGCCGGCAGCGGCGGCGGATCGGCGACGACCACCTACGCCGAGAACATCGGTGTGATGGCCGCGACCAAGGTGTACTCGACGGCCGCCTACTGGGTGGCCGGTGCCGCCGCGATCATCCTGGGTCTGTGCCCCAAGGTCGGTGCGGTGATCGCGGCGATCCCGGCCGGTGTGCTCGGCGGCGTGACCACCGCGCTCTACGGTCTGGTCGGCATCATCGGCATCCACATCTGGGTCACCAACCGGGTGGACTTCGGCAAACCCATCAACCAGTTCACCGCCGCCATCCCGCTGGTGCTCGGCATCGCCGATTTCACCTGGACGATCGGCGGACTCAGCTTCGGCGGTATCGCGATCGGTGCGATCGCCGCGCTGGTGATCTATCACAGCCTGCGGCTGATCGGCGGATGGCGCGGGACCGCCGGCGTCAGGGAGTGAACGGGACGTCCTCCGGTGAGGTCGGGTCACTGCCCGACCGTCCCGGTGGCCCGGGAATCAGCGGCCGGGGAATCAGCGGTTCGAGAATCGATCTCGGAGTCGGGAGTTCGGGTGTGGGGCGTTCCGGGATCGGCGGTGCCGGGTTGGGTGGGGTGTCGGGATGGTTGCCTCTGATGATCTCCACGGTGTTGCGGAACGGCGTCGACTCCGGGTCGTCCCAATAGGCGCCGTGTCCGTTCGGCCCGGTGATCGGTCGAGTGCCGTCGCCCCAGGTACCCATGTCCAGGTGCACCACGCCCGGCACCTCGTCGGGGTCGGCTCCGTGGGGTCCGAACGGGACGCCCTGGAGATACTCCATGAAGTCGCCGGGCGCGGTGAACGAGTAACGCCGGACGTTCTCGGCGGGGTTGTGCCACGGACCGTCGAGGACACCGGTGCCCGCCGACGACGCATAGATCACGTTGTCGGCGCGCAGCCCGAGTTGCTCGGCGGTCCCGAGTACCGAGCCGCCGTAGGAGTGCCCGATGTAGGTGGTGGTGGCGCCGGGGGCCACCGCGTCGAGTTCGGCGTCGAGGGCCTGCCCGAACGACTTCAGCCGCGGTGCCATGTCGGCGGCGAAATGCGGGTCGACCGCACTCTCGTCGACCGCGTCGGCGAGATGACCGGGCAGTCCGGCGATCCCAGGACCGAGCCCGGCGAACAGGCGGGGGATGCTCTGCAACGGTTCGGTGCGCACGATCTCCTGGGGCAGATCGCCGTCCAGATAGGTGAAGACCGGGCCGTCGGTGCGTTTGGCCAGGTTCCAGGCGACCGTCCGGTTGCTTCCGCCGACCGAGTCGAGGTTGGTGCCGGTGCCGGGTATGAACACCGCGGCATTGCGGGTACCGCGACCGAGCGGGCCGACCATCTCGATGGAACGGCCCAGGCGGGTGTTGTCGAAGGCGATGATCATGCGTTCGGCCTGCATGTCGTCGGGATCGGCCTGGCCGATCGGTGAGTCGTGCGCGGCGGCGGCGGTGGTGTTCTTCTGGCCCAACATGTCGCGAAGGGTGCGGGCCCGCGGGGAATCGTCGCCGTTGACGCGGATCTCGGCGGCGAGTGCATTGCGGACATTGATCTCGTTGGCGATGCCCCGCTGCTCGAACGGGACGCCGTCGAGGTTCCCGAGGACCCGCGGGTCGGCCTGGACGAGGCGGCGCATGTCGGTGGGGGACAGACGCTCGAGCAGTGTGCGGCGCTCCTCGATCGTCATCGCCTGCAGCCGCCGCACCGCCTCGTCGGCATCCACCGTCCCCATCCCCGGGATGGTCACCGGGGGTTGGCCGTCGATCATCGCCGCCAGATCCGCACGCAGGTCGTCGAGCCGGGCGCCGTAGGTCTCGTCGGTGTCGTCGATGAACGTCAGCGCACGGTCGATGGCCGCCGCGATCGTCGCGGCCTCCCGGGCCCGTGAGGCGGAACGATGTGAGACCTGGCCGGTGTCGGTCACGGTGAAACCGGCACCGATCGCGGCATCGACCTCGCGGAGCGCCACCGCCCGGGCATGACTCAGGTCCGTGCCGGCGTCCTTGGCCTCGTCGGCGACCTGTTGCAGCACATTGCGGACCTCCTCGACGTGGTCGGTCTCCTGCCGGACACGGTAGGACGCGGCATCCTTGGTCATCCCGTGCCAGTGCGACGGGATCTGGGTGGCGACGGCGACGGTCGTCGCCGCGAGATCGAGGACACCGGCACCCTGCTGGGCCGACTCGCCGGCCCCGGTGATGCCGTCCGGATTCCACGACCGCAGTTGGGAGATGGTCGGCCGCATCAGCGATCGGTCATCAGGTCGAAGACATGGGCCACCGAGGCGTCCTGCGTCTCACTGGTGGCACTGAACGCCTCGAGCGCCACCGCCATCGAGATGAGCCGGTCGGAGATCGACTCGGTGGCCGCGAGTGCGGGTTTGCCGGTGGCACGCAATGCGGTGATCACCCGGCTGCCCTCGCCGTCGACGGTCAGGGCGTCGAATCCGATCCCGCCGACGGCGTTCCCCTGCGACCGCCAGGTGTCCGACAGTGCGGAGATCTGGTCTGGATCCACCCCGAACCGGTTCGAGTCCGATCCGAACAGCCGGGACAGCGGGTTGAACAGCGATGACGGCGGGGTGGGGGACACGGCGGACTCCTCGGTCGCAGGGATGCTACGAAGGATTGGACGCAGCGGACCCCGCCGCGGTTCCATCCGATCCGGTTTCTTGTAGATAGGGGTTCCGCCCGGGGACGTTTCCCGCCCGGTTACGGTTGCGCCCGACCGGGTCCGCCCAGGCGGGGGTTCCTGACGCTCGATCTCCACCGACACGAGATTCCACGCCTTCGTGACTCCACCTGGACGGCCCCACCGGGCCGGCCGTAGGACCTACTTGGCCGTCGGCATGACGTACTCGGCGAGTGCGGAGCCCGCCTGGGGCCACCGGACGGTGGCGGTCTTGTAGCGGGTGTAGAAACGGACACCTTCGTGGCCGTGGATGTGGTGGTCGCCGAACAGGGAGCGCTTCCAGCCGCCGAAGGAATGGAACGCCATCGGGACCGGGATCGGCACGTTGACGCCGACCATCCCGGCGCGGACCTCGGAGACGAAGGTCTGGGCGGCGCGGCCGTCGGAGGTGAACAGCGCCGCGCCGTTGCCGAACTCGTGGGAGTTGACCAGATCCAGTGCCTCGGCGAAGGTGTCGGCCCGGACCATGCTCAGGACCGGTCCGAAGATCTCCTCCCGATAGATCCGCATGTCGGGTGTCACGTGATCGAACAGCGACGCGCCCAGGAAGAACCCGGTCGACGACTTCCCGTGTCGTCCGTCCACCACGAGTTCGGCGCCCTCGGCGACCCCGGTGTCGATGTAGCCGATCACCCGGTCGCGGTGCGCGTCGGTGACCAGCGGACCCATCTCGATGCCGGGTTCGGTGCCCGGACCCACGCGCAGTTCGGCGATCCGCTCGGTCAGGCGGTCGCGGATCGCCTGCGCCACCTGGTCGCCCACGGGCACCACCACCGAGATCGCCATGCAGCGTTCACCGGCCGAGCCGTAGGCCGAACCCATCAGTGCACTCACCACGTTGTCGATGTCGGCGTCGGGCAGCACCACCAGGTGGTTCTTCGCCCCGCCGAGCGCCTGGACGCGTTTGCCCGCCTCGGTCGCGGTGCGGTGGACGTGCTCGGCGACCGGCGTGGACCCGACGAAGCTGACCGCCTCGACACGCGGGTCGGTGATCAGGGTGTCCACCACCTCGCCGCCACCGTGGACGACGTTGAACGCGCCGTCGGGCAGACCGGACTCGGAGAGCATCGCGGCCATCTCCATCGCCAGGGTCGGCACCTTCTCCGACGGCTTGAGTACAAAGGTGTTCCCGCAGGCCAGTGCGATCGGTGCCATCCACAGCGGGACCATGGCCGGGAAATTGAAGGGCACGATACCCACCACCACGCCCAGCGGCTTGCGCATCGACATGCCGTCGACGCCGGTGCCGATGCTCTCGGTGACCTCTCCCTTCAGCAGATCGGCTATGCCGCAGGAGAACTCGATCACCTCGATCCCGCGCTGCAGCTCACCCTTAGCATCGTCGATCACCTTGCCGTGCTCGTCGCAGATGATGGCGGCCAACCGGTCGATGTCGGCGAGCATCTTGTCGCGGAAGGCGAACATGACCCGCGCGCGGATGTGTGCCGGGGTCGCCGACCAGGTGGGGAATGCCGCGGCGGCACTGGCGAGGGCGGCCTCGGCGTCGGTGCGGGAACCGGCCGGAACGCGCTTGGTGACCTCGCCGGTGGCCGGGCAGTAGACATCGGTGGTCGGGGTGTCGGGGGTGGCGGTGACCGGACCGCCGTTGATCCAGTGGTCGACGGTGGCGGTCAGTACGGACGATGACATGGGGTTTCGGCCCTTCTGCTTGATCTGCGGATGTTGTGTCGGAATGAGGGTGGTGTTTGCGGGGTGGGTTGCGGAGGTCACCGCTCGACCATCAGGTTCTGACTGCGGCGAGGCACTTTTCACGGTGGTCGAGCCGACGAGGAGCGTAGCGACGAGGCGTGTCGAGGCCTTCGCACCCGGATTCGGCGACGTGAGCACTGTTTGTCCTGTGGAGGTGGTGCTGTTCTCTGGGTAGGTGGCGGAGGTCTCGACTCGGGTCCTCGCGATGCTCGGTCCCGGCTCGACCATCAAGTTCTGGGCTTGGTGATCGAGGCCTTCGCACCCGGATTCGGCGACGTGAGCACGGGGTTTGGTCTGTGGGTGGGTTGCGGAGGTCTCGACCATCAAACCGTGTGTGCGATGAGAAGTGTTGTGCTGCAGCTGTTTATGCTGGTCGAGCCGATGAGGAGCGTAGCGACGAGGCGTGTCGAGGCCTCCGCACCCGAATTCGGCGACGTGACCACGGGATTCGACGCCCCCGCAGGCCGAGGGGAGTTCCCGTCGGCCGGTGGCGAGGCGCCGACCTCAGAAGATGCTGCGGTAGATCGCGGCGATCTCGTCGGCGGTGGGTACCACGGGATTGTTCTGCGGCGAGCCCGAGGCGAGGGCCTGTTCGGCCATCGTCGGCAGGAGTCCTGCCCACTGGTCGGGGTCGATCGACAGGTCGTGCGGCGCGGGCACCTCGAGGTCGTGGTTGAGCTGACGAAGCTCCGCGACGAACAGCGCTGCGGCGGCCTCGTCGGAATGAGCGTCGTCGGCCACACCGTAGGCGCGGGCGCAATCGGCGTACCGGGCGGTGGCCGCGCCGACAGAGAACTCGGTGACCGCCGGGAAGAGCATGGCATTGGACATGCCGTGACTGATGTGGAAATGCGCGCCGAGCGGTCGGCTCATGCCATGCACCAGTGCCACACTGGAATTGGAGAATGCGATACCGGCCTGGGTGGCCGCGAGCATCATGTGCTCTCGGGCCTGGTCGTCCGCGCCGTCGGCGAAGGCGCGCCGCAGGTACCGGCCGATCGTCGAGATCGCGGTGAGCGCAAAGGAATCGCTGAACGGATTGGCCTTGCGGCTGACGTAGGCCTCCACCGCGTGGGTCAGGGCGTCGATACCGGTGTCGGCGGTCAGCCGCGGTGGCATGGACGAGGTCAACGTGTGGTCGACGATGGCCGCGGTGGGCAGGAACGCTATACCCGGGCACAGCATCTTCTCGCCGGTCTCCGAATCGGTGATGACGGTGAAACGCGTCGCCTCCGAACCGCTGCCCGCGGTGGTCGGGATGGCGATGATCGGCAGCAGCGGCTCGTCGGTGAGCGTGGGCGCCTTGAACTCGCGCATCGGGCGGTCGGTGGTCGCCAGCAGGGCCACCGCCTTGGCCGTGTCCATGGAACTTCCCCCGCCGAAGCCGATCACGGCGTCGCACCCCTCGGTCCGGACCAGGTCTGCGGCCGGCTTCAGCGAATCGGTGGTGGGATCGGGGACCACGTCACCGAACACCGCGAACTCGATCCCGGCCGCGCGGAGTCCCTCACCGATCCGGGTGACCGCACCGGTGGAGACGAGGTAGTCGTCGGTGACGATCAGCGGGCGTCGACACCCCATGTCGGCGAGGACGGCGGGGAGGTCGGCGAGGGCGTCGGCGCCGATCCGCAGGATTCGGGGCAGGGCGATGAGAGTGGACATCTGGTGGGCCTTTGTTCGGATGTCGTTGCCGGATATCCCTGTTCGGTCATCCGGTTCGGAAGGTGGGTCGGTATCGACTCTGCGTCACCGTCCGGTGTCCGGCAATGCCCAGATGCACACAGTCGTGTGCACGGCTGCACGGCCGGCGGTGCAGGGCATAGCGGGTTCGGCAGCGGGTGGCAGGAGGTGGGCGACGGTGGGGCCGACCAGCCGACCGCGGGCCCGGCGCTAGACGATGATCCCGTACTCCTTGATGTGGTGGTACAGCGTGCTGCGACTGATGCCCAGATAGTCCGCGGCGTGAGCCTTGTTGCCGTGGGAGATCTCCATCGCCCGCATGATCGCATCGCAGC
This sequence comes from Gordonia desulfuricans NBRC 100010, assembly GCF_001485495.1. Classification (GTDB taxonomy): domain Bacteria; phylum Actinomycetota; class Actinomycetes; order Mycobacteriales; family Mycobacteriaceae; genus Gordonia; species Gordonia desulfuricans. The sequence continues at coordinate 33,193 of NZ_BCNF01000008.1, read as the reverse complement.
TGGCCTGCTGCCACGGTGTCAGCGTCTTGACCGTCGACTTCATCCGCAGCTCGATGGGCAGATCGGCCACGTCGATCACCGTGCCGCGAGACCGCGACAGTGCGCGCAACACCGACGCCAACTCCCGGTGATTGCCCGGCCACGAATACGATTCGAGTACCCGTGTGGCCTGCGGGGTGAAGCGATATCGCACGCCCGGTCCGGCCAGCTCGTCCAGGGTGGCGAGCAGTTCCGAGCGTTGATCGCGCAGCGCCGGCAGGTCCAGCCGATTCTCGAACAGGTGCAGGAGCCGGGTGGCGCAGGCATCCTCGGGATCGGGAATCCCGGTGCCGGCCAGGACGCGGTGACGCCCCGAGACCAGGATCTCCTCGACGATGCCCAGCGGGCCCGTCGGCAGCCGGTCGAGATCGTCGATGGTGAGGAGCTGATCGCCGGGCTGCTCGGCGAAGGCCCGTAGCCTGCGTTCGGCCTCGTCCTCGTCCAGGGTGCGGCCGTCGATCGCGCAGCGCGTGAGCTCGCCGGCGGCGTCGGCGAGCGCGGTGGTGCGGCCACTGCCGGATTCGCCGACGATCACCCCCGACCCCGAGCCGCCGGGAAAGTCCTCGATCCACTGCCGCACCCGGCTCCAGCTGCGCAAACGTTCGGCGGTGCGGGGGACCATCGGCCGTTGCCGGGTGTGCACCCGCGCGAGCACACCGTCGGAGTTCTCCACCGGCCCCAGCTCCACCCGTGCCGGATGTCCGCTGCCCAGCGTGACCTCGACGGTCGTCGACGTCCGCAGGTTGTCGGCGAGCTGCTGCAACAACGCGACATCGGTGGACGACAGCAGCCGCGCGGCGGCCGAGCTCTGCAACACCACCGAACGCGAGATCGCCACCACGATCGCGGCCGGATGCCGGGCCGCCTCCTCGAAGGCCCGGATCACCGAGCGGGTGCGGTTGCCGACGCTCTGACGGATGTTGCGTTCGATCTCGATGATCGCCGAGTCGACGAACGGTCGCATCAACGCCGACTCGGCGCCGGCATCGCTCATGATGTCGAGCACGCCCAGAAGGCGTTTGGTGACCGGATCGAAGATCGGCCGCCCGTAACAGCTGTAGTCGTGCAGACCCTCCACGTAGTGGTCGCGGCCGCGGACGAACAGCGGTTTGCGGGTCTCGAACGGGGTGGCCAGGGCATTGGTGCCGGTGGTGTCCTCCCGCCACACCGCACCCGGGGTGGCACCGATGCGCTCCACCACCGTGTCGATCGGCCGACATCCGTTGACGGTGGTCAGCATCTCGGCCTGCGCGCCGACGAGCATCACCGAGTACCGCTCGCCGTCGATCTCGTCGCGCACCCGATCCAGGACCGGTGCGGCCGCACGGAAGAGGCGGCTCTCGGTGTCCACCCCGCCTGCGGTGGGTGGATCCATCGGTTTGGACGGGTCCAGACCCGCTTGCCGGGAGCGAGTCCAGGAGGCCTGCAGGACACGGCTCGACCGGCTCGCGGACATCATCGCGACCGTCGCTGTGAAGTTGTCGATCATCGTCACGGACCTCTCGTCATCACTTGCCGCGGGCGATCTCTCGACGGACGCGAGATGCGTCGCACGAACCTCCCCGAATGTGCTCGAAGCCACCCGCGGTGCGAACCACCGTAGCCGACGCGGCGCGACGTTCGCCCCCGATCGGCGGGTGTCCAGATCTCGAACAGATAGCTGTGACGCAGATCGCAAGACTGAAATCCGTCGATCCCCCCGGCCCGCAACGCAGTCGATCGGAGCCCGCGGCTCGACATCACACCCGACCTTTCCCAGTGCCGTCGGCACTCGCTTCGAGAGGAACTCGATGACCTCACTTCTCACCCCGACTCCCCGGTTGGGATTCGACCCGGCGACCAAGCGGTTCGGCCAGTTGATCGAGGGCCGGCTGGTCGACGGCGCGACCCGGGTCGCGGTGGTGGATCCCGGTACCGCCGAACAGATCGCCGAGGCTCCCGCCGCCTCGTCCGAGCAGCTCGACCTCGCCGTCGCCGCGGCCCGCCGCGCCCTGCCGGCCTGGTCGGCACTCGACGTCGGCGAGCGCGGCAGGGTGCTGCACGCGGTGGCCGACGTCCTCGCCGCGCACCACGAGGAACTCGCCCAGCTCACCACCCTGGAACAGGGCAAGCCGATCACCCAGGCACGCGACGACGTGAGCTGGTCGATCGACTTCACCCGGTACTTCGCCGACTACCGCCTGGAGACCGAGGTGCTGCGCGACGACGACGCCAACCGCGTCGAACTGCGCCGCCGGCCGGTCGGTGTGGTGGGTGCGATCACGCCGTGGAACTTCCCGCTCTTCCAGGCCCTCTACAAGCTCGCACCGGCACTGGTCGTCGGCAACACCATGGTGCTCAAGCCGTCGCCCACCACGCCGCTGGCGACCCTGTACTTCGGTGAGCTGATCCGCGACGTGATCCCGGCCGGGGTGTTCAACATCGTCGGTGACGGCGGCGATCTGGGGCGCCGACTCACCGCACATCCGGGCGTCGACAAGGTCTCGTTCACCGGGTCCACGGTCACCGGACGTCACGTGATGGCGGCCTGTGCGCCCACCCTCAAGCGTCTGACGCTGGAACTCGGCGGCAACGACGCGGCCGTGGTGCTCGCCGACGCCGACGTCGAGAAGACCGCAGAAGGACTGTGCACCTGGGCCTATTCGAATGCGGGCCAGGTCTGCGTGTCGATCAAGCGGATCTACGTCCCGTCGTCGATGCACGAGGCCATGGTCGAGGCGCTGTCCCGGCGGATCGCGGCGCTGACCGTCGGACACGGGTTGGACGAACAGACCCAGGTGGGACCGGTGCAGAACAAGGTCCAGTACGACAAGGCGCGCGAGCACCTGACCGTGGCCCGCCGGGACGGCCGGATCGTCGCCGGTGGTGATGCGCTCGACCGTCCGGGCTACTACATCGCCCCGACGCTGGTCTGCGACATCGACGAGAGCAGCCCGCTGGTCGCCGAGGAGACCTTCGCCCCGATCCGCTCGGTGCTGCGCTACGACGACCTCGACGACGCGATCGCCCGCGCCAACGCGACCCCGTACGGGCTCGGTGCATCGGTGTGGGGCACCGACATCGAGAACGCGATGGACGTGGCCGGCCGCCTCGAGGCCGGCACCACCTGGATCAACCACCACTTCCAGCTGACCCCCGACGTCCCGTTCGGCGGGATCAAGCAGTCGGGGCTGGGCGCGGAGTTCGGCCGCACCGGCGTCGAGGAGTTCACCGACGTCCACGTGGTCAACCTCAAGCACACCTGATGTGGCCGGCCGGTCACCGACAGCGCACGTGTCGGTGAAATGACCGGTGGCGCAGCAGAGTTCATCGTTCGAACCATCTCATTCACCCCCGATATCCGCCGTCCGGCGGAATCGAGAACACCGGAGGAAACCGCAATGAAGACCCAAGCAGCAGTCGTCGTCGAACCGGGCAAGCCGATCGAGATCGAGGAACTCACCCTCGACAAGCCCGGTCCCAACGAGGTTCTCATCCAGTACCTCTACGGCGGGCTGTGCCATTCCGACGTCCACATCTCCATCGGCGACACCATCGCGCGACTGCCGATGGTCCTCGGCCACGAGGGTGCGGGCATCATCCAGGAGGTCGGCCCGGGCGTGACGCGCGTCAAGCCCGGCGATCACGTCATCTGTTCGTTCACGCCCACATGTGGGCGCTGCAAGTACTGTGCCACCGGCCGCCAGTCGGTGTGCGACATGAACGCCGCGATGCTCGAAGGGCACCTGGCGGGCCCGCGATGGCCGATCAGCGGACCGCGCGGGCAGTACGGCGCGATGTGCACGCTGGGCACCTTCAGCCAGTACAACGTGATCAACGAGTACTCCGTCGTGGTGGTCGACGACGACATCCCGCTCGACAAGGCGGTCCTGGTCGGCTGTGGTGTGCCCACCGGATGGGGATCGGCGGTGTATGCCGCCGACACCAAGCCCGGTGACATGGTGGTCATCTTCGGTATCGGCGGCATCGGCATCAACGCGGTGCAGGGCGCCAAGCACGCCGGCGCCGAGCACATCATCGTGATCGATCCGCTGCAGAACAAGCGGGACAAGGCGATCGAGCTCGGCGCGACTCTGGCGTTCGACAATGCCGCCGAGGCCAAGGCCGCGATCGACGACCTCACCAACGGGCAGGGGGCCGACTCGGCGATCATCACCACCGACCTGATCACCGCCGAGCAGGTCAGTGACGGCTTCTCGATGATCGGCCGCGGCGGGATCATGGTGCTGACCGCGCTGAACCGGATCGACGAGATCACCGTCAAACTGCCGAGCACCGAGATGAGCTACTTCCGCAAGACCATCAAGGGCTCGCTGTTCGGCGACTGCAATCCGACCTATGACATTCCCAACCTGGTCCGGATGTATGCCGACGGCAAGCTCAAGCTCGACGAGCTGATCACCAGGGAATACAGCCTCGAACAGGTCAACGAGGGATACGACGACCTGTTGGCCGGCAAGAACATTCGCGGTGTGATCAAGCACCAGCACTGATCCACCCCCGCTCGACATCTACTGCGCGGCGGCGACAACCCGGTGGTTCCGGGACTTGTCGTCGCCGCGTATCCCATTCTTTCCCAACCGAATACGACGCAAAGGACTTTCCATGACGCTCACCGTGAGCGAGTTGGTCGGCGCCGCCGGTGGTGGCGCACTGGGGGCGGCGCTGGGTGCGCTCGCCGCGTTCTCCCTGATGGGGGTGATCGTCGTGGTCGCCACCGGGTTGGCCACCGTCGGCCCCGACACCCCGCTGGTGGGGGGCCTGGCCTTCGGGCCGGTGTTCGGCCCGCATGTGCTGTTCGCCGGCGGTGCGGCCGCCGCGGCGTATGCCGCCTACATCCGTGCCCACGACTCCGGCCGCGACATCGCCCAGCCGCTGATCTCCTACAACCGCATGTCCATCCTCGCGGTGGGCGCGGCATTCGGTGTCCTCGGCCAGATCCTGGCGCGTGCGCTCGCCGAGATCCCGAAGGTGCACACCGCCGTCGGCGCCGAGGTCCAGGTGATCGACGCGCTCGCGATCAGCGTCGTCCTCACCGCGCTGGTGGCCGCCGCGCTCTGGGCGCGGACGCCGAACTCCGAACGCATGCCGTGGGTTCCGTGGCAGCACGATGCCACCGCCGTGATCACCATCGGGCTGATGGGCGGTGCGGTCGCCGGATCGGTGTACCTGGCGTTCCCGGCGGATGCACGGGCGATGGCGCCACTGTTCCTCTACGGCATGTCGGCGGTGACCCTGCTGGCCCTGGTGTTCGGCAAGGCGGTGCCGGTGACCCACCACATCACCCTGCCCGCCGGTCTGGCCGCCGGGATCATCGCCGCCCACACCGACCATGCGATCTGGATTCTGGTGGCCGCGGTCGTGGCGGGGCTGGTGTCGGCGGTCGTCGCCGAGGGCTGGGCCCGGCTGGTGCTGGAACGCTGCCGGATGCATCTGGATCCGCCGGCGGTGGCGATTGCGATCATGGCGCCGCTGCTGGCGCTGGTCCAGCTCGGGGCCGGCTGATGAGCCCCGACCGGCCGCTGCACGCCACGGTGAGCGCCGACGACCTGCTGATCCTGCTGGCGGTGGCCCGCAGCGGCACCGTCACCGGTGCGGCGTCGCGGCTGGGCGTCGACCACTCCACGGTCAGCAGACATGTGGCCCGCATGGAGAAACGGGTCGGCCGGCGGCTGTTCGACCGGTCCATGAGCGGTTGGCAGCTCACCGAGACCGGACGCCGGCTCCGACGGATCGGGGAGCGAATCCAACACGATCTCGACGAGGCCGAACGCGCCGTCGCCCGGGACGACGAGGACAGCATCCGCGGTCCGGTCCGGCTGCTCACCCCGGACGCATTCGGCACCTACCTGGCGCCGCGGGCCCTCGCCCCGGCCCTCGCCCGGCACCGGTCCCTGCGTATCGAGTTGCTGACCTCCACGCGACATGTGGACCTGCGTGCCGGCGAGTACGACATCGCGGTGTCGCTGGAACCCCCACCGTCACGGGCCGTCGTCGCCACCCGGCTGTGCACCTACTCGCTGGCGCTGTTCGCCTCGGCCGACTACCTCGCCGATCACGCCCCGATCACATCCGTCGACGACCTGCGCGATCACCCGGTGGTCTACTACCTCGACGAATGCCTCGACATCGCCCCGCTACGGGTGCTCGACGACCTGATTCCCGGGGTGTGTGCCTCGGTGCAGTCCAACAGTGTGGGCGCGCAGATCCAGGCAGTGCTCGCCGGTCACGGCGTCGGTCTGCTGCCCGCCTATGCCACCGCCTTCCACGACGGCCTGGTCCCGGTACTGCCAGCCGAGGTGGACGTGGGCGGCCGGTACTGGGTGGTGGTGCCGTCGGCCGTGCGGCGCGCCCCACACATCAGGGCCGTCGTCGATGCGTTGACGAGCCGGCTCGCCGGTCACCTCGAACCCACAACCGTCTGTAACCCCGCCCCGACAACCCAAGGAAGCCCGAGAACCGATGTCCTCCTCTGACACCCTCACCCTGACCGTCGACGACGACGGCGTGGCCCAGCTGACCCTGAACCGGCCGGCCGCACTCAACGCCCTGAACACGACGATGATGACCGAGTTCTCCGCAGCGCTGCGTCAGGTCACCGACAGCGGTGCCCGGGTACTGGTCCTCACCGGTGCCGGCCGCGCCTTTGCCGCCGGCGCCGACATCGCCGAGATGCGCGACCGCACCTTCGGCGACATGACGGACTCGAATCATCTTGCGGCGTGGGAAGAACTGGCCGACCTGCGTATCCCCACCATCGGTGCGGTCAACGGGTTCGCGCTCGGCGGCGGATGCGAGATCGCGATGATGTGCGACATCCTGATCGCCGGTGCGGGCGCGTCCTTCGGCCAGCCGGAGATCGGTCTGGGAATCATCCCGGGTATCGGTGGCACGCAACGGCTCACGCGACTGGTCGGCAAGGCCCAGGCGATGGACCTGATCCTGACCGGCCGCCGGGTGGATGCCGCCGAGGCACTCCGCATCGGTCTGGTCAGCCGCGTCGTCCCCGACGACGACGTGCTCGAGGAGGCGCTCGTGGTGGCCCGGCAGATCGCCGGCTTCTCCGGACGCGCGGCCCGTGCGGCCAAGGAGTGCGTCCTGCGGGCCGACCAGACGACCCTGTCCGAGGGGCTGCTCTTCGAACGACGGTGGTTCCATTCGCTGTTCGCCTTCGACGACCAGACCGAGGGTATGACCGCATTCCTGGACAAGCGGCCGGCGAGGTTCACCGATGGCTGAGCGCACGCAGACACCGGGGCCCGCGCAGGCCCCGACCGACACCCATGCGGCCGCCGCGGCCGCCGCCGAGGCCGATCCGGGCCGGTTCTGGCTCGACGCCGCGCGTGCCGTCACGTGGATCGACCCGCCGCGGTCGGCCCACGCCGACACCGGCAACGGTCTGGTGGACTGGTTTCCCGGGGCCACCCTGAACACCGCCCACAATGCCCTCGACCGGCATGTGGGTGCGGGACTGGGGGAGCAGGCCGCACTGCTGTACGTGTCGGCGACGACCGGTCGGGAGCACGCCTACAGCTACCGGGAACTCCTCGACCAGGTGCGCCGGGCCGCAGGCGCGTTACGCGATCTCGGTGTGGGACGCGGGGATCGCGTGCTGATCTATCTGCCGATGATCCCGGAGGCGGTGGTGAGCATGCTCGCCTGCGCCCGCCTGGGTGCGGTGCATGCGGTGGTGTTCGGCGGCTTCGGCGCGGCCGAGCTCGCCGCGCGGATCGACGACGCGCAGCCGTCGGTGGTCGTGACCGCCACCGGGGGACTCGAACCCGGCCGGACGGTGCCCTACCTTCCGCTGCTCGATGCCGCTCTGGCAGAAGCGGACTGGCGGCCCCGGCATGTGGTCGTCGTCGACCGTCCCGAGGTCTGCGAACCGGCCGGTCGCACGGTCGGGTGGCCCGAACACCGATGGGCCGAGCTGCTCGCCGATGCCGAGCCCGCCGACTGCGTACCGGTGCCGGCCACCGATCCGCTCTACATCCTCTACACCTCCGGGACCACCGGTGCCCCGAAGGGCATCGTCCGTGACAACGGCGGACATGCGGTGGCGATGTCGTGGTGCATGCCGCATGTGTACGGCATCGGCGCCGGCGACGTGGTCTTCGCGGCCAGCGACATCGGCTGGGTGGTGGGGCACTCGTTCATCGTCTACGGGCCGCTGCTCGCCGGCGCGACCGCCGTGCTGTTCGAGGGCAAACCCGTGGGAACCCCTGATGCGGGGGCGTTCTGGGACGTCGTCGAACGGCACCGGGTGAGCGTGCTGCTCACCGCGCCCACCGCGATGCGGGCCATCCGCCGCGAGGATCCGCGGGCGGAGCTGCTCGCCGGGTACGACCTGAGCTCGTTGCGCGGGATCTTCCTGGCCGGTGAGCGTCTCGACCCGGACACCCAGCAATGGCTGTGCGACGTCCAGCCCGCTCCCGTGGTGAACAACTGGTGGCAGACCGAGACGGGCTGGCCGGTCATCTCGAACTTCCTCGGCCTGACGTATTTCCCGCCGCGGCCAGGCTCCTCGACGAAGCCGGTCCCGGGATTCACCGTGGCGATCCTCGGTCACGACGGGAAACCCGTCGCGCCGGGACAGGAGGGAGATGTCTGTCTGCGGTTGCCGTTGCCGCCCGGAACACTGACCAGCGTCTGGGGTGACGAGGATCGATTGGCACGCTCGTACCTGACCGAGCATCCCGGTTACTACTGTTCCGGCGACGGCGGTCACGTCGATGACGACGGCTATGTCTACATCCTCGGCCGCACCGACGACGTGATGAACGTCGCCGGCCACCGGATGTCGTCGGGACAGATCGAGACGGCCATCGCCGAGCATCCCGGGGTCTCCGAATGCGCCGTCGTCGGGGCACGCGACGAACTCAAAGGTCAACGGCCCTATGCGATCGTCGTGCCCGAGGTCGCCTACGCCGAGCGTGTGGCCGAGCTGGCCACGGAGGTCGGCGATCTCGTGCGCCGACGGGTCGGGCCGATCGCCGCGCTCGGTGGCGTGAGCGTGGTCCCGGCATTGCCCAAGACCCGCTCGGGCAAGATCGTGCGCCGCTGTCTGCGCCAGATCCTCGACGGTGACGATCCCGATGTGCCCCCGACCATCGAGAACCCCGCGGTCGTCACCGACCTGACCATCAGGCTGGCCGCGGACTCGCCGACGCGATCCCCGTCCTGAACACACCCGTCCTGACCGCACCGGTCCTGACCACACCCGTCCTGAACGCAACCGACCCAAGGAGCAAGTACCGCATGACCACCTACCGTTCACTCACCGCCGTCCGTCACGACGACGAGATCCGGCCCGAGGTGATCGAGCGTGAACGAGTTGCGCTCGGCGCCGGCGAGCTGCGCATCTGGGTGACCCATTCGAGCGTCAACTTCAAGGACGCACTGGCCTTCACCCCCGGCGGCGGCGTGGTCCGCGACTATCCGATCGTGCCCGGTATCGACGTCGCGGGGACCGTGATCGAATCTGCGTCACCGGATTTCGCGGTCGGCGCCGAGGTGATCGCCCACGGCTACGAGATCGGCACCGCCCGCGACGGCGGGTACGCCCAGGAAGCGGTGGTGCCGGCCGACTGGACCGTCGCCCTCGAGGGCCTCACCCCGCGCGAGGCGGCCACCATCGGCACCGCGGGGTTCACCGCGGCGATGAGCGTCGCGGCGATCCTCGACTGGGGGGTGACCCCCGAGTCGGGGCCGATCATCGTGACCGGTGCCACCGGCGGTGTCGGCTCGGCGGCCATCGATCTGCTGGCGGCCAAGGGATTCGAGGTGGTGGCCTCGTCGGGCAAACCGGCCGCGACCGACCGTCTGCACGGCCTCGGTGCCGCCGAGGTGATCGGCCGGCTGCCGCTCGACCCCGATGCCAGGCCGCGTGCCCTGGGGCGCGCCCGCTGGGCGGGTGCCGTCGACTGTGTCGGCGGCGCCGCGCTGGCCGACATCCTGAGCACCACCCGGTACGGCGGGGTGGTGACCGCCAGCGGTCTGACCGGCGGCAGCGGCCTGGCGACCACCGTCATGCCGTTCATCCTGCGCGGGGTGGGACTGCTCGGGATCGATTCCGTGCAGATGCCGATCGAGGCCCGACGCGCGTTGTGGAAGCGGATCGAGGACGACCTGCGGCCCCGGAAGCTGGATCAGATCGGTGTCGACCTCCCGGTCGGCGAGATCCCCACCGTCGTCGATGCGTTGCGCCGCGGCGAGTTCACCGGACGTGCGGTGATCGACCTGGGCGAAGGCTGGTCATGACGGTGTCGATCGGTGCCGAGCGGCCGGTCGGTGTCGAGCGGCCGGTCGGGGCCACCGGGCAGACCCCGGCGCGTCGACGGATCCGGGTGCGAGCGGCCCGGCCCGGTGAACGACTCGGCGGAACCGGTCCGCTGGCCTGGCATGTCGGCCAGGACGACGGGGTGGAGCTGGTGCACCGGTTCACCACCGCCGACATCTGCGACGACGTACTCGTGGGTGCGTTGACGTCGCTGATCGACATCGGTGTGCTGAGCGGGCGGGACGATTTCGAGACGGTCGCGGTGCGGATCGTCGAAACCTGCGCCGTGACGGTCGATCGAGCCTGGAGTGCGTTCTACGACAACACCCTTCGCTCCCTCGAGGACGGCGGCTCGGCGTTCGCGCCGATCCACCGCCGGGCGCGTGCCCTGATCGAGGGACGCTCGGTGCTCGAGGTGGGCAGCTGCTTCGGGTTCCTTGCCCTCCAACTGGCGCACGAGGGCAAGGAGGTCTCGGCGTGCGACGTGGATCCGGGTGCGGTGGCCATGCTCCGCCGGGCCGCGGCTCGACGCAGGGTGCATGTGCGGGCCGACCTCGGAGATGCCACCGACCTCGGGTATGCCGACGACTCGGTCGACACCGTCACCCTGGTCCACCTCCTGGAGCATCTGACGGCCGACCAGGCGCTGACGGCGATCGAGGAGGCGTTACGCGTGGCCCGACGCCGGGTGATCGTGGCGGTGCCGTTCGAGGAGCAGCCCAGCGAGCACTTCGGGCACGTGCAGGCACTCACCGCCGATGACCTGCGTTCATGGGCCGGTCGGGTCCGGCATGGGGGAGCGAGGGTGTTCGTCGACCACGGCGGCTGGCTGGTGTTGCGTCCTCGGATGATGGGTACGCATCCGTAGCCGACACGGGCGCACGCACCCGCTCGGCATCCGGCTCCGCCCGTCTCACGCGGGCGGAGCCGCCGGGGTCGAACTCTCGCTGCGGATACCGGTTTTCGCGATGGCGGTGGTCACCGTGTGATCACATCGTCGAGCCGGCGTCCACTGCATTGCCGGCCTCACGCTCGCCGCCCTCGTGTCGACGTACGGTGGGCCCGAAATCCTCTATCGGCACGGCCGCGACCGCGGAGAAGGCCGCGTGTACGCACCGCCGGCACATCGGGATGCCGTGGGCGTCACGCGCTTCTCCGTCCCGCCCAGGGGGATCCACATCAGGCGGTCGATGTGTCGGACCCCACGTAAGATCGACATATGGGACACCCCGGCTCATCGAGGCACCGGTGCTGGTGATCCGCGATCTCGGTGAGATCGTCGTCGAGCGAGGCACCGACCGTTGTGACCCCGGCGGCGCGAAGCCTCGCACGATCCTCGCGCTGTTGTGTGCGCACGCCGGGCATCCGGTGCCGGCCGCCGCGCTCATCACCGAGGTGTGGGGACCGGATGCGCCGGAGCGGACCCAACGCGCCCTGGAATCGCAGATCTGGCGACTACGCAAGGTGCTGTCGCCGCAGGGTGAGGCATCGGTCATCACCACCGACCGGGCCGGATACCGCCTCGACCTCACCGCGGTGACGGTCGACTCGACCGAATTCGAATCCGCTGCTTCTGCGGTGCTCGACCGGTCCCGGACACACACCGTCGACGACCTCGAGGACGTGCTGAGCCGGTGGCGTGGCGAACCGTTCACCACCGCGTCGTCCACCCCGACCCTCGATCAGGCACGACGCCGATTGCATGCCGTCCGCGCCGCGCTGCTGACCCGTCGCGCCGACCTCCTCCTCGCTCGTGGTGACGTCGACCGTGCCCTCGACGAGGCGCAGGCACTGATCGCCCGCGATCCGCTCGACGAACATGCATGGTCGGTCAAGATCTCGGCGCTGGCGGCTGGTGGCCAGCGGGCCGAGGCGCTCACCGCCTATCGTGACATCCGGGAACTTCTCGCCACCAAACTCGGTGTTGACCCGGGTGCTGAAGTCCTTGCCGCACAACGAGTTGTTCTCCACGAGCACAGCCGTGCGGTACGTCGCGTCCGGCTGCCGTCGCAGCACACGTCGTTCGTGGGCCGCGACAGCGAACTCGACGAGGTCATCCGGCTCCTCACTGCGGTGCGCGCCGTCGCCATCGTCGGCATCCCCGGCGTCGGCAAGACCCGCCTGGCCATCGAGGCCGCACGGCGCGCAGCGGATTTCGTCGACGACGTAGTGTGGTACATCGTGCGCCGCGACGGCACCGACCTCGCCACGACGATCCTGGAGACAATGCGGATTCAGCCGTCGGCCGATACGACCACCGCCATCGACCAGGTGTGCAGTCATCTGTCGACCATGTCGGCACTCCTCGTTCTCGACGGCCGACACGTCGTATCGGCCGTCGAGAACGAGGAGTGCCGATACGACGTGTCGGATCAACCAAATCCCGAGGACCACAACGCTATCGACACCATCCTGGAGAGGTGTGCTGCGGTGACGGTACTGGCCGTCGGCGCGCCGAGTGGGGTCGACGGCGAACAGGTGATGAGTCTGCATCCCCTGTCGATCGAGGGGCCGGCCGACGCGCTGCCACCTGCGCAACGGCTGCTCGTCGATCGAATCCGCAGCGCGACCGGACAATTCGACGTCAGTCCGGACGACCGCGCCGACCTCGACCGCATCTGTCGCGCCATGGGTGGCCTGCCGCTGGGAGTGGAGCTGGCCGCCGCTCGCTGCGCCACCTACGCACTCGCGGAGGTGGCCGATCAGCTCGGCACCGAGGTGCCCGAACCCGTGACACGGGCATTCGAGCTGGCCGTCGCGGCGATGGATGACGAACTGTTCGATCGTTTCCTGCGACTCACCGCGCTGCGCAATCCGTTCACCCCGGCCATCGCCCGCGCGGTCTGCGGTCCGTCGATCGCCGACGACCTCGAGGAGTTCACCCGTCGTTCGCTGTTGTGGCCGATTCGGGGAAACCGGTACCGCCCTAAGCGTTTCACCATCTTGAGGACCGTTGCCGATCACGCGCACGCCGGCCACCCGGGTCGCGCCGAGGCCGGACTGGCCGCGCGCGACGCCGCGATCATCGAGTTGCTGACCGCGACTCCGATGGCCGTGACGGCGCACTCGGCACGCGACCTCGCCCGCGTCGACGACGACCACAGCACCGTCATGGCGTTCCTGGAATCGATCGTGACCGACCCCGCCCTGCTCGATTCGCACATCGACCTCCTCGAACGGCTCGGCGCGTACTGGTATTTCCGGCAACGGCTGGCCGACGGAATCCGGGTCCTGCGGATGGCGTCGGCCGCCGTCGCCGGCGGGGCATGCGGTCCGCGCACTGCGGCCATGGTCGAACTGGCCCTGGGCTCGGCACTCGCCTTCAGTCAACTCACCGACGACGCGCACCGGCACCTGACGTCGCACCCCCGAGGAACTCGAGGCGCTCATCGTTCCCGGCGACCGGGACCCGAACACGCATGCCGTCCGCCTCGCCCTGGCGTCGCTGGCGGCGTGGACCGGTGACAACCACGCTGTCGCAACCGATTTTGCCGAGCAGGCGGCCGCGACCATCGCGGGCCGCGACGACGACATCGCGGCAACGGTCTTCGCTGCACAGGCATTGTGTGCGGTGATCGCCGGGCAGTTCGCGTCGGCACTCGACCACGCGCACACCGCGCTCGCGCTCGGCACCGAACGCGGCGACCCGCTCGCCACCCATCTCGCCGCCGTGATGCTGGGCATCGCGGCGCCCTTCGAGGGCGACTCCAGGATGGGTCTGCGCTGGAACGATCAGGCGTTCCGCGCCTATCTGGACTGCGGCGGCATCCAGATCTGCGACACGGTCGAGCAGCGTGGAAACCATCTGTCTGCGGCCGGCGAGATCGGGCGGGCGGGCCGGGCATTCGCGGTGTGCAGTTCGGCCGAACCCTGGCCGCAGCGGCCGTCGGCGCCGCCGATCTCGGCGAGGCGTACACGACGGCCCGCGAGATCGGCGGCAGGTACAACCCGCAACGGTGGTACAAGCGGTGGTCGGCCCGCGCCGAGTCGGTGCGTGACGCCGCGGAACAGGCACATGTCGCAGGACACCTGGTGACCGCCCACCAGTGCTACCTGCGGGCCTCGGAGCACTACCGGCAGGCCTACTTCTACCTCCGCACCGACCTGGACGACGAGCGGCTCCGCGACTCCTACCAGGCTCACTGCCAGACCTTCGCGCGGGCGATGGACCTGTTGGGCCACACGGCCAGTCCGATCGTCGCCACCGAGGTGGCCATCCCCTTCACCACATCCGACCGGCGCATCGACATCCACGGCTGGCTGTTCCGGCCGGCCGCCGACGATCGTCCGCGGCCCACCGTCGTCATGCCGTGTGGATACGATTCGACCGCCGAATCGGGGTGGGGCTTCGCGCAGGGCGCATTGGCCCGCGGTTACAACGTCCTGTCCGTCGAGGGCCCCGGACAGGGCTCGACCCTCATCGTCGACCACGTGTACTTCCGCTCCGACTACGAGACCGTGCTGTCGCAGATCCTCGATTGGCTCGTCACCGTGCCGGGCGTCGACAACCGGCGACTCGTCGCCGTGGGACGATCGTTCGCCGGCTACCTGGTTCCGCGGGGCGTCGCCGGGGAATCCCGCATCGCCGCAATGATCTGCGATCCCGCCCAGCCCGACATGGGCGCCAAGATCCCCGCCGGCTGGAAGGGACGTATCGCGGCCCCGCTGATGACCGCGCTGAGCCGGGTCAGCCGCGAACGCGCCGACTTCTTCGGCTCTCGCATGGCCTGCCACGGGGTGCGCACCATCGCCGAGTACTTCCGCGAGCTCACATCGTTCACCATGATCGATCGGGCAAGCGAAATTCGCTGTCCCACGATGATCGTCGAGTCCTCCGGTGACCCGGTCGGCGGGCAGGGTGAGGCACTGTTCGCCGCTCTCACCGTCGAGAACAAGCGACTCTTCGCCCCCGACCCGAGCACGGGCATCTCCGGGCACTGCGGTGGCCTGGGCCAGCGGGTCTGGGATGACGTCGTCTACGACTGGCTCGACGGAGTCCTCGCCGACCGCATCGGAATCCCGGCATCGGGGCTCTTCACCGATCCGATCGGTGGCCGTCGGTGAGCACCGCAACAGGTGCGGTGCAACGCACCGCACAGCTCGCCGGCAACCGCTGGCTGACGCTGTTCGCGATGACCGGCGCACTGTCGATGATCATGCTCGACCAGACAGTCGTCACGGTGGCGTTGCCGTCGATGACCCGCGATCTCGGGCTGTCGCCGTCGGGCCAGCAATGGGTGGTCAACGCCTATGTTCTCGCGATGGCCGCCTGCGTCGCGCTCGGCGGCAAACTCGGCGACCGACTGGGGCGGGTGACGTGCTTCTGCCTGGGCGTCATCACGTTCTTTGTCGCCTCCGTGTTCTGCGGGATCGCACCGGCCGGTGGCGGTGAGATCTGGATTCTGGCCGCACGCGCTGCGCAGGGAGTCGGCGCTGCACTGATGATGCCGGTGTCGGCGAGGATCGTGATGGATGCCTTTGCGATCAGCGGACGCGGTCGGGCCATGGCCGTCTATGCCGGTGTCTCGCAGATCTTTCTGGCGATAGGCCCCCTGATCGGCGGGGCGCTCACCGAGTGGATCAGCTGGCGTGCGGTGTTCTGGCTGAACGTTCCGGTCGGTGTCCTCGCGCTCGTTCTCGTCGCGGTCGCCCGGCCGGCCAACGGACGCGACCGCGATGCACACGTCAGTCTCGGTGCCGCCGTCACGCTCGTCTCGGGGCTGCTGCTCACCGTGTTGGCCATCCAGCAGGGCAGTACCTGGCATTGGAGTTCACCGGCCACACTGGTACCGCTGATCAGCGGACTGACCATCATCGGGGCATTCGTTGTCTCTCAATGGCGCTCGGCCACACCACTGGTCGCGGTCCGGTTGTTCGCGCGCCGCGCATTCGTGGCGAATCTCATCACCCTCGGTCTCGTCCAGTTCTCGTTGCTCGCCGCGATCTTGTTCTCCACGTTGTGTCTGCAGGATCTGCTGCACATGAGCCCGATGAAGGCCGGCGTCGCCGCGCTGCCGTTGATCCTGCCGATCACCGTCGCCGCGCAACTCGGCGGCCGCTGGTACGACCGCCGCGGCAACCGCCCACCGGTGATCACGGGCCCTCGCGACAGCGACCATCGGCATGGCCTGCTGGGCCGCATCACTTCCGCATCTCGACTACGCGCTGCAGGTGCCGGGCATGGTCATCACCGGCTTCGGACTCGGACTGTTGTTCTCGCCGACAAACACTGACGCGCTCTCGCGCGTGAGCGCAGCCGAACGGAGTCAGGCATCGGGCATCGTGCAGACCATCCGTCAGCTGGGCGGCACCCTGGGCGTCGCGGTGATCGGGTCGATCGTGATGGGTGTCGATCACCAGGTGACGCACAGTCCGCTCCCGCAGCATGCGGCCGACGCGATCACCGTCGGCTTCTGGGTCGCCACCGCGGTCTTCGGGCTCGCGCTCGTCTGCGCCGTTGCGCTGCTGTCGAAGGATCGGATCACCGCGGCCGCCGACGGCGGTGCAGAACCCGCCGTGTGACCGACGGAGAACGCCTTCTCACCCGGACACGGACTCCGCGTGGAGATCTCCTCGAGCAGCTTTCCTCGGTGCGCGCAATCTGAAACACCAGGTCAGGCAGATCGATCGGCCGCGCGTCGGTCGCCCGAGCCCGCTGGTGTGATCATCCGGTCCGTACGACGAGGACGGCCGTCCGGCTGTGAGAACTACCGAAAAAACGTTCAGGAACTCGTCCTCGGGATTCTCGGCTCTGTGCGCTGGGGGCCATGACGGGTCGTCGGCGAGGACACGGCCGGACCCGGAGGTCGGCAGGGATGTGACGGTGCGCCCTCCGGGATGCCACTCGAACTCAGTGGGCGCACTCCGGCCGGAGGCCGGCAAGGATGTGACGGTGCCCCCGGCTGGACTCGAACCAGCAACCACCGGATTAGAAGGCCGATGCTCTATCCATTGAGCTACGGAGGCGCGCCGAGACCTGGTGTGGTGCTCGGCCTCGCGAGTATATCCGCCGACAGGTGGCGGGTTGTCACGGGATCGGTGACCGTCCCCTCAGCGGCACCGATCCCGCGCCCACCCAGCATGGACCACCGTCGGTCCGATGTGACGACGTGAACGAGATCTGTGGACAACCTCGGCGTCAGTTGTCCGGGTCGTGTCGGGCGGCCGGGATCAGCATGGCGTGCCGCCCGATGAGTGTGGCCAGCAGCGTGGTCCGGAAGGTGAACGCCCGCAACGACATCCGGTCCGATCGGCTCACCTCGACGCCGAGTAGCTCGCATGCGCGGGGATGCAAGAGGGCGCGTACTGCGCCCGACGGAACCCTGGCCGGATACCAGGTGTTCGGGTTGAGGGCACGCTCGCGCAGGCTGTCGCTGTCGGGGGAGGTGCGGAGTCGGGTGGCGCAGTAGTCGTCGAACCACTCGACGAACTCGTGGTATGTGGTGGGCATGATGCGTGCGGAGATGTCGTACTTGGCATACCAGCGGCAGCAGTCGCGGTAGAGCAGGTCGCGCTCGTCGGCGTCGAGCCGGTGATCGAAGGTCTCCACCGCGGTGAACAGGGTGTCGACGTAGGTCGCGTGCTGAAAGAAGAACAGGTCCGGGTCGAGGGCGTGGTACCGGTCGCCGAAGCCGTCGACGCCCTTCACGTGGGCGTGCGCGGTTCGGATGACCGACGTCAGGTCCCGGTTGCTGTAGGCGATGTAGATCATCTCCGACACCGCACGCTGCTTGTGGGTCCAGAGTCCGCGCGGCACATGGGCGACGAGGCCTGCGGCGTTACCCGGGTGCAGGATCTGCAGGGTGAGTGCCCGGGGGAGTGCGTAGGCGAACCGGCGGTCGCCGAGGTACCGGTAGACCAGCGGCATGTCGACGTGCCGCGTCGGCAACCGTGTGACGTCCTGACTCATCGCACCAACCCCCGATTCTGGATACATCCGTAATCAGATTAGCTGCCGGGGGTGGACAGGTCACGCGAGATGGCCGTGGGGTACGGCGTGCGATGCACCGCAGACGAGTGTGGCCCCGGCTGGTCGAGCCGGGGCCACACTCAGATGTCGTACGGGCAGAGGGTCGCTCAGCGCAGGACGGCGGTGGTGACGGCGAATCCGGCGATGTACTCGCGGATCGGCCGGTAGAACTCGTAGGTGACGTCGTACTCGCCGCAGGCGCTCAGTGCCGAGTAGGCGGCCACCCAGGTGCGCACCTCGTGGGAGGAGTGCCCGGCGGTGGCGTCCATGTCGTCGGCGGTGTAGGCGTCGAAGCCCTCCACCTTGCCCGACGAGCACACCTTCAGGAACGCCCGGTCCCAGTCGGGGTTGAGGTCGATGATGTCGGCCTCGCCCGCGGCGAACTTGCGTGCGGTCTCGATGGTGTTGGCCTGACGCTGGGCGCGGAACTCGGCCGACGGATGCCTTCCGGCGGTGAGGAACTCACGCTGGGCGTCGTTGGCGGTGGCGAACTGCGGTACCGGCGGGTCGTGGGAGAGGCCGCCGGAGCCGAGGAACAGCACGCGCTTGTCCTGACCCGCGAAGAACTCGCCGACGGCCTGACCGAACTTGCGCACCCGGGACACGGGCACGAAGGGCCGGGCGACGGAGTTGACGAAGATCGGCAGCACCGGCCGCGCGGCGGCGTTGCCGTCGTGCAGGATCTCCATCGGCTGCACCGCACCGTGGTCGACCTCCATGCGGCGCGAGATCGCCAGATCGATCTCACGGTCGATCACGAACTGTGCGAGTTCCTCGGCGAGCTGCTCGGGGACGTCGAGGTCACCGGCGAAGGAGTCGTAGTCCCCGGTTCCGTGGGCGCGGTAGCCCACACAGAACGGCGGCATCAGGTCGTAGAAGAACCCGTTGTAGTGATCGGGCCCGAAGTTGACGACCAGTTCGGGATCGAAGTCGCGCACAAAGGTGCGTGCCTGCTCGAACGATGCCTGCACCGCGTCGACGACCTCGGCCGGCGGGTCGGCGTGTTCGAGCAACGGGCTGTGCGACATACACAACAGTGCCTGGGTCATGACGAGTCTCCTTCGACTCAGCGGTTGCCGGCGTGCCGCGCGAGGTAGCTGCCGACGACCTGATTGAACTCCGCGGACCGCTCGACCTGCGACCAGTGACCGCACTGACTGAAGATGTGCGCGTCGGCGTGGGGGATCACGTTGAGCAGTTCCCAGGTCCGCGACACCGGGATCACGACATCCTGCATGCCGTGGATCAACAGAACCGGGATATCCAGGCGCGCAAGCACATCGAAGTCCAGCGGCAGATCGTAGCGGTCACGGTCACGGGCGGCGACGACGTCGGCGAGCCGATCGGAGGCGGTGTCGTTGAGTGCCGACTGGTAGCGCAGCGAGACCAGCTGGTCGGTCACCAGGCTCTTGTCGACGACGAACATCTCCAGCGTGTTGCGGATGCCCTCTTCGGTGAGCGTGGGGTTGGAGTGGCCCTTGAGTGCACCGGTCAGCTTGGCGCCGCCGGTACCCATCGAGATGACGCCGAGCAGACGCTCGGGGAAGTCGATGGCGAACTGGAAGGCCAGCCAGCCGCCGAGGGAGTTGCCGACGATCCAGGTCTTCTCGATGCCCAGGGCGTCGAGGACGCGCACCGCGTGACGCACCCATTCCTTGATGCCGTAGGCGGTGCCGTCGGCGACGACCGACTGGCCGTAGCCGATCGAGTCGATCGCGATGCAGCGGCCGTGGGCGCTCAGCTCGGGCAGGTTGAGCCACCAGTTCGCGGCCGCGGTGACACCGGTGCCGGAGCCGTGCAGGAACAGGATCGGGGTGCCCTCACCGAGCTCGTGGTAGTGGGTCAACTCGCCGTCGGCGGTCTGCAGCCACTTGTCCTCGAGACCGAAGAACGCATCGGTCGTGTACTCGGGGATGGGGGTGGTGATGGAGGTGGACATGAGAAATCTCCTTCAGTGGACGAGGGCGGGCGCGGCGGGGGCGGTCGCGGACCGGCCGGTGAACGACATCGCCCGGAGGATCGCGTCCAGGGTGGCCGGACCGTGCTGGTTCAGGCAGGCACCGGCGACGAAGCGGTCGGGACGCAGGAAGATCATCGGCGTGGGCCGGTCGTCGAACCACTTCTTGACCTGGCCGGTGTGATCACCGAGCACCAGCACGCCGTCGGTCATGTGCTGCTGGGCCCACTCCCGCTGGGTCTCCGGGACGATCGACACGAGGCGGGCGCCGAGGGCGGAGAGCTTGTCGAGCGAGGCCTGCGGCAGCACGTCGGTGGGGTCGTTGCCCCAGACGACCACCGACCACCAGTTGCCGATCGCGTCGTCGAGCAGCACGTTCTCGGCGGCGGGGGTGTTGACCCGCGGCTGCGGGAACTGCACGCCGACCGGGGAGACGGTGGTGTTGGCGGTGCGCACCGGGATGATCCGGCGGGTGATCGACGCCGCGGCACTGCCGGACACCTGCGTGGAGGGGTCGGCCAGCACGCCGCGGGTATAGCGCGGCATCGGCTTGAAACGCATATCCGCGAAGTAGCTCTTGACCTGCGGGAACAGGTTGAGCACCGACGACGCCGCGTCGCGGGCCGCCGCGGCGAGCGGATTGGTCACCTTGATGAACCGACCGAAGGTGAGCGACAGGTCGACCATCGCCTTCGAGTGTTCCTTGCGCTCGTCGGTGTAGGTGTCGAGCAGGGCGTCACCGGCCTGACCCGACAGCACCGCGGCGAGCTTCCAGCCGAGGTTGGTGGCATCGCGCATTCCGGAGTTCCAGCCCTGGCCCATCCACACCGGCATCAGGTGCGCGGCGTCGCCGGCGACGATCTGACGGCCCTTGCGGAAGCTCGAGGCCACCCGACCGTGGTGGGTGAACACGCGGCGACGGATGAACTCCAGGTTGGCGGGGTCCGGAACATGTTCGGCGAGAAGCTTGTTGACGAATACCGGATCGGTGACCTGTTCCTCGGTCTCGTCGTCGTGGAGCATGAACTCCCAGCGGCGCACCGCGTGCGGCAGGCCGATGGAGACGTAGGGGCGCTTCGGGTCGGCGCCGAGGAAGACGTTGGGGGTACCCAGCGGGTCGTTGTTGACGTCGACGACCAGCCAGCGGGTCGACGGGGACTCACCCTCGAACGACACACCCAGGCGCTTGCGGGTGGGGGACTTGCCGCCCTCGCAGCCGACCAGGTAGCGGGCGCGGAAGCGCTCCTCGGTGATCTGTCCGTCGGCGCCGGTGACCAATGCGACGGCGGTCACCGAGTCGGCGTCCTCCACCACGTCCTCGACGCGGTGACCGAACAGCACGCGGACATTCTCGTAGCGGGCGAGACCGTCGAACAGTGCGCGGTCGACCTCGGGCTGGATGAAGCCGTGCTTGCGCTCCCAGCCGAACTCGAGGGTCTGCGGGTTGTTGACCAGGATGACCTTCCCGGCACCGTTGACGAGCCGCATGATGTGCTGCGGATTCGTATGGGGGCGAACGGTTTCCACCAGACCGACGGTCTGGATGGTGCGGAAGGACTCGTCGTCGAGCCCCACGCCGCGCGGGTAGTCGATGAGCTCATCGAGCGCCTCGAGCAGGGTGACCGAATGGCCGTACATGCCGAGGATGTTCGCCAGCATCAGGCCGACCGGGCCTGCGCCGACGATGATGACGTCGCTGTCGTGGGTGGTGCTCATGGGTTCCTTACTCCTGAAACCGAACGTGCGAGTCCGTCGACCGCCCCGTGGCCGTACGAACTCGGTGGTCCCTTCCGTCGCTGTTCACATAGTGAGCTGTTGTGATCGGTAGTTGCACTTATACCACTACTATGTGAACACGAACACACCCCCTCCTGTCAAGCTCGCCGGGGTGATCCGGCGACGGCACAACCGCGCGCGAACGCCCGCGACCCGCACGGCCTTCGGAGGCGGTGCGGGTCGCGGGTGGGGTGATGTGTGGTGGTGTCGCGCCGGATCGACGCAGGTCGGGCCCGGATCGGGCCGGATGGTCAGCGAGTGTGGCTGCTCAGTTGGGCTGCGGTCGCCAGGGTTGCGTCGATGCAGGTGTCGATCAGTTCACGCGAGGCGCTGATGATCGTCAGGCAGGCCGGCGGTTCGTTCTCGGCATGGGCCAGCGGCACACCGAGCCCCCAATATCCCTGCATCACCTCGCCGTAGCTCACCACGTATCCGGTACGTCGGCCCTCGGTGACCCGTGGATCCTCACCGGGACGGGGTGGCAGGGCTGTGAGCAGCGCATATCCCGCCGCGCCGTGGTCGAGCGGATGGCGCCCGCCCTCGCGGAACGAGACGCGGACGGCCGAGTTCGACGGCTCGGCGACCATCACCGCGACCGCGTCGTCGGTCTCGGCGACGAACAGGGCGACGCTCGCGTCGAGGCGATCGGCGAGCTCCTGCATCGGGCCCGCGGCCACTTCGCGCAGGCTCGAATACACCGTGCGGGCCAAGGCTGCGAGTCCTCCGCCGGCCCGGAATCGGCCGTCGGGACCGCGGTTGATCAGGCGGAAGTCGGCGATCGTCGCCAGTAGTCGGGTGGCGATGCTGCGGTGCACTCCGAGGCGCTCGGCCACGTCCTGAATGGTCAGTCCACCAGGGGAATTCGCCACCAGCTCCAACGCGGTGAGGCCGCGTGCGAGCGTCTGGGTGCCGGCTGCCCGCGCGGGTGTCGCGGAGGTCGGTGGGGTCGGATCGCCCGACGTCGTTTCGATGGAGGCCACGGCCACAGCTTAAGGTGACATTGTGCACATTGTGCACATGGCGTGTGATCGGCTGTGTCGCGCGGTGAGCCGGGAGGCTGTTGACATATTCCGTGAGCGCTGTCACCCTTGTGCATCACGAGCGCATCGAAGCCCCGTCGGCGCCTCGACTCTCACTTCGTCCACCTCTGACTTCCGGAGTTCACGCCCGGTCGTGACGGTGACGATCCCGTTCATGCGTGACCCACCTCATGCACCCCTGCGATATCCGTTCGCTGCGACCGGACATGCGGGCAGGAGTGTGCCCTCGTCGAGGGAGTCGGGGAGCGCGTGCTGTGAAAGGCAACCCCCTCATGGATATTCGCGAAGCCATTCGCACCCAGCCGATGCGCCGGTATCAGATCCAGACCATCGTCATCTGCTTCTTGCTGTGCATGGTCGACGGATTCGAGATCCTCATCATGGCGTTCGTGGCACCCCACCTCAGTGACGACTGGAACCTGTCGTCGGTGGAGGTCGGCTATCTGCTCAGCGCCGGACTGATCGGTACGGCGGTGGGCGCCTTCGCGCTCTCGCCGCTGGCCGACCGGTACGGTCGCCGGCCGATGACCATCGCCTGTCTCGTCGTGATCACCATCGGCATGGCGCTGTCGACGATCGCCGCCGACCCCGGTCAGCTGATCGCGTTCCGCGCCTTCGCCGGCCTGGGTATCGGTGGTCTCGTCGCCAACCTCAACATCCTGGTGTCGGAGAACAGCAGTGACCGCCGGCGCGGCCTGGCGCTCGGACTCTACGGTGCCGGCCTGCCCGGCGGTGTGGCCCTCGGTGGCGCCATCTCGGGCGTGCTGATCTCGCAGTTCGGGTGGCGTTCGGCCTTCCTGTTCGGAACCATCGTCACCGCCATGCTGCTCGTCGTCGTCATCCGGGCGATGCCCGAATCGATCGAGTTCCTCGTCGACAAGCGCCCGAAGAATGCGCTGGCAAAGTACAACGCCATCGCGGAGAAGCTCGGATACGAACCGGCGCAAGAGCTTCCGGAGCCGGTTGCGGCCAAGCACGTGCGTGGTGTGAAGGGCGGTCTGTTCGCCGGCATCATGGGGCGCCGCACCATCATGCTGTGGATCGGCTACTCCTGCCTGATGGCGTCGTTCTACTTCGCCAACACCTGGACCCCCAAGCTGCTGACCGATGCCACCGGCGACTCGGGCATGGGTACCACCGCGGGTGTGCTGATCAACGTGGGCGGCGTGATCGGCGCGCTGATCTTCGCCTCGCTCACGCTGATCCTGCGCCCGCGCATCGTCAACACCCTGCTGCTGCTCGGCGGCGCGATCGTCTTCGTCGCCTACGCCAACGGATTCGAGATCGTCGCGCTGGGCATGGTGCTCGCGGTGTTCGTCGGACTGACCGCCAACGGCGGTGTCGCCGGGTTCTATGCGATCAGCCCGTCGGTCTACCCTGCGGCCGTCCGCGGCACCGGGGTGGGTCTGATGATCGGTATCGGACGACTCGTGTCGATCGTCGCCCCGATCGTCACCGGCTACCTCCTCGGTGCCGGCTGGACCCCGCAGGGCCTCTATGTCCTGTTCGGTGCGGTGCTCGTCGTCGCGGCGGTCTTCATGTTCGGACTCGACCGCAGCTACCGCGGACGCAGCGAGAACCCGGAGACCCCCGACGCCCCGGCCACAGCGGTGATCGAGACGCCGGTGTCGACGCCGTCGCCGGCCACCGAGCGGGTCACGAAAGGTGCGATCGCCGCGGGGGAGAGCACCTCGGCCTGACACGCCACCCCGGGTGTGACACCCGCTGACACCTCCGACGCAGGGGTCCGGCCATGATGGCCGGGCCCCTGCTCGTCGTATCGGTGCGCCTGCTGTTCGGGTGCTCGCCGCCGGGGTGGTCGGCGGGGTGCTCGGCGGGGGCATTCCCGACATGCGGGGCCAGGGCGGTCCTCGCCAGGAGTGGCCGGGGCACTAGGCTGGATGGTCGAACGTTCACGAGCCGTGCCCCGGAGCCGACGGGGCCGCCCGCGAACCGCCTACGAATCACGTCCGCTGCAGGTCAGGAGTGCAAACATGGCCGAATTCATCTACACCATGAAGAAGGTGCGCAAGGCGCACGGCGACAAGGTCATCCTCGACGACGTCACCATGTCCTTCTTCCCGGGCGCCAAGATCGGCGTGGTGGGCCCCAACGGCGCCGGTAAGTCCTCGATCCTGAAGATCATGGCGGGTCTGGACCAGCCGTCCAACGGTGAGGCCTTCCTCGACCCCGAGGCCACCGTCGGCATCCTGCTGCAGGAGCCGCCGCTCAACGAGGAGAAGACGGTCAAGCAGAACGTCGAGGAGGGCCTCGGCGAGATCAAGGTCAAGCTCGACCGGTTCAACGAGATCGCCGAACTGATGGCCACCGACTACTCCGACGAGCTGATGGAGGAGATGGGCAAGCTCCAGGAGGAGCTCGACCACGCCGACGCCTGGGACCTCGACAGCCAGCTCGAGCAGGCGATGGACGCGCTGCGTTGCCCGCCGGCCGACTCCCCGGTGACCCACCTGTCCGGTGGTGAGCGCCGCCGCGTCGCACTGTGCAAGCTGCTGCTCAGCAAGCCCGACCTGCTGCTCCTCGACGAGCCCACCAACCACCTCGACGCCGAGAGCGTGCTCTGGCTCGAGCAGTTCCTCGCGAGCTACCCGGGCGCCGTCCTGGCCGTCACCCACGACCGGTACTTCCTCGACCACGTCGCCGAGTGGATCTGTGAGGTCGACCGCGGCAAGCTGCACCCGTACGAGGGCAACTACTCCACCTACCTGGAGAAGAAGGCCGAGCGCCTCGAGGTGCAGGGCAAGAAGGACCAGAAGCTGCAGAAGCGCCTCAAGGAGGAGCTCGCCTGGGTCCGTTCCGGTGCCAAGGCCCGCCAGACCAAGAACAAGGCACGTCTGGCGCGGTACGAGGAGATGGCGATCGAGGCGGAGAAGGCCCGCAAGCTCGACTTCGAGGAGATCCAGATCCCGACGCCGCCGCGTCTGGGCGACATCGTGGTGGAGGTCTCGCACCTCGACAAGGGCTTCGAGGGTCGCGTCCTGATCAAGGACCTGTCGTTCACGCTGCCGCGCAACGGCATCGTCGGCGTGATCGGCCCGAACGGTGTCGGTAAGACCACACTGTTCAAGACCATCGTCGGACTCGAGCAGCCCGACTCCGGGTCGGTCAAGGTCGGCGAGACGGTCAAGCTGAGCTACGTCGACCAGAGCCGCGCCAACATCGACCCCAAGAAGACGGTGTGGGAGGTCGTCTCCGACGGACTCGACTACATCGAGGTCGGCCAGAACGAGATGCCCTCACGTGCCTACGTGTCGGCCTTCGGGTTCAAGGGCCCGGACCAGCAGAAGCGGTCGGAGGTGCTCTCCGGTGGTGAGCGCAACCGCCTCAACCTGGCGCTCACCCTCAAGGAGGGCGGCAACCTGATCCTGCTCGACGAGCCGACCAACGACCTCGACGTCGAGACCCTCGGCTCGCTGGAGAACGCGCTGGAGAAGTTCCCCGGTTGCGCCGTCGTGATCTCCCACGACCGCTGGTTCCTCGACCGCACCTGTACCCACATCCTGGCGTGGGAGGGCAATGTCGAAGAAGGACAGTGGTTCTGGTTCGAGGGCAACTTCGAGGCCTACGAGGCCAACAAGGTCGAGCGCCTGGGCGCCGATGCGGCCCGCCCGCACCGGGTGACCCACCGCAAGCTCACCCGCGACTGACCTCACGAGTCGTAACCGACGGCCCCGGCGCACAGATGTGCGCCGGGGCCGTCGGCGTCCTGCGGCAGACCCGCACTCGCCGACCCGTGTCGCCCCCGCACGCGACCGGCGCGCACGGCCCGTCGGATATGTCCGCCGATACCCGTTGAGTTCCGGCCGCGAGGCCGCGAAAAGGCTAGGCTCGCGAGTGAGGCCGCAGGTTCCGGTCGCGGCGCCACCGGTTGCCCGTGAGGGGATGATTTTTCGTTGTCTGACGTTATTTCGCTTCTGCCACAGGTCATTCCGAACTATCTTGCCGCGTCGGTCGGTGCGGTCGGCGACACCGGCCACCACGGTCGGGACACGATCGACCCGGATACGCTCGACACCGACGCGGTGGAGCGGATCCGTCGCCATCTCGAGATCGCCGGCGTTCGGGCGCCCGGGCAGTCGATCGTCGACGTCACCACCGCGTCGTCCGGCGGCACCGAGGTCGTGGTGGTCAACGACGACATGCCGCTGCTGGTCGAGGCGGTGCTGGCGACCCTGGAAGGCCACGGGCTCAGCGCGGTGCGGATCGATCACCCGATCCTGTCGGTGACCCGCGATGCGGGCGGGGTGCTCACCGATGTGTCCGGGGTCCGCAGCGGAACCCTCGAGTCGTGGATCTCGGTGTCGGCGCTGACCACCCACGGCCGGATCGACGACGCCCGGCTGCGCACCGACCTGCTCGACGTGATCGGCCGGGTCGCCGATGTCGACGAGGACGCCGCATCGATGCGGACCGCACTCGGTGCGTGCGCATCGGCCTGCGCCGCCGACCGGCCCGCCGACGTCGCCGGTCTCACCGCCGACGAGCGCGGGGAGTACGCCCGGCTGCTCGAATGGTTCGCGGGCAACCACTTCGTGCCCCTCGGCAGTGCACGGATCGATGCGTCCGGCCATGCCGATGCCCGGTTGGGCATCTACCGGCCCGGGGGTGTGGAGCCGGAGTTCCCGTTGGTCACCGAGATGCCGATGGCCCCGCGGATCACCCGGGTCCACCTCGAGACCGGAATCCAGCGCTCCGACTTCCCGATCCTGCTCCAGGTGCCCACCTTCGACACTGCCGGCACCCACACCGGTGAGTATCGCTTCCTGGGTACGTTCACCCCGTCCGGCCTGCACCAGACCGTCCAGGACGTACCGGTCCTGCGACGCAAGGTCGACGAGGTGATCGCCTACGCCGGCGTCGACGACGACTCGTTCGCCGGACAGTCGATGATCGAACTGCTGCAGAACTATCCGCTGGTGGAGATGTTCGAGTCCAGTGCCGCGCAGCTGCACCGCCGACTCGAGGAGATGCTCGACGCGGTGGCCACCCGGTCGCTGCGTGTCTTCCTGCGGATCAACCCCGACGGTGAGGCGGCCACCGCACTCATCTATCTGCCGCGCGACCGCTACAACACCGTCGTGCGGCTCGCCCTGCAGAACGCCGTGACCGACGCCCTGCACGGATCGGCGCTGGAGTACTCCGCGCGGGTCAGCGAGATGCCCCTGGCGCAGTTGCAGGTCATGGTGCGCATCGACCCGGAACTGGCGCGGTCGCGGGGCCCGGGCGACATCGGCACACCACTGCACCGGCAACTGCAGGCGAGTCTGTCCGAGGCGATCCGCAGCTGGGACGAGCGTGTCCGTGAGCTGATCGGCACCGCCGGTGACGGGATGGTCACCATGCCGCGCGGCGGGGCCGACGCGATGCTGCGGCTGATCGGATCGCTGCCGACGGACTACAAGGACCAGCGTGACCCGGCCGCCGCCGTCGGCGATCTGGCCCAGGTCGCCGGGCTCCGGCCGGGGGATCTGGCGGTGGCCCTGCGACAGCCGGGCGACGGCCGCGCCGAGGATGCGGGTGCCTGGGACTTCGCGCTCTACCTCTGCGGCGAGACCGCCACCCTGACCGACGTGTTGCCGGTGCTGCACAGCCTCGGCCTCGACGTCATCGACGAGCATCCCTACACGCTCGTGCGTCCGGACGGACAGTCCTGCCACGTCTACGAGTTCGCCGTCACCCTGGCCGCGGGGATGTCGGTGTACGCCCCCGACGGGCACGATGATCTACCGCAACGCTTCACCCAGGCGTTCAGTCAGGTGTGGCGCGGACGGGCGGAGGTGGACCGCTACAACGAACTGGTCATGCGGTGCGGGCTGGACTGGCGGTCGGCGGCGATGCTGCGTGCCTACGGCGGCTACCTACGGCAATGCGGATTCCCGTACAGCACAGACCATGTGGCCTCCACTCTGGGACGCCATGTGGACGTGACCCGCGGACTCGTCGCCCTGTTCGACGCATCGTTCAGCCCGGTCCTGGCCGACGTCGCGCGGCGCGAATGGGTACTGGCCCGGCTGCGGACCGACGTCGGCGCGGTGATCAGCCTGGACGCCGATCGCATCGTGTCGGCGTTCACCGCCCTGGTCATCGCCACCGACCGCACCAACTTCTTCGTCACCGACAGCGGTGACGCGGGACCGGCGATCTGCGGTGACGACGGAGACGGGCATCGCCCGGTGATGTCGTTCAAGCTGCGGCCGCGCGACATCCCGCAGGCGCCGGAACCCCGTCCGCTGCACGAGATCTACGTGTACTCGCCGCGTGTGCAGGGGGTGCACCTCCGATTCGGTGACGTGGCCCGCGGTGGCCTGCGATGGTCGGACCGCCGGGAGGACTTCCGCACCGAGATCCTCGGTCTGGTCAAGGCACAGGCGGTCAAGAACGCGGTGATCGTGCCGGTCGGGGCGAAAGGCGGATTCGTGCTGACCCACCCGCCGGCCCCCACCGGGGACACCACCACCGACCGGGAGGCGTTGCGGGCCGAGGGAATCGAGTGCTATCGGATGTTCATCTCCGGACTGCTCGACGTCACCGACAACATCGACCGGGCCACCGGCATGATCGTCCCGGCACGGTCGGTGATCCGCCGCGACGCCGACGACCCGTATCTCGTCGTCGCAGCCGACAAGGGCACGGCGTCGTTCTCCGACATCGCCAACGATGTCGCCGCGCACTACGGCTTCTGGCTGGGTGATGCGTTCGCGTCGGGTGGATCGGCGGGTTACGACCACAAGGAGATGGGCATCACCGCCCGCGGCGCATGGGAATCGGTCAAGCGGCATTTCCGCGAGATCGGTGTGGACACCCAGACCCAGGACTTCACCGTCGTCGGGATCGGCGACATGAGCGGTGACGTCTTCGGCAACGGCATGCTGCTCAGCCGCCACATCCGGCTCGTCGCCGCCTTCGACCATCGCCACGTCTTCATCGACCCGACCCCGGATGCGGCCCTGTCCTACACCGAACGGGCACGGCTGTTCGCCCTGCCGCGGTCGTCGTGGGCCGACTACGATCCGGCGCTGATCAGTGCCGGCGGCGGGGTGTGGTCACGCGAGCTCAAGTCCATCCCGATCGGTGAACAGATCCGCGCCGCACTGGGTCTGGCCGACGACGTCACCGAACTGTCACCGCCGGAACTGATCCGGGCGGTCCTGCTGGCGCCGGTCGACCTGCTGTGGAACGGCGGCATCGGCACCTATGTGCGGGCGAGTGCCGAGTCCGATGCGGAGGTCGGCGACAAGGCCAACGACGCGATCCGGGTGACCGGTGACCAACTGCGGGTCACGGTGATCGGCGAAGGCGGCAACCTCGGGGTGACCGAGCGCGGTCGGATCGAGTTCGACCTCGCCGGCGGCCGGGTGAACACCGATGCGATGGACAACTCCGCCGGGGTCGACTGCTCCGACCACGAGGTGAACATCAAGATCCTGCTCGACGCCGCGGTGTCGGCGGGAACGCTGGCGGCGGCCGACCGGAATCCGCTGCTGGAGTCGATGACCGACGAGGTCGCCGGGCTGGTGCTGGCCGACAACATCTCACAGAACTCCGAACTCGGCTTCTGCCGTGCCTTCTCGGGGGTGCGGGTGGACGTGCACTGCCGGATGCTCGATGCGCTGGCCCGCCGCGGCGTCGACCTTCATCTGGAGGCGCTGCCGGATTCGACGCAGTTGCGCAAGCGGATCGGCTCCGAGGTGGCCCGGGGCCTGACCAGCCCGGAACTCGCCACCCTGATGGCGCACGTCAAGCTGGCGACGAAATCCGATCTGCTGGCCACCGACCTGCCCGACAACGACGCCTTCGACGACCGGCTGCACGGGTATTTCCCGGTGCCGCTGCGGGATCGGTTCACCGGTGCCATCCACGCCCACCGTCTGCGCCGCGAGATCGTGACCACGGTTCTGGTCAACGACGTCGTCGACCGTGCCGGGATCACCCACCTGTTCCGGCTCGCGGAGGCCACCGGGGCGTCCACCGACGAGGCGGTGCGTGCCTTCGTCGTCGCCGAGCGCGTGTTCGGGATGCCCGATCTGCTGGAGCGGGTGCAGTCGTCGTCGGCGTCGATCGAGGCGGTCGACGAGATGATGCTGTATGCGCGGCGCCTGGTCTTCCGGGCGTCGCGGTGGCTGCTGGCGTTCCGGCCGCAGCCGCTGGCGCTGAACGCAGAGGTCACGCGCTACGGCGAATACGTCGGCTCGCTGACGGCATTGCTGGACAGCTGGTTCGGGACGGGTTCGGCCCACGACGTCGACACCCGGGTCGCGCACTACCAGTCACTGGGTGTGCCACCGGATCTCGCGCACGACGTGGCGATCAGCCTGCACCGCTTCTGCCTGCTCGACATCATCGACACCGCCGAGATCTCCGACCGTGACCCGGTGGAGGCCGGTGAGCTGTACTTCGCGGTGATGGAGCATTTCGGTCTCGAGGAACTGCTCACCGCGGTGTCCGAACTCGAACACGGTGACCGGTGGCATGCGTTGGCGCGGTTGGCACTTCGCGACGACATGCACGGCGCGCTGCGGGCCCTGACCTTGGCGATCCTGGCGCACAGCGAGCCCGACGAGCCGGTGTCGGAGAAGATCGCCGAGTGGGAGGCGTCCAACTCCGGACGGCTCGCCCGCGTGCGCGCGATGCTCGCCGAGATCGAGGATTCGGGGAACCTCGACCTCGCCACCCTGTCGGTGGCCGCGCGGCAACTCCGTAGTGTTATTCGTTGACCGGGCTCGACCCGGCGCCGGGTGACCGGACGGACGCGACGAAGGGAACGGTGTGCTCTACGAGGACGAGGGAACGACGACCGAGCGCGGATATGTCGTCAAGGTGCCGGTCCGCTGGTCGGATATGGATGTGTTCGCCCACATCAACCACGCTCGGATGGTGACCCTCCTGGAGGAGGCCCGGATCCCGTGGCTGTTCTACGACGACCGTCCGACCGCCGATCTGCGGCACGGCTGCGTCGTCTCCGATCTGCACGTCCGGTATCAGCAGCAGGTCCGTCACGACGAGGGGCCGATCTCGGTCACGATGTTCGTCGAGAAGGTGCGAGCGGTGGACTTCACCGTCGGTTACGAGGTGCGGCCCGACGGTGCCGCCCCCGATGCCAAGCCCGCGGTGGTGGCCACGACCCAGCTCGTCGCCTTTGACGTGGATGCGCAGCGGCTGCGTCGGCTGACTCCCGCGGAACGCGGCTACCTCGAACGATTCGTTCGGCCATGACCGGTCCGGAGCGGTTCATCACGGTCGGCGGCGACGGCGATCGTGCCGATGCCCTGGCCTTTCTGGCGCGGGTGTCGGCACTCGACGACGCCGCGGTGATCCGGCTGGCGCAGCGCCCCGATGGTTTGATCGGGCTGTGGTCCAACACCGGTTTCGACGTGCTCGCCACCCGCGCCGTGTTCGGCCGGATGGCGCCGCAGGACCTGGTGTGCGACGCGGCGATGCTGCGTTCGGCCCTGTCCGCAACCGATCCCGGTGGTGTCGTCGACCCGGGCATGCCCTTCGACTCCGCCTGGCGCGGGGCGCTGCCCCTGCTGACCGGGTTCCAGCAGGTCGACGACGTGCCGGCACGTGCGGTGGTGGGTCTGGCCCGCGACGGCGCCCGGCTGGCGCGTGAGGAGGGGAGTGCCCACGGTCCGGCGACCGGCGTCCTCGACCAGGAGGTCCTCGAGGTGACCTCCGACGACGGTCGTCTGCGCGCCGGAGTGATCATGCGATCGTTGTTCGCCCTCACCGCCATGGGTTTCATCCGTGACCGTGACGGTCATGCGATCACCGCCGATGCCGACGCCGACACCATCGATGCCGACGAGCCGGTACGAATCCGGATGTCAGCAGCCTGGATTCGCATCGACGCCCGATTCGGCACGGTCTATCAGCGACGTCACCGGGACCTGAGCGTGTCGGTGCTGCCGTCATCATGAGCGTGAATTCGGTGGTTGAGCTAGGGTCGGAGCTGAAACACATCCACTCGTCGTTGGCTCGACCATCCATGGTGACAACTGAATTCGGTGGTTGAGCCGGGACCGAGCATCGCGAGGACCCGTGTCGAAACCTTGGTGGGTTGCTTCGGGTGGTGACCACCTCGAACGTGGTGGTTGCGTTCTGAGTTCGGCTGG